>NZ_JAGQDD010000002.1:0-465838 GCF_018069845.1 Ideonella alba
CCGGGGCTGGCAGCATCACATTCCGACCTGATCAGGGCATCAGCACGCCGTTCGGTGTGTTGTGCAGACCTTCCTTAATCGTCACACCACCGTCACGGAGTGGCTGCACAATGATCTCCATTGCGACAAACCCAACCGACCGCAGCAATGGGCGGAACGCCGGAACCCGTCACCGGTGTCGCAACACCCAGCCAGGGCTGAAGCCCCGGCGCGAGAGGCCACCGCAAGGTGGCCTTTTGTCCTTCCAGGGCCCCGGGCATGTCCCTACGTGGTTTCCACGGCGCTGGGCCGATCGCCTTGGCGATGATCCGGCCATGGAACACACCACCGCCTTCAACCGCCGCCACGCGCTGGCGCTGGCCGCTGCCGGCCTCCTTCCTGCCCTGTCACGGGCCCAGGCCAGCTGGCCGTCCAAGGCCGTGCGCTTCGTCGTGCCCTTTGCCCCTGGCGGCAGCTCCGAGATCGTGGCCCGTGCCAGCGCGCAGGAGCTGAGCCGGCTGCTGGGCCAGAGCGTCTTCGTCGACAACAAACCTGGTGGCGCCGGCAACGTGGCGATGGCCGAAGTGGCGCGCGCCGACGACCAGCACACCGTGATCCTGGGTCACATCGGCACGCTGGCGGTGAACCCCTTCATCTTCGACAAGCTGCCCTACGATCCGCTGAAGGACTTCAAGCCGGTCAGCCTGCTGGCCAAGGTGCCCAGCCTGTACCTGGTGCACCCCGACCTGCCGGTGAAGAACCTCAAGGAATTCATCGCGCTGGCCAGGAAGCAGCCGGGCCGGCTGAACTACGGCTCGGCCGGCAACGGCAGCGCCGGCCACCTGGCGATGGAATACCTGAAGATGGCCACCGAGACCTTCATCCTGCATGTGCCCTACCGAGGCACCGGCCCGCAGCTGACCGATCTGCTGGCCGGGCGGCTCGATGCCGCCTCGGTGGGTGCACCGGCGGTGATGCAGTTCATCAAGACCGGCAAGCTGCGCTGCATTGCCACCGGCACCACCCAGCGCCTGCCTCAGCTGCCCGATGTGCCCACCGTGGCCGAGCAGGGCTGGCCGGGCTTCGAGATGACCCAGTGGTACGGCATGCTGGCGCCCTCGTCGATGCCGCAGGCCGCGGTGGACAAGCTGGCCGCCGCCTGTGGCAAGGCGATGCGCGAGCCCGCCGCGCTGGAGCACCTGGCCAAGGACGCCGCGATCGCGGTGGGCGGCACGCCGGCCGAGTTCGCGGCCTTCATCGCCACCGAGCGCAAGCGCTGGCAGCCGGTGATCGCGCGGGCGAAGATCAAGCCCGACTGATCACGGCCTTCACTGGTCGTCGAACAGCGCCCGGTCCCAGGCCTTCACCGGCAGGCGCTGCTCGCCCAGGCCACTGATGCCCAGGCGCATCTCGTCGCCAGGCTGCAGGAAGCGCGGCAGCGGCTTCATGCCCATGCCCACGCCCGGCGGCGTGCCGGTGGCGATCAGGTCGCCCGGGTGCAGCGTGCAGTAGCGGCTGATGGTGCTGATCAAGGCGGCCACACCGAACACCATGGTGCGGGTGTTGCCGGTCTGCATGCGCTGGCCGTTGACGTCCAGCCACAGGTCCAGCGCCTGCGGGTCAGGCACCTCGTCGGCGGTCACCAGCCAGGGGCCGACCGGGCCGAAGGTGTCGCAGCCCTTGCCCTTGTCCCAGGTGCCGCCGCGCTCCAGCTGGAAGCTGCGCTCGGACACATCGTTGACCACGCAGTAGCCGGCCACATGGGCCAGCGCCTCCTCGGGCTCGATGCAGCGGGCAGTGCGGCCGATCACCACGCCCAGCTCCACCTCCCAGTCGCCCTTGGTGGCGCCCTGGGGCAGCACCACGGTGTCCTGGGCGCCCACCAGGCTGCTGAGCTGCTTGGTGAACAGGATCGGCTCGGTCGGCAGCGCCATGCCGGCTTCGGCGGCATGGTCGGCGTAGTTCAGGCCGACGCACAGGAACTTGCGGCAGCCGCGCCAGGGCAGGCCGGGGCGCAGGCCTTCGGGCAGCAGCGGCAGCGCGGCCGGATCGACGGCCCGCAGCGCGGCCAGGCCTTCGGGCGACAGGGTGCGCGGGGTGATGTCGCGCAGCAGGCCGCTCAGGTCACGGGCGTGACCCTGGGCGTCCAGCAGGGCCGGGCGTTCCTGGCCGCGGGGGCCGAGGCGAAGCAGTTTCATGGGCGCGGGTCGTTCAATGGCACGAAAGCCGATGGTACGCGGCCGCAGGATTTGAGCCAGATCGCATACCTCGTGCGGTAGAACCGCTGGCGGGGAGTGGGCTTGATCTGGCGCAACACACGGGGGTGAATGCTCGCTGACATTCGACCGCAACCCAGTGACTGCAATGCCGCGAGAGCCGCATGGACCAGCCTACCCTCAGCCCCCCCAGCCCCCCGACCGAACGCGCACCGCTGACGCGGCTGCGCGCCTCGAGCCGCGTGGCTGCCGCCCCCGCGCCGCTTGGCCCGGGCATGTCGATGCTGCCTGATGCCCGCCAGTGGGGGCAGTTGTTTGGCGGTGCCGCCTTGGGCCACGCCGAGGCCTCCGCGCTGAACGAGGCCACCCGGCCGCGCCGGGTACCGGCCGGTCTGCTGGTCTTTGCCCAGGGCGAGCGGCCCCGCGGCCTGCTGCTGGTCGTCGATGGCGATGTGGCCCTGGGCCTGCGCGGCAGCGACATGGCCTTCCGCACCGAGCGCCACCTGCACGGCCCCGCCTGGCTGGACCTGAGCGCCGGCTGGCTGGGCGAGCCCCACGCGATCGACGGCCGGGCGATGACCAGCGCCACGATCGCCGAGCTCTCGCGCGAGGCCATGGGCAGCGTGCTGGAACGCTTCCCGGTGCTGGCGCGCCGTCTGGTGACCACACTCGCGCGCGAGGTGCGCGCGCTGGCGGTCAACACCCATGACCTGATGCACAAGGATGCGCCAGCGCGCCTGGCGGCCTGGCTGAACGAGCGCTGCCAGCCCGATCCGGTGCACCCGGAGCGCGCGCTGATCCAGCTGCCCATGCGCAAGCGCGACATCGCCTCGCAGCTGGCGATCACCCCTGAGACGCTGTCACGCCTGATGCGCAGCTTCACCAGCCAGGGTGTGCTGCAGGTGGCCGGCTACACCGTCCATGTGCTGGATCCGGCCGCGCTGGCGGCCATCGCCCGCTCGCACTGAAAGACTCTCAGCCTCTGAGCGGCGGGCCCGGGCGGCTCAGGTCAGCAGCAGCTTCACCGCCACCGCGCCCAGCACCACTGCGATCGCGTAGCGGATGAAGGCCAGCGGTGCGCGGGTGCTGATCACCGAGCCGATCAGCACGCCCGGCACCGAACCGATCAGCAGGTTCAGCAGCAGCGTCCAGTTGACGTTGCCCAGCGCCAGATGGCCCAGGCCGGCGATCAGCGCCAGCGGGATGGCGTGGGCCAGGTCGGTGCCCACCAGCTTGGCGGCGTTCAGGCGCAACGGGTACAGGTAGACCAGCATCACCGTGCCCAGCGCGCCGGCGCCGATCGAGGTCAGCGTGACCATCACCCCCAGCACCACGCCACCCAGCACGGTCAGCACCGGCTGCAGGTGCTTGAACTGGTCGGCATTGCCCACGCGCAGCTTGCGGCCCAGGCCGTGCAGCCAATCCTTGGTCAGCATGCCCAGCGCGGTGATGATCAGCATCGTGGCCACCATGCTGATGATGAAGCCGTCCTTGATGCGCGAGGCCTCGGAGAAATGCATCCAGGCCAGCGTCAGCGCCGCCGCCGGCAGGCTGCCCAGCGCCAGCCGGCGCACCACCTGCCAGTCCACCGTGCCATGGCCGTGGTGCACGCCCACGCCGAACATCTTGGTGATCGACGCGTAGAGCAGGTCGGTGCCTACCGCCGTGGTGGGCGCGATGCCGAACAGCATCACCAGGATCGGTGTCATCAGCGAGCCGCCGCCCACCCCGGTGACGCCCACCATCGTGCCGACCAGCAGGCCGGCCAGTGCGGGCATGGATTCCAATTGCATGGGCAGGGGCTCCGATATGAGAAAAGCGATGAACGGTCTGGATTCTTCCATCGCGTTTTCGGCAGCGAACCCCCTAAAACAATTTCTGACTAAACTTATTCGCGGAACAAATAAGCAGTTCAGCCGGGTGCGTGCGGCCAGGCGGCCAGCAACTGCGCCACCACCGCCACCGCGATCACGCCCGGCTCCTTGCCGCTGATGCCGGGCCAGCCGATCGGGCAGTGCATGGCGGCGATGCGCTCGGCCGGGATGCCGCGCTCGGCCAGGCGGTGCTCGAAGCGGGCGCGCTTGGTGGCCGAGCCGATCAGGCCGAACCAGCCGACATCGTCGCGCCGCAGGATGGCCTGGGTCAGCGCCAGGTCCAGGTCGTGGCTGTGGGTCAGCACCAGGTAGGCGCTGCCGGGTGGGGCCAGCGCCACTTCGGCCTCGACCGGCTCGACGCAGACCCGCTGGATGTGCGGCGGCAGTGGCCCGGACGGGAATTCACTCTCGCGCTCGTCGATCCACTGCACCCGGCAGGGGATCTGCGCCAGCAGCGCGATGATCGCCCGCCCGACATGTCCGGCCCCGTAGAGCTGCAGGTGAAAGCGCGGCGCGTCCAGCGGCCAGTCGGCCAGCGTGGCCGCGTCCAGCGGCCGGAAATGCAGGGTCATCGCGCCACCGCAGCACTGGCCCAGCGACGGACCCAGGGCCACCGGCCAGTCCCAGGCCGACGGGGCGCCGGCGGCCAGCCGCTCGCGCGCCTGGGCGATGGCCTGCCACTCCAGGTGACCGCCGCCGATCGTGCCGGCCACCTCGTCCAGGGCCACCAGCATGCGGGTGCCGCGCTCGCGCGGCACCGAGCCGCGCGTCTGCCCCACCACCACCACCACCGCGGGCCTGCCGCGGCCCAGCCAATCGGCAGCGAGTGCGGCATCGGCCACCGGCAGGGCGGCAGGGGCAGGGTGGGGCGCGGTCATTGCCGCGATTGTCTCAGTCGCGCACCGCGTCAATGGCCCGCAGCAGCGCCTCGGGCGTGGCGGGGGCCAGCAGCGGCGGCTGGCAGCCGGGCGCACCGGCCGCGGCCACCGCATCGCGCAGGGCCAGCCAGACCGAGAAGGCCAGCAGCAGCGGCGGCTCGCCCACCGCCTTGCTGCGGTGGATGCTGTCGGCGACGTTGGCGTTCTCGAACAGCCGGGTGTGCAGCGCATCGGGCACGTCGTTGGCGGTCGGGATCTTGTAGGTCGACGGCGCGTGGGTCAGCAGCGCACCGGTCTGCGGGTGCCAGACCAGCTCCTCGCTGGTCAGCCAGCCCATGCCCTGGACGAAGGCACCCTCGATCTGGCCGATGTCCAGCGCCGGGTTCAGCGAGCGGCCAGCGTCATGCAGCAGGTCGGCGCACAGCAGCCGCCACTCGCCGGTCAGCGTGTCCAGCAACACCTCGGACACCGCGGCGCCATAGGCGAAGTAGTAGAAGGGCTTGCCGGACAGCGTGGCGCGGTCCCAGTGCAGGCCGGGCGTGGCGTAGAAGCCTTCGCTCCACAGCTGCACGCGGGCCACGTAGGCGCGCTGCACCAGGGCGTTGAACTCGACGCTGCGGCCATCGGGCGCGCGCAATTGGCCATCGGCGAAGACGATGTCCGACGCCGCCATCTGCCACTCGTCGGCCTGCAGCGCGGCCAGCCGCTCACGGATGCGTCGCGCCGCGTCCCGCGCGGCCTGCCCGTTCAGGTCAGCGCCGGTCGAGGCCGCCGTGGCCGAGGTGTTGGCCACCTTGCTGGTGTCGGTGGCGCTGCAGCGCACGCGGCCGATCGGCAGGCCCAGCTCATGCGCCACCACCTGCGCCACCTTGGTGTTCAGGCCCTGGCCCATCTCGGTGCCGCCATGGTTGACCAGCACCGAGCCGTCCAGGTAGACATGCACCAGCGCGCCGGCCTGGTTGTAGTGGTTGACGTTGAACGAGATGCCGAACTTCACCGGCGACAGCGCCAGGCCCTTCTTCAGCACCGGGCTGGCGGCGTTGAACAGCGCCACCTCGGCGCGGCGCCTGACGTAGTCGGCGCTGTCGCTGAGCTGGTCCACCAGCGGCGCGATCACGTTGTCCTCGACCACCTGGCCATAAGGCGTGAGGTTGCGCTCGGAGGTGCCATACCAGTTGGCCTGGTGCACCGCCAGCAGATCCAGCGCGCGGTGGCGCGCGATGTGGTCCAGGATGAGCTCGGTGATCAGCGCGCCCTGCGGGCCGCCGAAGCCGCGAAAGGCGGTGTTGCTCTGGCGGTTCGTGCGCGGCAGGTAACCGTGCAGCGCCACATTGGGCAGCCAGCAGGCGTTGTCGATGTGGCACAGCGCGCGCGTCATCACCGGCGGCGACAGGTCGGCCGAGTGGCCGGCGTCGCCCAGCAGCGTGACCTCCAGCGCCAGCACGCGGCCGGCGTCGTCAAAGCCCACCGCCCAGTCGAACTCGAAGCCATGCCGGCGGCCGGTGATCAGGAAGTCATCGTCGCGGTCCACCCGCAGCTTGACGGGTCGCTGCAGCCGCCGCGCCGCCAGCGCGGCCACGCAGGCGAACAGCGCCGACTGCGACTCCTTGCCACCGAAGCCGCCGCCCATGCGCCGGCAGCTGACCTGCACCGCGTGGCTGGGCAGCTGCAGCGCATGGCCGATCAGCGCCTGCATCTCGCTGGGGTGCTGGGTGGAGCAGTGCACCAGCAGGCCACCGTCGTCCTGCGGCAGCGCGAAGCTGATCTGGCCCTCCAGGTAGAACTGCTCCTGGCCGCCCAGCGTCCAGCGGCCGCTCAAGCGGTGAGGCGCCTCGGCCATCGCGGCGTCGACACCGCCGGGGTGCGTGGCGCGGCTGAGGTGCATCGGCGGCACCACCCAGTCGGCGGCCGCATGGGCGGCGCGCAGGTCCAGCTGCGCCGGCAGCGGCTCGATCTGCAGCACCGCCTTGGCCTGCGCGGCGGCGCGGCGCGCGGCATCGCGGCTCTCGGCCACCACCGCGAAGACCGGCTGGCCCAGGTAGCGCAGCGTGCCGTCAGCGAGGATCGGGTCGTCGTGGACGATCGGCCCGCAGTCGTTCGGGCCGGGGATGTCGGCGGCGGTGTAGACCGCCACCACACCCGGCAGCGCCTGCAGCCGCGCCAGGTCGATGCCCAGCAGCCGGCCGTGCGCCACCGGTGACAGCCCCAGCGCGGCGTGCAACGTGCCGACCGGTTCGGGGATGTCGTCGCAGTAGGCGGCACGGCCGCTGACATGGCCGCGCGCCGATTCATGGGGCAGCGGCAGACCGACGACGCCGGTGTGCAGGGACGGCTTCATGCGCAGCCCTCCCACACGCGCAGCGCGCTGGCCGGCAGCGGTGCGTCGGCCCGCGTGTCCAGCCACAGGCGGTGCAGCAGGGCACGCGCCACGCGCTGGCGGTAGGGCGCACTGGCACGCAGGTCGGTGAGCGGGGTGAAGTCGGTGTCCAGTGCGGCCTGGGCCGCCTGCAGCGTGGCCTCGGTCCAGGGGTGGCCGGTCAGCGCGGCCTCGGCGCCGGTGGCGCGTCGCACCGTGGCCGCCATGCCGCCGAAGGCCAGCCGCGCCTGGTGCACCACACCCTGCTCCACGCGCAGCACCAGCCCGGCACTGACGCCGGAGATGTCGCAGTCGAAGCGCTTGCTCTGCTTCCAGGCGCGCACCACCCACGCGGGGTCGGCGGTGGTCAGCGGCACCTCCACCGCCTCGATGAACTCGCCGGGCTGCAGCGCGTTCTTCATGTAGTCGAGGTAGAAATCCTCCAGGGCCAGGTGGCGCGTGGCCTCACCCTGGCGCAGACGCAGCCGTGCGCCCAGCGCCATCAGCACCGGCGGCGCATCGCCGATCGGCGAGCCGTTGGCCAGGTTGCCCACCAGGGTGCCGGCATGGCGCACCGGCGGTGCGGCAAAGCGGCGGTGCATCTCGGACAGCGTGGGCCAGCGCGCCACCAGCGCGCGCCAGCCGTCTTCCAGCGTCACCGCGGCGCCAATGCGCAGCGCGCCATCGGCCTCGTCGATGCGGCGCAGCTCGGCCACATCGCCCAGCCAGATCAGCTCGCCCAGCTCACGCATCTGCTTGGTGACCCACAGGCCCACGTCGGTGGCGCCGGCCAGCAGCCGCGCCTGGGGCCGGGCTGCGCGCAAGGCCGCCAATTCGGCCAGGCTGCGTGGCGCGTGCCAGCGGCCGGGCAGGCTCAGTGCCGGGGCGGCCTGCAGCCCGCGCAGCTGCTCGGCCAGGCCGTCCAGCGGCAGCCCGCGCGACAGGTCCTGGCCCATGCGCTGGCCGGCGTCCAGGATCGGCCGGTAGCCGGTGCAGCGGCACAGGTTGCCGGCGATCGCATCGGCCAGCTCGCTCCGGCTGGGAGGGGGCCCGCCGGCGCGCTGGCGCTCGTGCTCGGCGGCCAGGCTCATCGCGAAGCCCGGGGTGCAGAACCCGCACTGGTGGCCGTGGCAGTCGACCAGGGCCTGCTGGGCGGGGTGCAGCGGTGCATCGGGCGATGGGCCGGCCAGGTCCTCCACCGTCAGCAGCGCCTTGCCGTCCAGGCTGGGCAGAAAGCGGATGCAGGCATTGACCGGGCGGATCGCCAGGCCGGCGCTGCGCACCGCGGCGGTGTCGCCCAGCACCGTTTCGGCGAGTTCGGCCAGTTCAGCCACCAACACGGTGCAGGCACCGCAGTCGCCCTCGGCGCAGCCTTCCTTGGTGCCGCAGGCGCGAGCGTCCTCGCGCAGCCACTGCAGCACGCTGCGCGTGGGGGGCGCGTCGTTCACCTCCACGGTGCGGCCACGGAAGACGAAGCGCACCGGGCGGGTGGCGGCCTCGGGAGAAACCTGGGGGTGGGCGTCCATGGCGTGAACTTACCTGCGGCAGGCCGATGTTGGCATACGATATGCGACATGCAGGGAATATGCCCACGCGTATGACGAAGCCGTCCGATGCCGCCAACATCGACCTCCATCTCGTGAAGGTCCTGCACACCGTGATCACTGAACGCAGCGTTTCCCGTGCCGCGATGCGCCTGGGCAGCAGCCAGCCCCAGGTCAGCGCGCAGCTGCGCCGCCTGCGTGCGCTGACCGGTGATGCGCTGCTGGTGCGCGCCGGTGGCGGCATGGTGCCCACCGAGGCCGCGCAGGCCATGCTGGCGCCCGCCGAGAGCCTGCTGCGCGAGGCCGAAGCGCTGTTCGGCGGCGCCCGCGTGCAGCGCCGCTTCGAGCCGCAGCGCGCCGAGATGACGCTGCGCATCGCCGCCAGCGACTACCTCGACCCGCAGTTCCTGCCCGGCGTGGCTGCCGAACTGCGCCGGGCGGCGCCGGGCCTGACGCTGGAGATCCATCCGCTGTCGGCCGAGTTCGACTACCGCCGCAAGCTGGCCTCGGGCGAGGTGGACCTGGTGATCGGCAACTGGCTGCGCCCGCCCGATGAGTTGCACCTGGGCCGCCTGCTCAGCGACGAGGTGGTCTGCCTGGTGGCCGCCGACCACCCGGCGGTGAAGAACCCGCGCAGCTGGACCGAGGAGCGTTACCTGGACGCCGAGCACATCGCCCCGATGCCGCTGCATCCCGGCGCGCTGGGCGTGATCGACGAGCACCTGGCGGCCCGTGGCCTGAAGCGGCGCATCGCGGTGCGCTGCGCCCACTTCGGTCTGGCACCGCGCATGGTGGCCGACAGCCGCCTGGTGCTGACCACCGGTCGCCAGTTCTGCCAGCGCTACCTGGGCGCCCTGCCGCTGCGCATCGTGCGCTGCCCGGCCGGCTTTCCGCCGATGGCCTACTACCAGCTGTGGCACGACCGCGCCCATGCGGCGCCGGCCCAGCGCTGGCTGCGTGAGCAGGTGCGCGACGTGGCGCGTGCGCTGGCGGGGAGTGCCACATGAGCCTGCATGTGGGGCACGACCAGAAGCTGGCGCTGTTCGGCGACCTGCTCGATTTCACTGAAGCGCCGCCGCTGGCCGATCCCGGCGCCGAGCCCCGCTGGCGCCCGGCGCACTGGCTGCTGATCGAGGCCGGCCGCATCGTCGGCGTGCAGCGCCACGAGCCCGATGCCAGCTGGCCCAAGGAGCGCCACCCCGGCCGGCTGATCCTGCCCGGCTTCATCGACACCCATGTGCACAGCGCGCAGATCGATGTGCTGGGGGCCTGGGGCACCGAGCTGCTCGACTGGCTGGAGCGCCACACCTTCCCGGCCGAGGCGCGCATGGACGACCCGGAGCATGCGCGCTTCATCTCGGCGCTGTTCCTGGATGGCCTGCTGGCCACCGGCACCACCTCGGCGATGGTCTTTCCCACGGTGCACCGCGATTCGGTGGATGCACTGTTCGAGGCCGGCAGTGCGCGCGGCATGCGCCTGATCGCCGGCAAGGTGCTGATGGACCGCCACGCGCCCGAATTCCTGCGCGACGACGTGGCCCAGGCCGAGCAGGACTGCGTGGAGCTGATCGCCCGCTGGCACGGACATGGCCGCCTGGCCTACGCGGTGACGCCGCGCTTCGCACCCACCTCCACCGATGCCCAGCTGGCCATGGCCGGCGCGCTGATGGCCGCCCACCCGGGCCTGTATATGCAGACCCATGTGGCCGAGAACCGCGACGAGGTGCGCTGGGTCGGCGAGCTGTTCCCCTGGTCGCGCAGCTACCTGGACGTGTACGAGCATTTCCGCCTGCTGGGCCCGCGCAGCATGCTGGCCCACGGCATCTGGCTGGATGCCGACGACCGTGCCTGCCTGGCGGCCACCGGCGCCATGATTTCGCACTGCCCCAGCTCCAACCTGTTCCTGGGCAGCGGACTGTTCGACTGGCCGGCGGCGCGCGCCGGCGGCGCGGCGGTGACGATGGGCTGCGATGTGGGCGGCGGCACCAGCCTGTCGATGCTGCGCACGCTGGCCGATGGCTACCAGGTGCAAGCCCTGGCCGGCCGGCGCATCACCGCCTGGGCGCTGCTGCATGCGGCCACCCGTGGCGCCGCCGAGGCCCTGGGTCTGGCCCATGAAATCGGCTCGCTTGAGCCCGGTACACTGGCCGACGTGGTCGTCTGGGACACCGCCCGTTCGCCTGTCGAGCGCCGCCGCCAGTCGGTGGCCCGCGACTTGCATGATGCGATCTTTGCCTGGCTGACCCTGGCTGGCGACGACCACGTGGTGAGCACCCGCGTGGCCGGCGTCGAGCGGTACCGGCGGCCGGCCGACCACGACGAGAAGCCCACCGCATGACCTTCCTCCCCGCACGCCTCGAACTGCGCGGCATCACCAAGCAGTACCCCGCGGTCCGGGCCAACGACAGCGTGGCGCTGAGCGTGGCCCCCGGCCAGATCCATGCGGTGCTGGGCGAGAACGGTGCCGGCAAGTCCACACTGATGAAGATCATCTACGGCGCGGTCAAGCCCGACGCCGGCGAGATCCTCTGGAACGGCCAGCCGGTGCAGGTGGCCAGCCCGGCGGCGGCGCGGCAGCTGGGCATCAGCATGGTCTACCAGCACTTCTCGCTGTTCGACACCCTCACCGCCGCCGAGAACGTCTGGCTGGGCCTGGACAAGGCGATGAGCCTGGACGAGGTGACGGCCCGCATCCGCGAGGTCGCCGCCGGCTACGGCCTGGAGGTCGACCCGCTGCGCCCGGTGCACACCCTCAGCGTGGGCGAGCGCCAGCGCGTCGAGATCGTGCGCGCGCTGCTCACCAAGCCGCAGCTGCTGATCCTGGACGAGCCCACCTCGGTGCTCACCCCGCAGGCGGTGGAGAAGCTCTTCGTCACGCTGCGCCAGCTCAGCAGCGAGGGCTGCTCCATCCTCTACATCAGCCACAAGCTCGACGAGATCCGCAGCCTGTGCCACCACTGCACCGTGCTGCGCGGTGGCAAGGTGACGGGTGAGGTCGACCCCAGCCAGGAGACCAACGCCGGTCTGTCGCGCCTGATGATCGGCGCCGAGCCGCCGGCGTTGCACGCGCGCGCCGCCACGCAAGGCGCCACGGTGCTGCAGGTCCGGGGCCTGTCGCTGCCCACCACCGACCCCTTCGGCATGGCGCTCAAGGACATCGCGCTGGACGTGCGCGCCGGCGAGATCCTGGGCATCGCCGGGGTCTCGGGCAATGGCCAGCAGGAGCTGATGGCTGCGCTCTCGGGCGAGGACCCGCGGGCGCCGGCCGGCTCGGTCACGCTGTTCGGCCACGACATCGCCACCGCCTCGCCGCGCAAGCGGCGCCACCTGGGCCTGCACTTCGTGCCCGAGGAGCGCCTGGGCCGCGGCGCGGTGCCCACGCTGTCATTGGCCGCCAACACGCTGCTCACCCGCACCGAGGCCGTGGGCCGCGGCGGCTGGCTTGATCTGTCGGCCACGCGTGCGCTGGCGGCCAGCCTGATCGATCGCTTCAAGGTCAAGGCGGGCGGGCCGGATGCCGCGGCCAGGTCGCTGTCGGGCGGCAACCTGCAGAAGTTCATCGTCGGCCGCGAGATTGACGCGAATCCGAAGCTGCTGATCGTCGCCCAGCCCACCTGGGGCGTGGACGTGGGCGCGGCCGCACAGATCCGCGGCGAGCTGCTGAAGCTGCGCGACGCCGGTTGTGCACTGCTGGTGGTCAGCGAGGAACTGGACGAGCTGTTCGAGCTGAGCGACCGCCTGCAGGTGATCGCGCAAGGGCGGCTGTCGCCATCGGTGCCGGTCAAGGAGGCCACGGTGGAGATGATCGGCGAGTGGATGTCGGGCCTGTGGAACGCCGCCCCGGCCGCGCAGGGGGTGGCCGCATGATCCGCCTGATTCCGCGCCCGCAGCCCTCGAAGGCCATGTCCTTCGCCTCGCCGCTGATCGCGCTGGCGATCACCGTGCTGGTGGGTGTCGTGCTGTTCAGCGTGCTGGGCAAGGACCCGCTGAGGGCGCTGCAGGTCTTCTTCATCGAGCCGGTGAAGAACGGCTATGCGCTGTCCGAGCTGAGCGTCAAGGCGGTGCCGCTGGTGCTGATCGCGCTGGGCCTGTCGGTGTGCTACCGCTCGAATGTCTGGAACATCGGTGCCGAGGGGCAGTTCGTGCTGGGCGCGATCTTCGCCAGCGGCGTGGCCATGCAGGCCGGGCCCGACACCTCACGCTGGGTGGTGGTGCCGGTGCTGGCCGCCGGCGTGCTGGGCGGCATGGTGTGGAGCGGCATCGTCGCGCTGCTGCGCGACCGCTTCAACGCCAGCGAGATCCTGGTCAGCCTGATGATGGTCTATGTGGCCGACATGCTGCTGGCCTGGCTGGTCTACGGCCCCTGGAAGGACCCGGCCGGCTACAACTTCCCGCAGACCATCACCTTCGCCGCGGCGACCAAGATTCCGCGCCTGGTCGATGGCTGGCGCATGAACGTGGGCGTCTTCATCGCGCTGGCCGCGGTGCTGGGCCTGTGGGCCTTCCTGTTCCGCACCTACCGCGGCTTCTCGCTGCAGGTGGGCGGTCTGGCGCCCGATGCGGCGCGCTACGCCGGCTTCTCGTCGCGGCGCGCGCTGTGGATCGCGCTGCTGATCAGCGGCGGTCTGGCCGGTCTGGCCGGCGGCCTGGAAGCGGCCGGTCCGCTGGGGCAACTCACCCCATACGTGCCGGCCGGCTACGGCTTTGCCGCGATCATCGTCGCCTATGTGGGGCGGCTGCATCCGGTGGGGGCGGTGTTCTCGGCGGTGCTGATGAGCATGTTCTACATCGGCGGCGAGCTGGCGCAGTCGCGCCTGGGCCTGCCCAAGGCGCTGACCGGCGTGTTCCAGGGCCTGCTGCTGTTCGCGCTGCTGGCCTGCGACACGCTGATCCACTACAAGCCACAGTTCGGACGGAGGGGCCCGTGATGGAACAGTTCGCGCTGCTGCTGGGCGCCACCTTCAATGCCGGCACCGTGCTGGCGATCGCCGGCCTGGGCCTGCTGATCAATGAGCGTGCCGGCATCATCAACCTGGGCGCCGAGGGCATGATGCTGGTGGCGGCGATCGCCGGCTTTGCCACGGCGGCGCACACCGGCTCCGACCTGGCGGCCTTTGCCGCGGGCGCGGGCGTGGGGGCCGTGATGGCCGCCATCTTCGGCGTGCTGGTGATCTGGCTGAACACCAACCAGTACGCCACCGGGCTGGCGCTGAGCCTGTTCGGCACCGGCTTCTCGGCCTTCGTGGGCACCGCCTACACGCAGGCGCGCCTGAGCGACCGCGCCAAGTTCGACATCCCGCTGCTGGCCGACCTTCCGCTGATCGGGCCGGCGCTGTTCCGCCATCATCCGCTGGTCTATGGGGCGGTGCTGCTGGCGCTGGGCCTGGCCTGGTTCCTGTACCGCTCGCGGCCGGGCCTGGTGCTGCGCGCGGTGGGCGAGTCGCCCGAGTCGGCGCATGCGCTGGGCTACCCGGTGCGGCGCATCCGGCTGGCGGCGGTGATGACCGGTGGCGCGCTGTGCGGTCTGGCCGGCGCCTACCTGTCGGTAATCTACACGCCGCTGTGGGTGGAGGGCATGGTGGCCGGCAAGGGCTGGATCGCGCTGGCCCTGACCACCTTCGCCACCTGGCGCCCGGCGCGGGTGCTGCTGGGCGCCTACCTGTTCGGCGGCGTCACCATGCTGCAGTTCCACCTGCAGGGCGAGGGCGTGCAGATCGCCAGCCAGTGGCTCACCATGCTGCCGTATGTGGCCACCATCGTCGTGCTGGTGCTGATCTCGCGCAATCCGACCTGGATTCGTGTGAACATGCCGGCTTCGCTGGGCAAACCCTTCTTCCCGGGCGGCTGAGCCGCCCACGACCCCCGCTTTCATCCCCCCACGCACGGAGAACCCATGACCCTGCACACCAAGCGTTCGATGCTTCGCCTGTCCGGACTGGCCACGGTGGCCGCCGCTGCCGCCCTGGTCGGTTGCGGCAAGAAGGAAGAGGCCGCGCCGGCCGCTGCGTCGGCGCCGGCCTCGGCCGCCGCCCCTGCCAAGGCCGAGCCGCTGAAGGTGGCCTTCGCCTACGTCGGCCCGGTGGGCGACGGCGGCTGGACCTTCGCCCACGACAACGCCCGCAAGGCGCTGGAGAAGGAACTGGGCGACAAGATCGTCACCAGCTTCGTCGAGAAGGTGCCCGAGGCCGCCGACGCCGAGCGCGTCTTCCGCGACATGATCGGCCAGGGCAACACGCTGATCTTCGGCACCACCTTCGGCTACATGGAGCCGATGCTCAAGGTGGCCGCCGACAGCCCGAACGTCAAGTTCGAGCACGCCACCGGCTACAAGACCGCGCCCAACCTGCGCACCTATGACAGCCGCACCTACGAGGGCGCCTACATGGCGGGCGTGGTGGCGGGTGCCATGACCAAGTCGAACACGCTGGGCGTGGTCGGCTCGATCCCCATCCCCGAGGTGATCCGCAACATCAACAGCTTCACCATGGGCGCGCAGAGCGTGAACCCCAAGGTCAAGACCAAGGTGGTCTGGGTCAACGAGTGGTTCAACCCGCCCAAGGAAACCGAGGCCGCCACCGCGCTGATCAACGGCGGCGCCGACGTGCTGATGCAGAACACCGACTCGCCGGCCGTGCTCAAGACCGCGCAGGAAAAGGGCAAGCGCGCCTTCGGCTGGGACTCCGACATGACCGCCTACGGCCCCAAGGCCCACCTGGGCTCGGCCGTGATCAACTGGGGTCCGTACTACATCAAGGCCACCAAGGACGCGCTCGAAGGCAAGTGGGCCACCGGCCAGAGCTGGTGGGGCGTCAAGGAAGGCGCGATCGATTTCGTCTCGATCGCCGAGGACGTGCCGGCCGACGTGAAGGCCAAGGTCGACGCCGTCAAGGCCGGCCTGAAGGACGGCAGCTTCGCGATCTGGAAGGGCCCGATCGTCGACAACACCGGCAAGGAAGTCCTGGCCAAGGACGCCGTGGCCGATGACGCCTTCCTGGGCGGCATCAAGTTCTACGTCAAGGGCGTGGAAGGCACGGTGCCGGGCGCCAAGTAAGCACCCTCGGCCGCCAAGGGCGGCCGACTTTCGAGGGTGAGCCGCCCGCGGCGGCGCCCACCCCCACCGCAGGGCCGGTCGCCTCAGCGTCCGGCCCTGTGTCTTTGTCGGCGTCGTGGTGCCGACGCTGTGGGCAGGCCCGGGTGAGGCCGGTGGTGGCGTGGCGCGGCCCGCGCACCACCGGGGTGCGGTGGGTTGCCTCCCCGACCCGCTGCGCTGTCACCGCCGCAGTTAGGGGTGGATCCTGGTGCACCGAGGCGTCAGGATGCCCGGTCACGGCGCTGCGACGGGGCCGGCCTGAGGGGGGATGACACATGACCACGACACTGCTGGCGAGTTGCCTGCGGGTGCTGGGCCTGGCCGTGCTGCTGGTGGCCAGCGCTGGTGCCACCCCCCGGCCGCCGAACATCGTGTTCATCCTGACCGATGACATGGACGTCGAGTTGCTGCAGCACCTGCCGCGCCTGCAGTCGCTGATGGTGCAGCAGGGCATGTCGTTCAACCAGCACTTCGTCAGCCTGTCGGCCTGCTGCCCCTCCCGCTCGGCCACGCTGCGCGGACAGTTCGCGCACAACACCGGCATGTACGCCAACAAGGGCGCCAACGGCGGCTTCGACAAGTTCTTCGGCGACGGGCTGGAGCAGCAGACCCTGGCCACCTCACTGCAGGCCGCCGGCTATGTCACGGCGCTGATGGGCAAGTACCTCAACGGCTACCCGAGCCGCCATCCGGGCAACCGGTACATCCCGCCAGGGTGGTCCGAGTGGGCAGTGCCCAACCACGGCTCGCCGGCCCGGCAGTACAACTACGCGCTGAACGTCAACGGGCAGACGGTCCGCTATGACGCCTTGCCGTCCGACTACCTGGTGGACGTGCTGACCCGCCGGGCCACCCGGTTCATCCGGCAGACCACGGCGGAGCGTCCGGACGCGCCCTTCTTCCTTTACGTCTCGCCGCTGACGCCGCACTTCCCCTCGGTGCCGCCCAGGCGCTACCGCAACCTGTTTCCTGAGGCCAGGGCGCCCCGGCCGCCGTCCTTCAACGAGGCCGATGTCAGCGACAAGCCCGGCTGGCTGGCGCGCCGGGACCTGCTGCCCCGTGCGCAGGTGAACCTGATCGACGCGCTGTACCGCAAGCGCCTGCGCAGCATGATGGCGGTGGAGGACATGGTCGAGCAGGTGATGCAGACCCTCAAGGATCTGGCGATCGACGGCCGCACCTATGTCTTCTTCACCTCGGACAACGGCTACCACCTGGGCCAGCACCGACTGCCCGCCGGCAAGGGCACCGAGTTCGACGAGGACCTGAGGGTGCCCTTGCTGGTCACCGGCCCCGGCGTGCGCGCAGGTTCACAGGTGACGCAACTCACCGCCAACGTCGACTACGCGGCGACGATGGCTGAACTCGCAGGCATCGCACCGTTGCCGTTCAACGATGGCCGCTCGCTGGTCCCCCTGCTCAAGCGCCAGCCGACCGGGCCCTGGCGCGACGCATTGCTGCTGGAGCACGCCGCAGAACGAGGCGCGCCCCGCCAGACCCGGCCCTGGCTGGAGCCGCTGGACCCTGGCGACATTCCGGCACCGGCGCCGATGGTCGAGTGGCGATCGCCCTACATCGGGCTGCGTCTGGCGGACAACCGGACCTACATCGAGTACGAGAGCGGCGAGCGCGAGTACTACGACATGAACACCGACCCCCACCAGTTGACCAACGGCTACGCGCGGCTGCCGGCGGCCGAGAAGGCCCGGCTGTCGGCCTGGGCCCGGCGGCTGGCCGCGGCGGCCGGCCAGACCCTGCGCGACGCCGAGGTGGCGCCCCCGATCAGCCCCTGACCTGCCCCTGATCAGCCCGGCCCGCGCAGCCATGCCGCGGGCCGGCCTGCCTCAAAGCAGGCGCAGAGTGTGCCGGGTCTGTTCAGCCGCCGAACAGGCGCTTGAGCCAGCCCAGCAGGCCCCCGCCGCCGCTGGCGGCGGGGGCGGCAGCCACTGGTGCCGGGGCCGGGCGGACCGGCGCGGGCGCTGCTCGGGCGGCCACGGCGGGTGCCGCGGCACGGGCCGGGGCGGCTGTCGGCGCCGCGGGCTGCGACGCGCGGGCCGCCTGCGCGGCTTGCCACTGGGCGTAGTGGCGCTTGAGCACGGCGTCGGTGGGCGGCAGGCCCAGCAGGCGGTTGCGCTCGGTGATGGCATGGCGGCGCAGCACGGCGTCGGTGGGCAGGTCGTCAGATGCGGACATCAACTCGTCTCCTCGGTCGCCGGTCGGTGCCGGCTTCATGCTCACCGCGCGGCGCGCGGCCCCGTGCATCTTGCAAGTTGCAGGCCCACCGCCAACAGGGTTTTCACCACTGACCGTAGAACACGCCCGCCTTCTTGTGGTTGTCGGTGCCGCGCTCGATCTGTTCCAGGCTGACCGTGGTGCGTCGCTTGCGCGCGGCCAGCCAGGCCAGGAGCTGCCCTCGGAAGGCCTGGCGCACGCCCTCGGTCGCGGCGGATCGGCCCAGGTCGACGAACTGGTCCGGGTCGGCCTGCAGGTCGTAGAGCTGCTCGGGCGCGCTCTGCCAGTAGACATAGCGCCAGCGGGCGTTGCGCAGGCTCCAGGCCTGGCATTGGTCTGGCGCCAGGCCCAGGCGGCGGCGCGCGGCCTTGTAGGCAAAGTCCAGTTCGCTGACTGTGGTGTCGCGCCAGGACGGCAGCGTCTGGCCGCGCGTGAGCGGCAGCAGGCTGCGGCCTTCGATGCGGTGCTGGGGGATGGCCATGCCCAGCGCATCCAGGATGGTGGGCACCACATCGATGCCCTCGACGAAGCGATCATCGGTGCTGCCGCGCGTGGCGTCGGCCGCGGCACTGGGGTCGACGACGATGAAGGGCACGCGCTGCACGGTGTCGTAGAACAGCTCCTTCTCGCCCAGCCAGTGGTCGCCCAGGAAGTCGCCGTGGTCGGCGCAGAAGACGATCAGCGTGTCCTTGAAGTGGCCCTGCTGCTCCAACGCGTTGAAGAGGCGACCCAGGTGGTGGTCGAGCTGCTCGATCAGGCCCTGGTAGGCCGGACGCACGGTGCGGATGCAGTCGTCCCGGCTGAAGCTCTGGCTCTCCTCGCTCTGGCGGTAGGCGGTCAGCACCGGGTGGGCGTCGATCTTCTCGGCCTCGTTGCGCACCACCGGCAGGCACTGCTCGGGCGTGTAGCGGGCGTGGTAGGGGGCGGGTGCCATGTAGGGCCAGTGCGGCTTCACATAGCTCAGGTGCAGCACCCAGGGTTCGTCGCCCATGCGCCGGATGTAGGCCAGCGCCTGGTCGGTCATGTAGGCGGTTTCGGAATGCTCTTCGCGCACGCGGGCCGGCAGGTGCACATGGCGCATGTGCCAGCCGCTGACCACCTGGCCGTCGGCGTCGACGCCGCTGATGACGTAGTCGCTCCAGGGGTCGGCGCTGTCGTAGCCGTGCGCGCGCAGGAAGGCCGGGTAGCCGCTCTCGGCGCCGGGGGCGTGGTGGCCGTCGTAGCGGTCGATCTCCTCGAAGCCGCCGCGCGTCAGCAGCGTGTGCAGCTCGGAGCCGCCTTCAAGCTGCAGCCGCGCCAGGCCCTCGTGGTCGACCATCACATGGGTCTTGCCGGCCAGCGCCAGGTGCAGGCCCTGGCCGCGCAGGTACTCGCCCAGCGTGACCTCGCCCACCGACAGCGGCACGCGGTTCCAGGTGGCGCCGTGGCTGCTGGGCGTGCGGCCGGTGTAGTAGCTCATGCGGCTGGGGCCGCAGACACCGCTGTTGACATAGGCCTGGGTGAAGCGCACGCCGCGGCGCGCCAGCGCGTCCAGGTTGGGCGTGCGCAGATAGGGGTGGCCGGCGCAGGCCAGGTGGTCCCAGCGCAGCTGGTCGGCCATGATGAACAGCACGTTCATCGCTGTCCCCTCAATCGGCCGGCTTGTAGCCCGAGGCGCGGATCGGCGGGCCCCAGCGCTCGTAGTCGGCCTTCATGATGGCAGCCAGTTGCGCCGGGCCATGGCCGGTGGGCTCCAGGCCCATCTCGACCAGGCGCTTGTGCACGGCCGGGTCGTTGACGGCGGCCGCGGCGGCCTTGGCCAGCCGGTCGATCGCCGCCGCTGGCGTGCCGGCCGGGGCGAACAGCGCATACCAGGGCTGGGCCACCAGGTCGTAGCCCAGCTGCTTGAAGGTGGGCACCTCGGGGAAGGCCGGGTCGCGCTGCTCGCCGGCCACCGCCAGCAGGCGCGCCTTGCCGGCGGCCACCAGCGGCTTGATGTCGGCCACCACGGTGGAGGCGGCATTCACCTCGCCCGCCGCCAGCGCCTGCATCGCCGGTGCCGTGCCCTTGTAGGGCACATGGGTCATGGTGATGCCGGCCGAGCGCGCGAACATCACGCCGAAGAAGTGCGGGATGCTGCCGGCCGCGGCCGACGCGTAGAAGCCGTTCTTGTCGGGGTCGGCCCTGACCCAGGCCACATAGTCGGCCAGCGTCTTCACCGGCGCCGCCGACTGCACCGCCAGACCGACCTGGAAGTTGCTCAGGTGGGCCACCGGCACGAAGTCCTTGAACGGGTCGTAGCGCAGCTGGCCGGCATACGAGTGGGGGAAGATCGACATCGTCGCCACCGGCGTCATCAGCAGCGTCAGGCCATCGGGCGCCGCGGCCTTGACCGCCTCATTGGCGATGCGGCCGCCGGCCCCGGCCTTGTTGTCCACCACCACCGTCTGCTTGAGCGTGCGCTGCATGTGCTCGGCGACGATGCGGGTCAGCGAATCGCTGGTGGCGCCGGGCGGGTAGCCCACGATCAGCTTGATCGTGCCCTCCTGGGCGCCGGCTGGCAGCGCGCAGGCCAGCGCGGCGGCGGCCAGCCAGGTGCGGCGGGTGAAACGGTGGCTCATGGTGTCTCCTCGTGTGCGCGGTGGCGTTGGTCGCTAATCTAGGCGCGGCCGGATCAATTGTTGAAATCAACCATCACCGGGATTCACCCTGAGCCTGCGCGAGCCCACCACCCTGGACGACCTGCTGAACTACCGCCTGCTGCGCCTGTTCGCGCTGGGCGGTGCGCCGGTGGTGCGCCTGCTGGAGGGCCGCTATGGCATTGCCCGGCGCGAATGGCGGCTGCTGGCGCTGCTGGCGGCGCGCGGGCCGATGTCGCCCTCGGCGCTGGCCGAGGCCGCGCAGCTCGACCGCCCGCGCACCTCGCGCGCCGCCGGCGTGCTGGCGGCCAAGGGCCTGGTTCAGCGCCAGGCGCAATCCGGCGATGCGCGCCGCGCGGTGCTGACGCTGACCGAGTCCGGGCACCAGCTGCACGACGATCTTTTCCCGCAGATCGCCGCCATCAACGCCCGCCTGGTGGCGGTGCTCGATGATGCCCAGCTGGCCGTGCTGGACCAGGCGCTGGCGCAGCTGACCGCGCACGCGCGCCAGCTCAACACCGAGCTGGCGCAGGACGTGCGCGCCGACCGCCGCGCCGGTGGCAGCCGTCGCATCCGACCCTGAGCGCTATGCTCACCAGCCATGAATGACATGCCCTTCTCCGCCGCCCAGGCCGACATGCGCCAGGGCTATCTGGATGGTGCGCCCGGCGTGCTCGCCTCGTCCCTGGCCTGGCTGGTGGCCGCCGGCGTGGCCTGGCAGGTCTCGGCCCCGGCCGCGGTGCTGACGCTGCTGGCCGGCGGTGCGCTGATCCACCCGGTGGGCGTGCTGCTGGCCCGGGCCCTGGGCCGACGTGGCGCACACACGCCCGGCAACCCCCTGGCCAGGCTGGCGGTGGAGGGCACGCTGTGGATGCTGGCCGGCATCGCCGTGGCCTACGGCCTGCAGGTGCTGCGCATCGAGTGGTTCTTCCCGGCGATGCTGCTGGCCATCGGCGGCCGCTACCTGAGCTTCCAGACCCTGTATGGCCTGCGGGTCTACTGGGTGATGGGCGGCGTGTTGTGCGTGCTCGGTCTGGGCCTGGCCCTGGCCCGCGCGGCACCGGTGTCCGCGGCGCTGGCCGGCGGCCTGGTGGAGGCGGCCTTCGCCGCCGCCCTCCTGGCTCAGGCGCGCCGCGGCTGATCGTCCTGCGGGGCGTGGCAGGCCACGCCCAGTTTGTTGCCGTCAGGGTCGCGGAAGTAGGCGCCCCAGTAGTGCGGGTGGTAGTGCGGCCGCAGCCCCGGCGGGCCTTCGCAACGGCCGCCCAGCGCCAGCGCGGTGGCGTGGGCGCGGTTCACCTGCTCGCGGGTGGCGGCCAGCAGTGCCACCATCTGGCCGTTGCCGGGCGCGTGTTCGCCCGTGAACGGGTGGCCGATCAGCAGCAGCGGGCGCGGCCCGGGGCTGCTCTGCCAGCCGGCCCAGGGGCGGCTGCGGTCGACGAAGCGCGGTGCGATCTCCAGCACCTCGGCCAGCGCGCTGTAGAAGCCCAGCGCCCGCTCGAAATCGGTGACGCCGATGAAGACATGGGACAGCATGGCCTGGCAGTCTACGGGGTAAGCTGGGCCATGGGCCATGAACACGACTGTGCACATCCGCTGCTGCGGGTGGAGGAGCTGGGCGAGGCGCCGCAGGCGGTGCGCCTGCTGGGTGAGGACTGGGTGGTCTGGCGTGATGGCCAGGGCCAGGCCCGCGCCGCGCGCGACCAGTGCCCGCACCGCGGCGCGCGGCTGTCGCTGGGCCGCGTCTGCGCGGGGCAGCTGGAGTGCCCCTACCACGGCTGGCGTTTCGACGGCGATGGCCGCTGCGTGGCCATCCCGGCGGTGCCGGGCTTCACGCCGCCGGCCTCGCATGGCCTGGCGGTGTGGCCGCTGACGGCCTTCGCCGGCTTGTGGTGGCTGTTGCCCACCGACGCGGCGCTGCCGCCGGCCTTTGCCGCCGAGCACGAGCCACGCCTGCGCAAGCTCACCGTCGGGCCGTTTGATGTGGCCACCAGCGCGCCACGGGTGGTGGAGAACTTCCTCGACATGGCGCATTTCGGCTTTGTGCACGAGGGCTGGCTGGGCGAGCGCAGCCATGGCGAGGTGCCGCCCTACCAGGTGGACGCCACCCCCGACGGCCTGCACGCCCACGGCTGCCGCGCCTGGCAGCCGCGCAGCAACCTGCAGTCCACCGAGGGCTCCTGGGTCGACTACGAATACCGGGTGCCGGCGCCCTACACGGCGGTGCTGGAGAAGGCGCCCGATGCGCAGCAGGGCTGGCGTGAAGGCATTGCGCTGTTCATCTGCCCGCGGGACGAGGAACACAGCCGCGCCTGGTTCCGCCTGGCCGTGCCCGATTGGGATTCCAGCGACGAGCAGGTGGCGGCCTTCCAGCACACCATCTTCGCCCAGGACCAGCCGGTGCTGGAGTCGCAGCGGCCGCGCCGCCTGCCGCTGAGTGGCGAGGTGCACAGCGCCGCCGACCGGATGTCCAGCGCCTACCGGCGTTGGCTGCGCGAGCGGGGTGTGGGCTTCGGCGTCCTGCCCTGATCAGGCCAGGTCCAGCGTCGGCACGCCCTGGTAGCGGCCGTCCAGGCACTGGGCCAGCACACAGGCCAGGCCCATGTCGCCGGTCCACAGGCCGTGCCAGGGCTGGCCGTGCTGTTGCTGCAGGGCCCGCATCTGGCCGATCGCATGCATCGCGAAGGCGCGCGCCCGCTGCAGCCAGCGCGCGTCGCCCTGGCGGGCATGCAGCGCCAGCAGCGCCAGCGCGTTGCCGGCCGTGCCGTGGCAGACGCCATGGCCCTTGGCCAGCGGGCCGGCCTGCCAGATGGCTTCGCCAGCGGCCTCCAGCAGCGCCTCGAACCCGGCGTCCAGGTCCGAGGGCAGGGGGTGCATCGCGCACAGGATGCCCGGGGCGCCATGGCACCACTGCAGCAGGGCCAGCGCGCCGCCGGGGCGCGGGGTGTACAGGCCGGGCGGCCAGTTGGCCAGCGTGCCCTCGCGCCGCGCGGTGCGGCTCAGCGTGTCGATCGCCAGGGCCTGCAGCGCCGCGCGCTCGGCCTCGGGCAGCCAGGCGCTGGCCAGCAGCAGCGCATGCAGGTTGCCGGCAAAGCCGTGGCCGGCGCCCAGGTAGATCACCTCGCGGCCATGGATGGCCTGGGTCCACACCTGGCAGCCGCTGTCGTCATGGCGGTGCAGGCCTGCCAGGACGGCGCTGACATTGGCGCGCAGTTCGTCGACGGCGCGTGGGTCGTTGGCCAGGTGCGCCAGATGCCAGGCCCCGAGCATCGTGCCCGGGGCGCCCCACAGCGCCTCCTGGCTGGGGTGGTGGCGGTTGGCGGCCGCCACGGCCAGCAGGCGGCTGGCCGCGTCATCACGGCCGGTCAGCCGCCACTGCACCAGGCGCAGGCCCGCCTCGCCCAGGAACCAGGAGGGCAGGGGCTCGCCGTTGTCGGGCGCGCGCTGCCAGGCCGCGGCCAGCGCGTCAACGCGCGCGGCGGGGTCCCACCGCAGCGTGGCGTGGCCCTGGCGGCCCAGCCACCACAGCGCCCACAGCAGGCCGGCGCCGCCCAGGTAGAGGCCCTTGAAGCCGCCCTCGGGGGTGTCGCCCTCGTCGTCGCGGGGATGCACGGGCCAGGTGCCTTCGGGACGGGCTGCGGCCTCACAGCTGCTGACGATCTCCTGCACGGTGGTGCGTGCAGCGTCCGCATCCCAGGCCGGTGCGTCCAGCGGCGTGTGTCGTTCGGGGTGGAAGATCAGGCTCATCCGGGGCGCCATTCCATCAGTCGGTCGGGCGCGGCTGGCGGGCCGAAGCCAAAGGGGCGGTACAGCTCGTGGGCGTCGCGCGTGGCCAGCAGCCAGCGGCGCAGGCCCTGCAACTCGGGGTGGGTGGTGATCGCGCCCAGCAGCTGGCGGGCCAGACCGCGGCCGCGGTGCGACTCCAGCACGTAGACATCGGCCAGGTAGGCGAAGCTGCTGCGGTCAGTGACCACCCGGGCGAAGCCCACCTGGGCGCCATCGTCATAGACGCCAAAGCACATCGAGTGGGCGATGGCGCGCGCCACCTTCTCGCGGGCGATGCCGGGCGACCAGTAGGAGCGGCTGAGGAAGGCGTGCACCGCGTCCAGGTCGATGCGCGCCGGG
Source organism: Ideonella alba (assembly GCF_018069845.1). NCBI lineage: Bacteria > Pseudomonadati > Pseudomonadota > Betaproteobacteria > Burkholderiales > Sphaerotilaceae > Ideonella > Ideonella alba. The sequence continues at coordinate 24,910 of NZ_JAGQDD010000002.1, forward strand.
TCGTCGCTGACCTCGATCATGGGGCGGCCACCACGCCGTCGCCGTGCGGCGCGCGCTGGAAGCTGGGCTGCTGTTCGGCCTGGGCCGACAGCGCTGCCAGCGTGGGGTAGGGCGCCGGGTCGACACCCCCCAGCGTGGCGATCAGGAAGTGCCAGACCACGGCGGTGGTGATCGCGTCCTGGGTGGGCTGCTGCCAGTCCACCGGCTGGCCCGCATGGGCAGCCTCCAGCGCCGCCAGCCCGCCATGCAGCTGCATGGTCACGCGGTCGACCCAGGGCTGGTGGCGCTTCTCCTCGGGCCGGATCGCCCGCTCGTAGACCAGCTGCACCGCCTTCTCGCAGGCCGCCAGTGCCAGGCCCAGGCGGTGCAGCGCCTGGCGGCGCTCGGGCAGCGCGCGGGGCATCAGGCTGCGTGGCGCGGCCAGGGCCTCGGCGTAGTCCAGGATCAGCGTCGAATCGGTCAGCATGGTGCCGTCGTCGCAGACCAGCGTGGGGGCCTTGACGACCGGGTTGATGCGGCGGAACTCGTCCACGTGGCGGAACACCGACAGGGGTCGGTGCTCGAAGGGCAGGCCCAGGGCCTGCAGCGAGACCGCCACGCGGCGGACATAGGGCGAATCAAGCATGCCGATGAGTTGCATCGCGGGGTTCCCGTCGTGGTGCTGTCCATAATCATCGCAAAGCACGCGGGGAGATGCATCCATGGGAGCGATGATGGGGATCAGGCAGGCACTGGCGGCCGCGTTGTTCGGGGTGCTGCAGGGCGCGATGGCGGCCACCCAGCCGGCGGTGATCGACACCCGGCCTGGCGTCGATGCGGTGCTGGAAGGCCGCGGCTGGATCGCGCTGCGCCTGGCCGCTCCGTTGGCCGAGCCGCCGCAGGCGCTGTGCGACATCTGGGGCCTGCGCTCGGCGGTGCCGGTGGAGGTGGCGCAGGGCGCCCAGCGGCTGCAACTGCTGGACGCCGCCGGCGTGCCCGCATCGCAGCGCGATGCCGGTGCGGCCAAGCCCTGGACCGTGCTGCGCTGCCAGGCCGCCTTGCCCGACGGTGCGCCGCTGTCGCTGCGCTGGCTGCGTCCGCGGCGTGACGATGCTGCGGCCGGCCTGATGCTGTGGGACAGCCAGCGCCTGGACTTCCGTGCGCGCAGCGACTGGCCGCTCAGCGTGGAGTGCTCGCGCAGCACCCAGGGCAGCGGCTGCAGTCCGCTGGAGCCGGTCAGGGTGCAGTTCCAGCAGCCGGTGCGCCTGGCCGATCTGGCCAAGGTGCGCCTGAAGGCCGCCGACGGCTCGCTGGTGGCGCCGCGCGAGCCGGTCGCCAGCGGCGACGGGATCGGCGACCAACTGGTGTTCGGACCGCTGCCGCCCAAGAGCCGCTACCAGCTGGTCTGGCCCAGCCCGCTGGCCGGGGCCGATGGCCGCGACCTGCTGGGTCGCGCGCGCACGCTGGCGCCGCTGCCGGTGCTGGTGGGCGACACGCCGCCGCTGGCCAAGTTCGGTGGCCGTTTCGGCATTGCGGAGCGGGCGATCGGCGGCGTGGTGCCGCTGACGGTGCGCCAGGTCGAAGGCAAGGGCGACACGGTGCAGGCCACGCTGCGCACGCTGCGCATCACCGACGACGCGACGATGATCCGCGCCTACCAGGAGCTGATGCGCGTCACGCAGGCTGATGACAGCCATGCCCGCCTGGGCGATGACTGGGCCGAGGGCGACCAGTCCGAACCCGACGCACCCGCTGCCGGCCAAGGGACCGCGGCCTTTCGCTACGCCTTCAAGTCCAAGCCCGATGCCGACACCCGCGCGCTGCCCTGGCTGAAGACGCTGCGCGAGGCCCGCAGCCAGGCGCTGCCGCGCCAGTTCGAGGGCCGCGCCTTCGAGGTGCTGGGCGTGCCGCTGCCGGAGCCCGGCCTGCACCTGATGGAGGTGGAAAGCCGCGCGCTGGGCCGCGGCCTGCTGGGCGGGGCGCAGACCATGTACGTGCGCGCCGGCGCGCTGGTCACCGACCTGGGCGTGCACCTGCACCTGTCCGAGCGCCAGGCCGCGGTGTGGGTGACGCGGCTGTCCAGCGGTCAGCCGGTGGCCGATGCGGCGGTCACGCTGTACGACTGCCGGGCCAAGGTGCTCGCCCGCGGGCGCGCCAACACCCAGGGCTGGCTGACCTTGGCCGCGACCCAGGGCGACGACCGCTGGTCCTGCCCGGTCTTCGCCTTCGCCCATGTGGGCGACGACACCGGCTTCGTCAGCAGCCGCTGGCAGCAGGGCATCGAGACCTGGCGTTTCGAGCAGCTGCGCGACAGCTGGGCGCCCACCTCGGACCGCATCACCCACGCGGTGCTGGCGCGCTCGCTGCTGCGCCCGGGCGAGACCCTGCATGCGCGCCTGTACTGGCGCCGCATCGGCCCGCATGGCGAGCTGCTGGCCCCCGACGCAGCGCAGCTGCCGCGCGCGATCGACCTGGTGCACCAGGGCAGTGGCGAGCGCCGCAGCCTGCCGGTGAGCTGGGACGCGCGCGGCCAGGCCGAGCTGGTCTGGCCGCTGCCCTCGGGCCTCAAGCGCGGCGCCTGGGCGCTGGCCTTTGGCGATGCCTATGGCGAGACCGTGCAGTTCCGCGTCGAGGAGTTCCGCCTGCCGCTGCTGAAGGCCGAGGTGCTGACGCCGACGGCCGCGCAGGTGCTGCCACCGATCAGCGACGGCCAGCCGGCGCGCGTGGCCGCGTCGCTGCGCCTGTCCTACCTGGCCGGTGGCGCGGCGGCGGGCGAGAGCGTCAAGCTGTCGCAGCGACTGGTGCCCCTGACGCCACGCTTCGAGCAGTTCGAGGGTTTCTGGTTCGGCTTTGATGACCGCTGGCGCAGCGAGGATGCCGGCAGCGAGGCCGCACTGGGCAGCGCGGTCGAGGGCGAGGCGGTGGGCGATGAACGCGCCCGCACGCTGGACGCCCAGGGCACGCTGAAGGCGGAGGCACTGATCCAGCGACCGCTGGACCGCCCGCGCACCCTGGTCACCGAGATGGAGTACCGCGACCCCAACGGCGAAACCTACCGCGCCCAGGGCCGCACGCCGCTGTGGCCGGCCTCACTGGCGCTGGGCATCCGCGCCGCGGCCTGGAGCAGTGAAGCGAAGCGCAGCGTCGAGCTGCTCGCGGTGGACCCCAGCGGCAAGCCGGTGCCCGACGCCGCGGTGCGGCTGGAAGGCGGCTGGGACGGCTATGTCTCGTACCGCCGCCGCTCGGTGGGCGGCTTCTACGGCTACGCGAGCGAGCGCCGCGAGTACCGGCCCGAGCCCGTCTGCGAAGGCCGCACCGACGCCCAGGGCCGGCTGCGCTGCCAGGTGGCGCCCACGATGGACGGCCTGGACGCCGGCGAGTACACACTGCGCGGCACCGCCACCGACGCCCAGGGCCGCCAGGCCCGGGTGGGCACCACGCTGTGGTTCTATGGCGGCGGCGAGCTGTGGTTCGCCCAGGGCGACCACGACCGCATCGATGTGCTGGCCGAGAAGACCCGCTTCAAGCCCGGCGAGACCGCCACGCTGCAGGTGCGCTCGCCCTTCCGCGAGGCCACTGCCTGGGTCAACGTGATGCGCGGTGGCCAGGTGGTCGACACCCTGGTGCTGCCCATCAGCGGCCAACAGCCGCAGATCAGCCTGCCGATCAAGCCCAGCTACGCGCCCAATGTGTTCGTCAACGTGCTGGTGATGCGCGGCCGCGTGGCCGAGCCGCCAGCCACCGCGCTGGTCGACCTGGCGCGCCCGGCCTTCAAGCTGGGCCTGGTGGGTCTGCAGGTGGGGGCCGACGGGCAGAAGCTGGCCGTGTCGGTGAAGACCGACAAGCCGGCCTACCAGACGCGCGAGAAGGCGCGCGTGTCCCTGCAGGTGCGCGCGGCCGACGGCGCGCTGCCGGCGCAGCGTGAGGCCACGGTCTTCGTCGTCGACGAGGCGCTGCTGGAACTGCTGCCCACCACCAGCTGGGATCTGTTCGGCGTGATGCTGGCGCGGCGCGGCTATGGCTTCGAGACCGCCAGCGCCGCGATGCAGGTGCTGGGCAAGCGCCACTACGGCCGCAAGGCGCTGCCCCCGGGCGGCGGGGGCGGGCGCAGCGCCGTGCGTGAGCTGTTCGACACCCTGCTGCTGTGGCAGGCCGCGGTGCCGCTGGATGCCGACGGCCGCGCCACGGTGGAGGTGCCGATCAACGACAGCCTGACGCGCTTCAGGGTGGTCGCGGTGGCCAACGCGGGCACCGACCGTTTCGGCACCGGCGAGGCCAGCTTCACCGTCAGCAAGGACCTGCAGCTGTTCTCCGGCCTGCCGGCCACGGTGCGCGAGGGCGACCGCTTCAGCGCCGGCTTCACGCTGCGCAACACCACCGGCGCGCCGATGAAGATCAGCGTGCAGGCCACGCTGGGCGGCCAGGCGCTGCCGGCGCGCAGCCTGAGTCTGGCCGGCGGCGAGGCGCGCGGCGTGGACTGGCCGGTCGACGTGCCGGCTGGCGCCAGCTCGCTAGAGTGGAGCGTGCAGGCGCGCGGCGAAGGGCCCGGCGGCGTGCGCGAGGACGCGCTGAAGCTGCGCCAGCCGGTGCACTCGCCACTGCAGCCGCTGCGCTACGACATCGGCCTGCTGAAGCTGCAGCCCGGCGCCGACGCGCAGACCCTGGGCGTTCAACCCCCCGCTGGCAGCCTGCCCGGCCGCGGCGAGGTGCGCGTCAGCCTGGCCCCGGCGCTGGCCGCCGATGCCTCGGGCGTGCGCGCCTACATGCGCGGCTACCCGTTTGCCTGCCTGGAGCAGCGCACCAGCAAGGCGGTGTCGCTGCGCGATCCGGCGCTGTGGCGCGTGATCAGCGAGGGCATAGACGCCTACCAGACCGCCAGCGGCCTGCTCACCTACTACCCCGGCAGCGGCAACGCCGATCAGGGCTTCGACGTGCTGACCAGCTATGTGCTGTCGGTGGCCCACGAGGCCGGCCTGAGCCTGCCCGAGGAGGCCCAGCGCCGCGCACTGGATGCGCTGGAGCAGTTCGTGCGTGGCCGGCTGACGCTGCGCTGGGACTACTGGAGCGGCGACGGCCTGGACCTGACCGAGCGCAAGCTGCTGGCGCTCGAAGCCTTGTCGCGCTGGCGCAAGCTGCCGCCCGCACTGGGTGAGAGCCTGCGCCTGGACCCGGTCAAGGACCTGCCCAGGCTGAGCCACCGGGCCGTCGTGCAATGGCTGGACCTGCTGCAGCGCACCCGCTGGCCGCGCCAGGACGAGGCCACGGCCGCGGCGCTGGCCGAGCTGGACAGGCGCCTCGTCGACGACGGCCAGGGCGGCCTGCGACTGCGCACCCGCGCCGAGGAGCGCCGCTGGTACTTCATGTACAGCGAACCCGTCAGCCAGGTCCGGCTGGCGCTGCTGGCGCTGGACCACCCGGCGCTGAAGGCCCGTGCCGACGTGCTGGCGCGCGGTGCGCTGCACCTGCAGAACCCCGGCGGCCACTGGTGGGACACCCAGGCCAATGTCTGGGGCGCGCTGATGCTGGACAAGCGCGCCCGCCAGGCCAGCGGCGAGATCACCGGCACCACCGTGCTGGGCCTGGGCACGCAGACCCGCACCCACGACTGGGCGCGACAGCCCGCCGGCGAGACCTATGTCTTCAGCGCCGAGGGCCTGGGCCCGCAGCGCCCGGGCGCGGTGGCCGCTCGCCACCTGGGCACGGGCCAGCCGGTGCTGACCGCGCAGGCCAGTGCGCTGGGCCCGCTCACCAGCGCGCAGGCCCATGGTGCCGAGCTCAGCCGCAGTGTGCGCGCCCTCAAGCAGGCCCGGCCCGGCCAATGGAGCGTGGGCGACGTGCTGGAGGTGACGCTGCGCTGGCGCCTGCAGCAGCCCGGCGGCGCGCTGGTGGTCAGCGACCCCATCCCCAGCGGTGCCACGCTGCTGGGCAGCGGCCTCAAGGGGCAGGCACCGGTGGATGCGGGCGGCGGTCGGCGCGGCTGGCGACGCGAGGACGGCAGCTGGGAGGCCTGGCCGGCCTACGTCGAGCGCGGCTTCACCCAGGTGCGCGCCTACTACGAGTACCTGTGGGGCGAGGGGCCGTTCACGATGACCTACCAGCTGCGCCTGAACAACGCCGGCCGCTTTGCGCTGCCGCCGGTGCAATTGGAGGCGATGTACGACCCCGAGGTCTGGGCCGCGCTGCCGGGCAGCACGGTGGAGGTGAAGTGAGGCGCAGGCTCGCCGCACTGCTGGTGGCCAGCGTCTGCGGCGTGGCCGCCGCGCAGACGATGCCCACCTTCGAGCAGGTGCGCGCCGCCCACCGGCCCAGCGACGCGCTGCTGCTGGACCGCCATGGCGAGCCGATCGGCGCGCGGCGCGTGGACGCCACGGTGCGGCGGCTGGCGTGGGTCAGCCTGGAGGAGGTCTCGCCCGCGCTGCCGGAAGCCCTGTTGTGGGCCGAGGACCAGCGCTTCTGGCAGCACGGCGGCGTGGACTGGGCGGCCGCCGCGGCGGCGCTGTGGCAACGCGCCGGCGGCGGCGCGGCGCGTGGCGCCAGCACGATCAGCATGCAGGTGGCGGCGATGCTCGATCCGGCGCTGGCCCGGGGTGGCGCGCCGCGCGACCTGTCGCGCAAATGGAGCCAGGCCGAGGCCGCCTGGGCGCTGGAGCGGGCCTGGAGCAAGCCGCAGATCCTGGAGGCCTACCTCAACGGCCTGGGCTTTCGCGGTGAGCTGCAAGGCCTGCGCGCCGCCAGCCAGGGCCTGTTCGGCAAGGCGCCCGATGGTCTGGACAAGCAGGACAGCGCGCTGCTGGCTGCACTGGTGCGCGCGCCCGGCGCCCCGGCCACCACCGTGGCCCGCCGCGCCTGCCAGATCCTGGCCCACACCCGGCCGGGCGAGCCCTGCGACGCGCCGGCGCTGGCCAGCCTGCTGAATGCCGCGCAGCCGCCGCAGCCGGCCGAGCCGCTGGCGCCGCATGCGGCGCGGCGCCTGCTGGCGGATGGCCAGACACGGCGCAGCAGCCTGGACGCCGCCCTGCAGCGCACCGCGCGCCAGGTGCTGGCGGCCCAGGTGGCGCAGCTGGCGCCACGCGGCGTGGAGGACGCCGCCGCGGTGCTGCTGGATCGCCGCAGCGGCGAGGTGCTGGCCTATGTGGGCTCGTCCGGCGGCTTCAGCCGCGCCGCGCAGGTGGACGCGGCCGACGCGCCGCGCCAGGCGGGCTCCACGCTCAAGCCCTTCTTCTACGCGCTGGCGCTGGAGCGCGGCCTGCTGACGCCGGCCACGCTGCTGGATGACAGCCCGCTGGCGCTGGCGGGTGAGGCCGGCGTCTACGCGCCACGCAATTACGACGGCCGCTACCAGGGGCCGGTGTCGGTGCGGCGGGCCTTGGCCTCGTCGCTGAACGTGCCGGCGGTGCGCACCGTCGGTCTGGTCGGCGTGCCGGCGGCGCATGCGCTGCTGCGCGCGCTGGCGTTGCCGCTGCTGCCCGAGCCGGCGCACTACGGCGACTCACTGGCGCTGGGCAGTGCCGACGTGACGCTGCTGTCGCTGACCAACGCCTACCGTGCGCTGGCCAACGGCGGCGTCTGGAGCCCGGTGCGCTGGAGCGCAGACGACCCCATGGCGCCGGGCCGTCGCGTGCTGGGCGCCCCGGCCGCCTGGCTGGTCGGTCACATGCTGTCGGACAACGCCGCGCGCGAGACCACCTTCGGTTTCGACAGCGTGCTGGCCACGCCGGTGTGGAGCGCCGCCAAGACCGGCACCAGCAAGGACATGCGCGACAACTGGTGCATCGGATTCACCGAACACTATGTCCTGGGCGTCTGGGTGGGCAATGCCAGCGGCGCACCGATGCGCGATGTCTCGGGCGTCAGCGGCGCCGCACCGGCCTGGGCCGAGCTGGTGCGCACCCTGCACCGCGACCTGGCCAGCCGGCCGCCGCCGCCCCCGCCTGGCCTGCGCGCCCAGGCGGTGCGCTACGAGCCGCCGGTCGAGCCGCCGCGCGACGAGTGGTTCCTGGCCGGCAGCGTGCCCGCTGGCACGGTGGTGGTGACGCTGCAGGACAGCGCCGGCCGGCCGCGCATCCTGGCGCCACAGGCGGGCGCGCTGCTGGCCTGGGACCCCGACATCCCGCCCGGCCGCCAGGCGCTGGTGGCGCGCCACTCCGACCCGCAGCGTGCGCTGCAGTGGCAGCTCGATGGCCGCGACGCCGGCCAGGGCGCCACGCTGACCGTGCCGCTGGTGCCCGGGCCGCACCGCCTGACCCTGCTGGATGCGGCCGGCAGCGTGCTCGACGAACGGCTGTTCGAGGTGCGCGGCGGCCCAGGCACGCCGCGTGCATCCCGCTGAACTATCCTCTGCCCCTGACCTGACGGAGCCCACCATGACCCCCGCGATCGCCTTCGACCGCATCCCCCGCGACCGCCTGCCGGCGCTGCTGCAGCGCATGCCCAAGGCCGAGCTGCACATCCACATCGAGGGCTCGCTCGAGCCCGAGCTGATCTTCGCGCTGGCCCAGCGCAACGGCCTGACGCTGGCCTACCCCAGCGTCGAGGCGCTGCGCGCCGCCTACGCCTTCACCGACCTGCAGAGCTTCCTGGACATCTACTACGCCGGCGCCAGCGTGCTGCTGCACGAGCAGGATTTCTTCGACATGGCCTGGGCCTACTTCCAGAAGGCGGCGGCCGATCATGTGGTGCACGCCGAGCTCTTCTTCGACCCGCAGACCCATACCGAGCGCGGCGTCGACATCGGCGTGGTGATCCGCGGCCTGCACCGCGCCTGCCAGCAGGCCCAGGCCGAGCTGGGCCTCAGCGCCACGCTGATCCTGTGCTTCCTTCGCCACCTCAGCGAGGAGGCCGCGTTCGACACGCTGGAGGCTGCGCTGCCGTACCGCGAGCACTTCATCGGCGTCGGCCTGGACAGCTCGGAGGTGGGCCACCCGCCCGAGAAATTCGCCCGCGTGTTCGCCAAGTGCCGCGCGCTGGGCCTGCACGTGGTGGCCCATGCCGGCGAGGAGGGCCCGCCAGCCTATATCCATGCGGCGCTGGACGTGCTGCAGGTGGAGCGCATCGACCACGGCGTGCGCAGCGTCGAGGACCCGGCGCTGATGCAGCGCCTGGCCGCCAGCCGCATGCCGCTGACCGTGTGCCCGCTGTCCAACGTGAAGCTGTGCGTCTACCGCACCATGGCCGAGCACCAGCTGCCGGCGCTGCTGTCGGCCGGGCTGTGCGCGATGGTCAACTCGGACGACCCGGCCTACTTCGGGGGCTACCTGAACGACAACTTCCTGGCCACCTTCGAGGCGCTGCCGCAACTGGGCGCGCGCGAGGCCTGGCAGCTGGCCGCCAACAGCTTCGAGGCCAGCTTCGTGCCGGCCGCGCAGAAGGCGGTGTGGCAGGCCGAACTGGACCGCGTCTTCGCCGACGCAGCGGCGTGATCAGACGGCGGCGGGCCGCGGCCGCGAACCGCGGATCACCGCCTGCCAGGCGGCGCCGATGGCGGCCAGCGTCAGCGCGCCCAGGGCCCACAGCGTCCACAGCAGCGGCGCCAGCCACTCGGCCAGCCACTGCAGCAGGCGCCATTCGTGCGCCGCACCCAGGCCCACGGACAGCAACAGCAGTGCATCGTCGAGCAGGTTGACCAGCGCATCGCGCGCCTGGCGCGCCCAGTCGCTCCAGCCCTCCAGCGTCGGCAGCCCATGCAGCGCCTGCTGCGCCGCCAGCACCGTGGCCTGGGGGTCGGCCAGCAGTGCGTGAAGCAGCCACAGCGCGCCGCTCCACAGCGCCAGCAGCACGCCGAGTACCATCCACATCAGAGTGATCGCCATCAGGGCTTCGACTCTACGCCACGCCCGAGTTCCCCGATGCCTTCGTCCCGCGACAGCCGCCCCGTCTACTCCACCGACACCGGCCGCCTGTGCCCCGAGTGCGCCCAGCCGGTGGCGCAGTGCCGCTGCCAGGCGCTGGCGCGCGCGGCGGCGCGGCCCGCGGGTGATGGCGTGGTGCGCGTCTCGCGTGAAGTGGCCGGCCGCGGCGGCAAGGTGGTCACCGTGGTGCGCGGCCTGCCCGGCAGCGAGACCGAGCTGGCCGCCACCGCCAAGGCGCTGAAAGCGGCCTGCGGCAGCGGCGGCACGCTGAAGGACGGCGTGCTGGAAATCCAGGGCGAGCAGCGCGACAAGGTGGTGGCCTGGCTGCAGGCCCGCGGGCTGAGCGTCAAGCGCGCTGGCGGCTGATCGACGAGAATCCGCGGCTTTCGAGGAGTCCCGCCATGCGCATCGCCGCCGATCTCGTCACCGCCCTGGTGGCTGCCCTCCATGTCTACATCCTGGTGCTGGAGATGTTCTGGTGGGACACGCCCAAGGGCCGAAAGGCCTTCGGCCTGACGCCGGAGTTCAGCGCCGCCACCAAGGTGCTGGCGGCCAACCAGGGCCTGTACAACGGCTTCCTGGCGGCCGGCCTGATCTGGGGCCTGTGGCTGGGGCCGGCGGGGGATGCCGTCAAGGTGTTCTTCCTGCTGTGCGTGGCGGTGGCGGGCCTGTACGGCGCGGCCACGGCCTCGAAGCGCATCCTGTTCGTGCAGACGGTACCGGCGGTGCTGGGGCTGGCGCTGCTGTTCCCGCTGCGGGGATGAGGCCCGGGGTCCTGACCCTCAGGGCTTGACGCGCTGCACCTTCAGCACCGTGGCATTGCGCTTGAGGGTGCGCAGCACATCGGCCAGGTGCAGGCGGTCGCGCACGCTGACCAGCAGGCGCAGCTCGGCCACCTCGCCCGGGGGTTCGTCACCCATGTCGATGTGGGTGATGTCGGCCTCGGCGGCGCTCACCGCCTGGGCCACCTGGGCCAGCACGCCCTTGCCGTTCTTCAGCAGGATCAGCACGCCGGCCTCGAAGGGCCGCACCGGCTCCTCGGCCCATTCCACCTGCATCCAGCGCTCGCGGTCGCGCTCGAACAGGCGCTTGCCGGTGGAGCACTCGGCGGTGTGGACCACCAGCCCTTCGCCGCGGCCCAGGTAGCCGACGATCGCGTCGCCCGGGATCGGCCGGCAACAGGTCGCCAGGCTGACCGAGGCGCCCTCGGTGCCGTCGATCACCACCAGGCCCTGGGTGGGGGCGGAGTCGTCGCCGCCGTAGCGGCCCAGGCTCAGCGTCAGCGCATCGGGCCGCTGGCCGGCTTCGCGCAATTGCTGCGCCATGCGCTTGGCGACGATGGTGGCAATCTTGCGGCCCAGGCCGATGTCGACCAGCAGGTCGGCCGGCGTGCGGTTGCCGCTCCAGCGCAGCACCGGCTGCCAGATCGCGGTGAGCGGCTCACCCTCGCGCGCGGGCAGCGCCAGGCCTTCGGCACGCAGTGCCTGGCCCAGCATCTTCTCGCCCAGCGCCTGCGACTCGGCGTGCTCCAGGTTCTTCAGGTAGTGACGGATCTTGGAGCGCGCACGCCCGGTGCGCACGAAGTTCAACCAGGCCGGGTTGGGTCGTGCGCCAGGCGCCGAGATGACCTCGACCACGTCGCCCGAGCGCAGCTCGGTGCGCAGCGCCGCGGCCTCGCCGTTGATCTTCACCGCCACCGTGCGGTCGCCCACGTCGGAGTGGATCGCGTAGGCGAAATCCACCGCGGTGGCGCCGCGCGGCAGCGCCAGGATCTTGCTCTTGGGCGTGAACACGTAGACCGCGTCGGGCACCAGGTCGATCTTGACGTGCTCCAGGAACTCCGACGAATCGCGCGTGTCCTGCTGGATGTCGAGCAGCGACTTCAGCCACATCGCGCCCAGGCGCTGGGCGACATCGGAGGGGCTGCCGCCGATCTTCTGGCCGGTCTTGTAGAGCCAGTGCGCGGCGATGCCGGCCTCGGCCACCGCATGCATCTCCTCGGTGCGCACCTGGAACTCCACCGCCGTGCCCAGCGGGCTGACCAGCGTGGTGTGCAGCGACTGGTAGCCGTTGGGCTTGGGGATCGCGATGTAGTCCTTGAAGCGGCCCGGCACCGGCTTGTAGAGCTGGTGCAGCACGCCCAGCGCCAGGTAGCACTCGGGCAGGGTCTGCACGACGATGCGGAAACCGAAGATGTCGTTGACCTGCGCAAAGCCGGCGTGCTTCTCGCGCATCTTGCGGTAGATCGAGAAGACGGTCTTCTCGCGGCCGGAGATCTCGGCCTTGAGCTTGTTGTGCGCGAAGGCCTTGACCACATCGTCCTGCACCTTGGAGACGATGTCGCGCCGGTAGCCGCGGGCGCGCTGCACCGCCTTCTCCAGCGCCGCATGGCGCCAGGGGTGGATGTAGCTGAAGGACAGCTCCTGCAGCTCGCGGTAGGTCTGGTTCAGGCCCAGGCGGTGGGCAATGGGCGCGTAGATGTCCAGCGTCTCGCGGGCGATGCGGGTGCGCTTGTTGGCGGCCATGGCCGCCATCGTGCGCATGTTGTGCAGGCGGTCGGCCAGCTTGACCAGGATGACGCGCACATCGCGCGACATCGCCAGCAGCATCTTGCGGAAGGACTCGGCCTGGCCCTCCTCGCGGGTGGAGAACTGCAGCTTGTCGAGCTTGGTCAGGCCGTCGACCAGCTCGGCCGTGGGCGCGCCGAAGCGCTCGATCAGCTCGGTCTTGGTGACGCCGCAGTCCTCCATGGCGTCGTGCATCAGCGCGGCCATGATGGCCTGCGCGTCCAGCCGCCAGTCGGCCACCAGGCCGGCCACCGCGATCGGGTGGGTGATGTAGGGTTCGCCGCTGGCGCGGAACTGGCCCAGGTGGGCCTCGTCGGCGAACTTGTAGGCGTCGCGCACCAGCTTCAGGTCGGCCTTGGCCAGGTAGCCCAGCTTGTCGGCCAGGCAGGCGAAGGTGGAGACCTCGGGCTCGCGCGGGGCGCCGCCGCCGGGCGCAGCCTTGGCCCGGCCGGCCAGTGCGGCGGGGATCAGCTCGGCGGCGAAGGATCGGATGCCCATCGCCCGAATCTAACCGAGAAAGCGCACCCTGAAAGTGCAACGGGCGCCAATCTGGCGCCCGTCGTCAGGGTATGCGCAGCGCGTGGGTCAGGTCGGGACCTTGCGCAGCATCTCCAGGCCCACTTCACCGGCGGCGATTTCGCGCAGCGCGGTCACGCCGGGCTTGTTCTTGGACTCGACCTTGGGCGCGTGGCCCTGGCTCAGCATGCGGGCCCGGTAGGTGGCGGCCAGCACGAGCTGGAAGCGGTTGGGGACCTTGTTCAGGCAGTCTTCAACGGTGATGCGGGCCATGGGTGTCCTTGCGGAGGTCGGCGCCCCGGGGCGCCGAGCGTTCAGGAAATGTCCAGCGCGGCAAACACCTGGGATTTGGCGCGCCGCTGGGCGGCGTACTTCAGGCGCTGGGAGTGAACCACCGTCTTCAGATCGAAGAGGGCGGTTTCGAACAAGCTGTTGATTATAACAAAGTCGAAGTGCCGGGCCTGGGCCACCTCGGTGCGGGCGTTGGCCATGCGCAGCGCGATGACGTCGGGCTGGTCCTCGCCGCGGCGCTTCAGGCGCTGCTCCAGCTCCTGCCAGCTGGGCGGCAGGATGAAGATCAGCACCGCGTGCGGGAAGATCTGCTTGATCTGCAGCGCGCCCTGCCAGTCGATCTCGAGGATCACATCCTCGCCGGCCATCAGCCGCGCCTCGATGCCCACGCGCGAGGTGCCGTAGCACCGCCCGTGCACCTCGGCCCACTCGAAGAACTCGCCGCGGTCGGCCATGGCCTGGAAGACCTCGGGCGTGACGAAGTGGTATTCCCGGCCGTCCTGCTCCTGGCCGCGTGGCGCCCGCGTGGTGTGCGAGACCGACACGCCCAGGTGCGAGTCCAGCTCCAGCAGCGCCTTGACCAGGCTGGACTTGCCGGCCCCGCTGGGGGCGGCGACGACGAACAGGTTGCCGGGGGTTTCCATGCGACGAAGCCCGGGCCGAGCGGCCCGGGTGGGGTGCGAAGCGGCCCGATTCTAGCGGCGGGCGGTCTTCGTCGTCGGGGCGGCCGGCGCCTGGCAGGACCAGTTCGCGGCCTGTTCCACATCGCCCGAGCCGTTGTAGCGCGCCACCTGCGGGAAGGGGCACAGCGGGCGGGTCCGGCTGGGCGACCAGCTGGCCGGCACGTCGGCATTGACGCCGCCCGGGTTCCCGGTGCCGCGCGCCTGGGCCACGATCGCCTGCGGCGCCTGGCCCTGCTCGACCCAGGCCACCAGCGGGCTCAGGAAGTCGGCCTGGTCGGTGGCCGGGCCGCCCGAGCAATGGCCCATGCCGGGGACGCGGTAGAGGCGGGCGAAGTCGCTGCGCTTGCCCTTCGAGTTGGCCAGCAGGTGGCGGTACCAGTCCACGGTGTCGTCGACCGAGAAGATCGGGTCGCTGACGCCGTGGTAGACCATGATCTTGCCGCCGCGGCGGTAGACGTCGCCGAAGTCGCTGTCGCCAGGCGTCATGAAGGACATGGACGACTCGGTGTAGGTGGCGTCGGTGGCATAGAGCTCGACCAGCGCCTGGTCGATGTCCAGCCCCATCGAGAACGCCGGGCCGTTGGTCAGGGCGGCCGTGCTGGGCGGTACCTTGAAGATCACGCCCACGGCGCCCGAGTCGCGGTCCAGTGGTGCTCCGAACTCCCAGGCGGCGACGCCGCTGCCGCCGACACCGCCGTCATACGGGAAGCTGTTGTAGAACGCCGCGCCCGCCGAGGTGGTGGCGCCTTTGAAGATGCCGTCCACCACGCTCTTCTGCGCGTCGGTCAGGCAGCTGCCGTCACGCGCGCCAGTGCAGGTGGGCACGTCGCGCTTGAGCTTGAAGGCCTTCTGGCAGGCCTTGGTGTCCTGCACCAGGCCATCGACCGCGCCATCCAGCGCGTCGCAGCGCGCCAGCACCGCGTTGGCGACCAGGGTGCGCTCGGCGGCGGTGTAGGCGGTTTCCAGGCCGGCCGGCGTGGCCGGGTCGCCGGTGGCGACCGTGGCGTAGCGCTGCGCGCCCCAGATGTTGGCCAGCGCGGCCAGCGGCAGGCGGTAGCCGGGGGCGCCGGCCAGGAAGCCGTCGTACTCCTGCGCGTAACGCGCGGCGGCCACCAGGGTGTGGCGGCCGCCGTTCGAGCAGCCGCCGAAGTAGGAGCGGTCCGGTGCGCGCTCGTAGGCGGCGGCGATCAGCTGCTTGGCCATTGGCGTCAGTGCGCCCACGGCGGCGTAGCCATAGTCCTTGCGCGCCTGCGGGTCCAGGCCGAAGGCCGGGCCGCCCTGGGCCAGGGTGTGGCCGGCGTCGGAGGACAGCACCGCGAAGCCCTGCTTCAGTGCCCCGGTCAGCGGGCCGCCGCCCAGCGCGCCCAGCGCGGTGACCACCGAGCCGTCGATGCCGCCGTTGCCCTGGTGGTAGAAGCGACCGTTCCAGGCCTTGGGCAGGCGCATCTCGAAGCCGATGGCGTAGGTCTTGCCGTCCACCGGGCTGACCCGCTCGTTCATCCGGCCGGTCACCCGGCAGTGCTCGGCGATCGGCTGGCCGCCCTGGCTGAGCGTGCCGGCCGGCACGGTGGTGCTGGCGGTGATCACGGTGTTGGCCAGTCCGCCCAGGCGGGCGGGCAGGTCCTCGCAGGTGCCGGCAAAGCTGCCCGGCTGGGCCGGGGGCAGCTGCGGTGGGGCGGCCAGGGCCGGGGCACTCAGGGCTGAGCAAGCCAGCGCGGCGATACTCGCGGCGCGCAGGCGCGGATGGGGATGTGACATGCGGTCTCCTCGGTGTACGACGCGGCGGACAGCCTGGGTGGACCACCTGGCGCCTGGCGTCTGATAGTTATTCTGCTTATCTAATTTATCGACTGACATCGGGCTTACACCGATGTCCATGGTGACAGTATGGTTCACCCATTGAACGAATCGAGGGCCTTCCCATGACCCGCAAGACCGCTGCAGTCGCAGCCGAGCGCACGCCGGTCGGCCGCCTGGCCGAGCCCGGTTTGCACGACATCATGGGCTACCAGCTGGCGCAGGCCAGCGTGGTCACCAACGCGATCTTCCGCCGCTGCGTGGCCGAGCCCGAAGGCATGGGCAAGGTCGAGTTCACCATCCTGGCGCTGGTGCAGGCCAACCCCGAGGTCAGCGCGCGCCAGCTGGCGCAGGCGCTGGCGGTGACGCCGCCGAACATCGCGATGTGGCTGGACAAGCTGGAGCAGCGCGGCTGGGTGGCCCGCACCCGCAGCACGCGCGATGCCCGCGTGCAGCACGTCAGCCTCACCGCCGAGGGCACCGACACGGTGAACCGCTGCGTGCAGGCCCTGCACGCCGCCGAGCACGAGGCCATGGCCACCCTCAGCGCCGCCGAGCAGGCGATGCTGGTGGAGCTGCTGCACAAGCTGGCCCGGGCGCGCAGCCGCGCGGCCTGAGGCCGGCTGCGATCAGCCGCGCCGCAGCAGCGCCAGCAGGGTGCTGAACAGCGTCGGTGGGTCGATCGGCTTGACCAGCACCTCGTCGATGCCGGCCTCGCGGCAGGCCCGGTGGTCCTCCGCCAGGGCGCTGGCCGTGAGTGCGACCAGCGGCGTCTGTCGATGCCCGGCCAGCTGGCGGATCTCGCGGGCCGATTCGATGCCATCCATCACCGGCATCTGCACGTCCAGCAGGATCAGGTCATAGGCGGTGTGGCCGGCCCGGGCCAGCGCCTGGCCGCCGTCGCCGACGATCTCCACCGCCAGCCCCACACTGCGCAGCAGTTCGCCGGCCACCAGCTGATTGACCTCGTTGTCCTCGGCCAGCAGCACACGGGCGCCGGCGTGCGCCGAGCGCAGCGCTGCCTCGGCCGACGGCAGCGTCGCCAAGGCCGGCGGCGTGGCGGTGTCCGCCGGCGACAGCTGCACGGTGAACCAGAACTCGCTGCCCTGCCCGGGCATGCTGTTCGCGCCCGCATCACCCCCCATCAAACGGGCCAGGCTGCGGGTGATCGCCAGCCCCAGGCCGGTGCCACCGTGCCGGCGCGTGGTGGAGGTGTCGGCCTGCTCGAAGGCGGCGAACAGGCGGCTCAGGGTGGCCGCGTCGATGCCGACACCGGTGTCACGCACGGCGAAGCGCAGCAGGGGCGGCGACTCGCCATCTGTCAACTGGGTCACCGTCACCGCAATCTGTCCGCGCTCGGTGAACTTGATCGCATTGACCAGCAGGTTCAGCAGCGCCTGGGACAGCCGCGTCGCGTCACCCAGCCAGGCGTCGGGCACGTCGCCGGTGTCGATGGTCACGCTCAGACCCTTGTCGCGCGCCTGCTGCGCCACCATGTCGGCACAGCGCTCGACCAGGGCGCGCAGGGACAGCGGAGCGCATTCCAGGTTCAGCTTGCCGGCCTCGACCTTGGACAGGTCCAGGATGTCGTTGATCACCTGCAGCAGGTGGCGGCCGGCCGCCTCGATGCGCTCCAGCCGCTCGGCGGCCTGGACGTCCGCCACGTCGCGCCGCAGCAGGTAGGTCAGGCCCAGAATGGCGTTCATCGGCGTGCGGATCTCGTGGCTCATGTTGGCCAGGAACTCGCTCTTGGCGCGCGTGGCCCCCACCGCCCGGTCGCGGGCAGCCGACAGTTCTGCATTCGCCTGCTGCAGTTGACGGGTGCGTTCGTCGACCAGTTCCAGCAGGTGCTGCCGGTGGGCCTGCAACTCGTCGTCGAGCAGCTTGCGGTCGGTGATGTCACGCGAGATGCCCCAGGTGCCGACGATCTCACCGCCGGCATCGCGCAGCGGGCCCTTGGTGGCCAGGTAGGTGCGCGGGCCATCGGGGGTGACGACCTGCTCCTCGAAGGTCTCGACCAGCGCTTCGTGCACGGTGCGCAGGTCGTTGCGGCGGATCTGCCGGGCCGTCTCGGGCGGGAAGATGGCGGCATCGTCGAGCCCGGGTATGTCGGCCGCGGGCCGGCCCATGGCATGGGCCGCCGCTTCGTTGCTCATCAGGTAGCGGCCCTCCAGGTCCTTGGCGAAGATGGCGTCCGACGAGCCGTCGGCGATGGCCTTGACCAGGGCCATTGAGCGCAGCCGCTGCTGCTGCTCCAGCTGGGCAATGCGCGCGTCCACCAGCGCCCGGCGCTGGCGCATCATCAGATGGACCAGCACGGCGCCAAGGGCTGACAGCAGGCCGATGGCGGCGATCCAGGTCTGGTGTTGCAGGACCTCGGCGCGGACCTCCCGCCGGTTGACCCGGGCCACCAGGTACCAGTCGGAGCCGTCCACCGGCAGCACCGCCCCCAGCACGGGCTCGCCACGCAGGTCCACGCCTTCGGCCGCCTGGCCGGGCGACAACTCGCCTCGGATCACCAGGGCCGGCAGCAGCCCCGGGGTGGACAGCGGCACCGGGCGTCGCCCGTACAGCCCGAGCAACTGATCACCGTTGCGGCGAACCAGCACCGAGGTTCCCGTGGTGCGGGCATCAGGCCACCCCTGGAGCGCGGGCAGCAGGTACTGCTCGGCGCCCTGCCGCAGCACCACGGCCATGCGGGTGCCTGCCACCGGCACCACGATGTCGTGCCACAGCGGGCCGCCCTCCTGGTCATCGTTGTGCACCTCCACCTGCTCGATGCGGCCCAGGCTGATGGCCCGGATGGTGGCGGCACGCAAGGTGCTGGCTGTCGCGACATGGCCGCCGCTGCGTGCGTCGATGCGCTGCCCGGCCTCGTCCACCAGGATGGCGTCGTTCAGATCGAAAGCCCCGGCCAACTGCCGCAACCTCGACTGCAAGGCCGCCAGCGTCGCCTGGTCCTCGGCCCCCTTCCAACGCTGGATGCCCTCGGCGAACAGCGGGCTGGTCGAGAGAAAGCGCGCCTGGGCCAGGCGCGCGCGCAGCCAGTTGCCCACCTGCGCGGCGCGACTCCGGGCGACCGCCTCGACCTGGTTGCGCTCCTGCCGCCAATGGGTCTGCGCATCCAGCCAAGCGGCCGTGCCGGTGCCCAGCGCCATCAAGGCCAGCACCAACGCCAGCCGCCAGACCGCGGCCCGGCCTGACGCCGCCTCCGGGAGCGTGGCCGGTTGGCGCTGGACATGCTGCAAGGCACGGTACAGCAGCAGGCTCGTGAGGGCAATGAACGCCCAGCCCTTGTAGGCACTGACCTGGGCCAGCGTGGGGGCATCGTTGATCAGCTGGCCCAGCAGCCAGTCCGAGCCCAGGATCCACAGCCCACCGCCAAAGGCGTAGGCCAGCACGATGATCGGCACCTGCGCACGGGGGGTGGCAGCGGCGGCGGGATCCTGATGGGGTGAAACCACGGTGGTCGAGAAGGACTATCCCGTGGCGATCTTCGCACGGCGCTCCCGCTGCCGGCCATCCGGTCGATCAGGCGAACAGGGTCACTCGATGTTCTGCACCTGCTCGCGCATCTGCTCGATCAGCACCTTCATCTCCACCGAGATGCCGGTGAGCTCCAGCGCCGCCGACTTGCTGCCCAGCGTGTTGGCCTCGCGGTGCAGCTCCTGGATCAGGAAGTCCAGGCGCTTGCCCAGCTCGCCACCGGCCTTCAGCAGGCGCTCGATCTCGTCGAGGTGGGCGCTCAGGCGCGACAGCTCCTCGGCCACGTCGATGCGGATCGCGAAGGCCGCGGCCTCACCCAGCGCGCGGTCGCGCGCTGATTCGGCGCTGACCTGGGCGCCGGCGCCGGCGTTGTCCAGCGCCTCGTTCCAGCGCTCCAGGAAGCGCTCCTGCTGCTTCTTCACCACGGCCGGGATCAGCGGCGCGGCCTGGGCGGCCAGCGCGCGCAGGGCGTCGATGCGCTCCATCAGGATGGCCACCAGGCGCTCGCCCTCGCGGGCGCGGGCCTCCTTGAGGCCTTCAATCGCCTGCCGGCCGGCCTGCATCGCCAGCTCGTCCAGGGATTCGCGCGGCGTGCTGACGCCGCTGCCGCGGCACCATTGCAGCGCCTCATGCACGCTCAGCGGTGCGGCCTTGGGCAGCCAGGCGCTGACCTGAGATTCCAGACGCGCCAGGCGCGACAGCTGCTCGCTGCTGGGCAAGGGCAGGGCGCCGTCGGCCGCGCGCTCGAGGTTGCCGCGCACCTCCACCTTGCCGCGGCGAAGTGCCGCGGTCAGGGCTTCGCGCAGCGCAGGCTCGATCTGGCGCAGCTCGTCCGGCAGGCGAAAGGCAATGTCCAGGAAACGGCTGTTGACCGAGCGCAGCTCAAGGTGGACGCCGTCGGTGGCAGCGCCACCCTCGGCCGACGGCTTCGCGCCCGCATGGGCGAAACCGGTCATGCTGTAGACTGGCATGGCGCTTTTCTTGCAGGAAGACAGAACGCGATTATGTCAAAGCCCAAACCCGCCCCGTTGCCTGCCGGCACCGTGGTCGGCGGCTACCAGATCATCAAGAAGCTGGCCGCTGGCGGGTTTGGCGTGGTCTACCTCGCCGAAGACGAACAGCGCCGCCTGGTGGCCTTGAAGGAGTACCTGCCGGCCTCGCTGGCCGAGCGCTCCGCGGGCGAACTGATTCCGCGTGTGCGTCCCGAGAAGCAGCCGCTGTACCGCCTGGGCCTGAAGAGCTTCTTCGAGGAAGGTCGCGCACTGGCCCAGATTTCCCACGCCAGCGTGGTCTCGGTGCTGAACTTCTTCCGCGAGAACGAGACCGTCTACATGGTGATGAACTACCTGCAGGGCGACACGCTGCAGGACTTCATCGTCACCGCGCGCGAACTCAAGCGCGAGAAGGTCTTCCGCGAGTCCACCATCCGCAGCCTGTTTGATGAGATCCTGCGCGGCCTGCGCATCGTCCACCAGCACAAGATGCTGCACCTGGACATCAAGCCGGCCAACATCTTCATCACCAACGACAACAAGGCGGTGCTGCTGGACTTCGGCGCGGCGCGCGAGGTGCTGTCCAAGGAAGGCAACTTCATCCGCCCGATGTACACGCCGGGCTTCGCCGCCCCCGAGATGTACCGCCGCGACGGCAGCCTGGGCCCCTGGACCGACATCTACGCGATCGGCGCCTGCATCTATGCCTGCATGCAGGGCTATCCGCCGGCCGACGCGCCGCAGCGCATCGAGAAGGACCGCCTGCCGATGTCGCTCTCGCGCATGCGCAACACCTACTCCGACAACCTGATCGAGGTGGCCGAGTGGTGCATGTCGCTGGACCCGTTGTCGCGGCCGCAAAGCGTGTTCGCCCTGCAGAAGGAACTCTCGCGTGAGACCGAGCGCCGCTACACCGCGCTGAGCTTCACCGAGCGCCTGAAGCTGCAGATCGAGAACCTGAAGTCCGGCGCCCGAACTTGAGAGGCTGAAGGTCTTTCACTCATGCCCGCCTTTCAGCTGAAAACGCCCCCGCTCGTCGTTGCAAATGCTCGCCATAGCCCGAGCTATGGCTGCGCTTTGCGCCTAGATCGGAGGCGTTTGCAGGCGCCTGTCGGGCACGATCGAAAAACTCTCAGCCTCTGAGCCGAGCCACCATGCGTTTCTCCGTCTACCAGATCAGCCGCAAGGGCGGCCGCGAGCTCAACGAAGACCGCATGGGCTACTGCTACACGCGCGACTCCGGCCTGTTCGCGCTGGCCGACGGCATGGGCGGCCACCCGGAAGGCGAGGTGGCCGCGCAGCTGGCGCTGCAGACCCTGGCCTCCACCTTCCAGCGCGAGGCCAAGCCGGTCCTGAAGAACCCCTCGAAGTTCCTGCAGGACGCGGTGCTCGCCGGCCACCACCAGCTGCTGCGCTACGCCACCGAGAAAGGCCTGGTCGACACGCCGCGCACCACCGTGGTCGCCTGCGTGATCCAGGGCAAGTCGGCCTACTGGGCGCACTGCGGCGACTCGCGCCTGTACCTGGTGCGCGGCGGCCAGCTGCACGCCCGCACCCGCGACCACAGCTATGCCGAGCTGCAGCAGACGCTGGCCCAGGTCGTGCCCATCGAGGCCAATTTCAACCGCTCGGTGCTGTTCACCTGCCTGGGCAGTCCGGGCAAGCCGGTGGTCGACACCGCCGGCCCCACGGTGCTCAAGCCCGGCGACCGCCTGGTGCTGTGCTCCGACGGCCTGTGGAGCGTGGTGCCCGACGACGAGATCGTCGACACCCTGACCCAGCGCCCCTTGTCGGACGCCGTGCCCGAGCTGGTCGAGCAGGCGCTGCGCAACGGCGGCAGCCATGCCGACAACGTCACCGTGCTGGTGGTCGAATGGGAGGCCGCCGAGGACACCGACTCCACCCAGGGCATCTCCACCCGAACGCTGGGCGAGGATGTGTTCGCGTCCACCATCCAGGCCAGTGTCGGCGACGGCCTGCTGGCCGACCTGGACGAGGCCGAGATCGAACGCTCGATCCGCGAGATCAACGAGGCCATCCAGCGCTCGGCCCGCAAGCCGACCTGAGCCACTGCATCCCACCCCGGCGGCCGGCGTCATGCCGGCCGCGCCACTTCGAGAGACTGTCATGAGCTACCAACGCAGCGCCGAACGCGCCGCCAACGCCCTGCGCCCGCTGCGCATCACCCGTGGCTATACCCGCCATGCCGAAGGCTCGGTGCTGATCGAGTTCGGCCAGACCCGGGTGCTGTGCACCGCGTCGGTGGAGGAACGCGTGCCGCCGCACCAGAAGGGCAGCGGCGAAGGCTGGGTCACCGCCGAGTACGGCATGCTGCCGCGCGCCACCCACACCCGCGGCGCCCGCGAGGCCGCCAAGGGCAAGCAGAGCGGCCGCACGCAGGAGATCCAGCGCCTGATCGGCCGCTCGCTGCGCGCGGTGTTCGACCTGAAGGCGCTGGGCGAGCGCACCATCACGCTGGACTGCGACGTGCTGCAGGCCGACGGCGGCACCCGCACCGCGGCCATCACCGGCGCCTTCGTCGCCGCGCGGGACGCGGTCAACGGCCTGCTGGCCAGTGGCGCGCTGAAGACCGATCCGATCCGCGACCAGGTGGCTGCAATCAGCGTGGGCATCGTCCAGGGCACACCGCTGCTGGACCTGGAGTACACCGAGGACTCGGCCTGCGACACCGACATGAACGTGGTGATGACCGGCTCCGGCGGCTTCGTCGAGGTCCAGGGCACGGCCGAAGGCGTGCCCTTCAGCCGCGCCGAGATGGACGCGCTGCTGCAACTGGCCGCTGACGGCATCGCCACCCTGGTGCAGGCCCAGCAGGCCGCGCTGGCGCAGCCCCTGGTGAAGGACTGAGTCGGTGAAGCTGGTCCTGGCCTCCAACAACGCGAAGAAGCTGAAGGAGCTCTCGGCGCTGTTCGGCGCGCTGCCGATCGAGCTGGTCACGCAGGGCAGCCTGGGGGTGGCCGAGGCCGAGGAGCCGCACATCACCTTCGTCGAGAACGCGCTGGCCAAGGCCCGCCATGCCGCGCAGGCCACCGGCCTGCCGGCGATCGCCGATGACAGCGGCCTGTGCGTGGACGCGCTGGGCGGCCACCCCGGTGTGCAGAGCGCCGTCTACGCGCCACTGCAGGCGCCCGAGGGCCTGGAGCGCGAGGCCCGCCGGGCGCTGCAGGACGAGGCCAACAACGCACTGCTGCTGCAGCGGCTGCAGGACCAGGCCGACCGCCGCGCCAGCTTCGTCTGCGCGCTGGTGGCGCTGCGCAGCGCCGACGACCCCGAGCCGCTGATCGCCTTCGGCCGCTGGGGCGGCGAGATCCTCACCGCGCGCCAGGGCCAGGGCGGTTTCGGCTACGACCCGCTGATGTTCATCCCGGCCTTCGGCCAGACCGTGGCCGAGCTGGCCGCCGAGGTCAAGAACGCCCACAGCCACCGCGCGCTGGCCGCGGCGCAGATGGTGGCGCTGATGCGCTCGGCCTGGGGCCTCTGAGCGGCGCATGGACGAGCTGCAATCGCGCTATCTGCGCCCCGGCACACTGCAGCTGGGCGCGCCGCCGCCGCTGTCGGTCTATGTGCACCTGCCCTGGTGCCTGCAGAAGTGCCCGTACTGCGACTTCAACTCGCACGCCGCACCGGCCGACGGCCTGCCCGAGGTGCGCTACCTGGACGCGCTGCGCGCCGACCTCGAGCAGAGCCTGCCGCTGGTCTGGGGCCGCAGCGTGCACAGCGTGTTCATCGGCGGCGGCACGCCCAGCCTGTTCTCGCCCGAGGGCATCGAGCGCCTGCTGGCCGACCTGCGCAGCCTGCTGCCGCTGCAGCCCGGCTGCGAGGTCACGCTGGAGGCCAACCCCGGCACCTTCGAGCAGGGGCGCTTCCGGGCCTTCCGCGCGGCCGGGGTGACCCGGCTGTCGATCGGCGTGCAGAGCTTTGACGACGCTGCGCTCAAGGCGCTGGGCCGGGTGCATGACCGGGGCCAGGCCATCGCTGCGGCCACGCTGGCCGCCGAGGTCTTCGACACCTTCAACCTCGACCTGATGTACGCGCTGCCGGGCCAGGACCTGGCGGCACTGGACCGTGACCTGGACCAGGCGCTGGCCTTTGCGCCGCCACACCTGTCGCTCTACCACCTGACGCTGGAGCCCAACACGCTGTTCGCGCGGCAGCCGCCGGTGCTGCCCGACGAGGACACCGCGGCGCTGATGCTGGACCGCCTGGCCGAGCGCACCGCGGCCGCCGGCCTGCAGCGCTACGAGGTCTCGGCCTACGCCCGGCCCGGCCACCGCTGCGCCCACAACCTGAACTACTGGCAGTTCGGCGACTACCTCGGCCTGGGCGCCGGGGCGCATGGCAAGCTGAGCTTTCCGCACCGCGTGCTGCGCACCGTCAAGTGGCGCGAGCCGGCGGCCTATCTGCGCGAGGCGCTGGCGGGACGCGCCACCTCGAACGAGGAGGAGGTGGGCCGCAAGGCGCTGCCCTTCGAGTTCATGCTCAATGCGCTGCGGCTGCGCGAGGGCTTCGAGGAAGCGCTGTTCGGCGAGCGCACCGGCCTGCCGCCGTCAGCCCTGAACGCGGGGGTGGACCAGGCGGTGCAGCGTGGCCTGCTGGAGCGGCTGGACACGCCGCAGGGCCGCTGGCTGCGGCCCACGCCCCAGGGTTTCGATTTCCTCAGCGACCTGCAGGAGATCTTCCTGTAGGCCGCTGCGGCCCGGGGTCACACCCGGTGCAGCATCGCGCCGTGGGTGGCGCGCAGGCGCTCGATCAGCTTGGGCGCGATCTGGGTGAGCGGCAGCACCTCGTTGGCGGCGCCGTGGTTGATGGCTTCGCGCGGCATGCCGAAGACCACGCAGCTGGCCTCGTCCTGGCAGTAGTTGTAGGCGCCGGCATCGCGCATCGCCTTCATGGCCTTGGCGCCATCGCCGCCCATGCCGGTCAGCATGATGCCGAAGGCATTCGGGCCGACCACGCGCGCCGCGGATTCGAACAGCACCTCGACCGAGGGCTTGTGGCGGTTCACCGGCTCGCCGTCGCGCACGCGGGCGATGTAGTTGGCGCCGGAGCGCTCCACGCTGAGATGCAGGCCGCCCGGCGCGATGTAGGCGTGGCCGGGCAGGATGCGTTCGCCGTCCACCGCTTCCTTCACCCGGATCTTGCACAGCCCGTCCAGCCGCGCCGCGTAGCTGCGCGTGAAACCGGGCGGCATGTGCTGGGTGATCACCACCGCGGGCGAGTCGGGGGGCAGGTTGACCAGCACTTCCTTGGTGGCCTCGGTGCCGCCGGTGGAGGCGCCGATGAAGATCAGCTTCTCGGTCGACACCCGGCCCAGGCTGGGCAGGGGCGCGCTGGGCGCGGCGGCGGCCGGCGCCGCGCCGGCCTGGGCCACGGTGGACGGCGGCAGGCGACGGATGTGGGCGCGGCTGGCGATGCGGATCTTGTCGGTGATCTCCTCGGCCAGTTGCTTCAGGCCATCGGAGATGCCGACCTTGGGCTTGGCGACGAAGTCCACCGCGCCCAGCTCCAGCGCCTTGAGCGTGACCTCGGCGCCGCGCTCGGTCAGCGTGGAGACCATCACCACCGGCATCGGCCGCAGGCGCATCAGGCGGGCCAGGAAATCGATGCCGTCCATGCGTGGCATCTCCACGTCCAGCGTGATGACGTCGGGGTTGATGTTGCGGATCATCTCGCGCGCCGCAAAGGGATCGGCGGCAGTGCCCACGCACTGCATGTCCGGTTGCCGGTTGATGATCTCGGCCAGCAGGTTGCGCACCAGCGCCGAGTCGTCGACCACCACGACACGTGTCTTGGCCATGTTGTTTTCCTTGGGTTCGTGGTCCTCAGAACAGATCGATCGAGCCGCCGCCGGTGCTGGCCGGCACCACCTTCTGGGCCGCGGCGCGTTCCTGCGCCACCAGGGCCTCGGCATTGGTGGGCGCCAGGCGCTTGACCATGGCCTTGCCGCTGGCCGGCAGGAAGCAGACCTTGCGCGGGTAGACGTCCATCACGTCCTTGGAGACGATGGGAATGCGCTCGGTGGCCAGGAAGTGGGTGACGAACTCGGTGTTGCGCTCGCCCACGTTGATCGAGTTCATGCCGCTGATCACCGCGCCGCCCCCGAAGATCTTGGCCTCCATCGTCAGGCGCGAGGCGCCGCGCTTCATCATCTCGTTGATCAGCAGTTCCATCGCGTAGCTGCCGTAGCGGCCGCTGTCGCCGCTGCCTTCGGGCAGCATGAAGTGGTTCATGCCGCCGATGCGCTTTTCGCGGTCCCACAGGCAGGCGGCGATGCACGAGCCCAGCGTGGTCATCACCAGCAGATCCTCGTTGTCGACGTAGTACTCGCCGGGCAGCACCTTGACCGCCTCGTTCTTGAAGTGCGCGTCGTAGAAGAAGAAGGAGGCCTCGCCGGGCTTGCGCGATGCGGCCTTGAGCCGCTCCAGGCGCGAACCGGCCGGGCTCTGGCCCGTCATCAGGCCGCTCAGGCGCGGAGGCGGCATCGCAGGCCGGGGCGAGGAGGTCGAGGGGGTCAGGGCCATGGGGTGTCCTGTGGAGCGGGTGGGTTCGGGGTCAGCTGCGCTGGTAGATGGTCTTGCCGCGCAGCTGGAACAGGTCGCGCGAATCGGTGAAGTTCTCCGAGTGGCCGACGAACAGCAGGCCGCCCGGTCGCATCACGCCGTGGATGCGCTCCAGGACCTTTCGCTGGGTGGCATGGTCGAAATAGATCATCACGTTGCGGCAGAACACCATGTCGAAGGGTTCGCCCAGCGACCAGCTGGTGGACATCAGGTTGAACTGGCGGAACTCCACCAGCCGCGCCAGCTCGGGCTTGACGCGGATGAAGCCGGCGTTCGGCCCGGTGCCGCGCATGAAGTGGCGGCGCAGCCGCTCGGGCGACAGGCCGCGCGCGTCGGCTGGGTACACCCCGCGCTGCGCGGTGGCCAGCACCTTGGTGTCGATGTCGCTGCACATCAGCTTCCAGCCGGCACCGTTGCCCAGCACCTCGGACAGCACCATGGCCAGCGAGTAGGGCTCCTCGCCGGTGGAGGCGGCGTTGCACCACAGGCGCACCGGCTTGCCGGTGGGATGGGCGCGCAGCGCTTCGGTCAGCGCGTGGAAATGGTGCTCCTCGCGGAAGAAGGAGGTCAGGTTGGTGGTCAGGCAGTTGATGAACTCCTGCCACTCCGATTCGCCGGCACCGTTCTCCAGCCAGCGCAGGTATTCGGCAAAGCTGCGGTGGCCGGTCTCGCGCAGCCGGCGCGACAGCCGGCTGTAGACCATGGCGCGCTTGCCGTCATGCAGGCTGATGCCGGCGCGCTGGTAGATCAGCTGGCGGGTGCGCTCGAAATCGGCGGTGTCGAAGGCGAACTCCTGCTCGCTCTCGTCGCCCGGGCGTTGGATTTCGGCTAGCTGGTTCATCGTGGCGCACGCGGTGGTCGTGATCGGTGGTGACAGGCCGCGCCCGGGGCGCAGACCTGCGTCATGCCCCACAGTCTTGCGGCTGGCGGCCGGCTGTGGCGGGTGGAGTTGCACCCGCTTTGGGGGCCTTTTCCGGGCCCTGGCCGGGTGGGGCCCGCTGCTAGACTGATCCGCACCACCGGGACCCTGCCCAGGCAGGCCGGACAACCGCCTTTTCGTGCCGTGACGCCACCCCTTGCCACCCGTCTGTCGGACACCACCGCGCTGCGGCTGGACTCGGCGCTGCAACTGCTGCAGCAGTCGGGCCACGCCGCGTTGCCGGGTGCGCCGGGCAGCGTGGCCTGGCTGCAGGGGGTGATCGACGCGCTGTGCGACCTCTCCAGCCGTGACGCGCTGACCGGTCTGGCCAACCGCCGCGCCTTCGAGGCGGCGCTGGGCCGCGAGATCGACCGCGTCGCCCGCTCCGGCGAGCCGGCCCTGCTGCTGCTGCTGGACATCGACCATTTCAAGCGGGTCAACGACACCTACGGCCACCAGGCCGGCGACGTCGTCATCCAGGCGGTGGCCGACATCCTGCGCGATTGCGTGCGGCCGATGGACCTGCCGGCCCGCATCGGCGGCGAGGAGTTCGCCATCGTGCTGCCCAACTGCCCGCCTGCTTTCGGCCAGACCGTGGCCGAGCGCCTGCGCGCCCGGCTCGAGAGCCAGACCATCGCGCTGGGTCCGCAGCAGCACCTGGGTGTGACGGTCAGCGTCGGTGGTGCCTATGCCCCGCAGTGGGTGCGCTCCTCGTCCACGCTGTGGATCGAGCGGGCCGACCTGCAGCTCTACCGCGCGAAGGCCGAGGGCCGCAACCGCACCTGTCTGGAACCGACTCCCGTGTCGCTGGTGAGCGCCGAGGAGAAGGGCATGCTCTTTGGCGGCCCGAGCTGGGATCAATCATGACGACCGCCTCCGCCCCCACCGACCGCCGCGCCCAGATCACCGCCATCACCAGCGGCAAGGGTGGCGTGGGCAAGACCTTTGTCTCGGCCAACCTGGCCGCCGCGCTGGCCCGCCAGGGCGAGCGGGTGCTGGTGCTGGACGCCGACCTGGGCCTGGCCAACCTGGACGTGGTGCTGAACCTCTTCCCCAAGGTCACGCTGCACGACGTCTTCACCGGCAAGAACTCGCTCGAGGACGCGATCCTGCCGGCCCCCGGCGGCTTCTCGGTGCTGCTGGCCGGCTCGGGCATGGTCGAGTACTCGCGCCTGACGCCCGAGGTGCGTGACCAGCTGACCGAGGTGATCCAGCGCGTGCGCCCGCGCTTCGACCGCATCCTGCTCGACACCGGCGCCGGCATCTCCGATGTGGTGCTCTACACCGTCTCACTGGCCGACGAGGTGCTGGTGGTGGCCACGCCCGAGCCCACCTCGCTGACCGACGCCTATGCCACCATCAAGGTCCTGGCCACCACCCAGGGCCGGCGTGACCTGCAGCTGCTGGTCAACCAGGTCGGCCGCAGCGGCGAGGGCCGCACCATCCGCGGCCAGCTGCAGCAGGTGGTCGATCGCTACGTCACGCCCGGCCTGTCCGAGCCGGTGAAGCTGGCCTTTGTGGGCGAGCTGCCGGTGGACCCCAACGTGCGCGAGGCCGTGAAGCGGCGACAATTGCTGCTCGAATGCTTCCCCGGGAGCCCCGCCGCCCAGGCCGTGGTGGCCGTGGCCACCCGCCTGGCCACGTGAGCTCTGCAGACCACCCCGACGACGCCCCCCCGCCCGGCCCCACGCCCTTTGACCGCCTCGGCGGCGAGAGCGGCGTGCGCGCCCTGGTCGACCGCTTCTACGACCTGATGGACCTGGAGCCGGCCTACGCCCGGCTGCGCGCCGTGCACGGCAGCACACTGGCCGACGCCCGCGACAAGCTGTTCTGGTTCCTGTGCGGCTGGCTGGGCGGCCCGGACCATTACATCCAGCGTTTCGGCCACCCGCGGCTGCGCGCGCGCCACCTGCCCTTCAGGATCGGCAGCGTCGAGCGCGACCAGTGGCTGGCCTGCATGTTCCAGGCGATGCAGGAACTGAACGTGGAGCGCAGCCTGGCCGAGCGGCTCGAGAAGAGCCTGTTCGACACGGCCGACTGGATGCGCAACACGCCGGGCTGACCGGATCCAGCTGGCGCCGCGACGGCGGCGTTTCGCGCCGCGCGCCGTCATTTCATCGCACGCCCCATGCGGCGCGGCGTCCCGGCCGCGACAGTCTCCCCATCGATTGATTCACCGGAGACCGCCATGACCGCCACCATCCCCACCTGGGTTCCCGTCCTGTTCGTCGCGCTGGCCTGGCTGGGCTACCGCCTGTCGCTGCCGCGCACGGTCCGCCCCGGCAAGCTGCTGCTGGTGGCGCTGGGCATGTTTGCCTTCTCGCTCTACGGCCTGGTCGGCACCCTCGGGCTGGCGCCGCTGGCGCTGGGGCTGTGGCTGCTGGGCTATGCCTTGTCGATGACCCTGGGCGCCCGGCACTTCACGGCGCGCGGCCTGACAGCCGTGGGTGAGCTGGTCCGCATGCCTGGCAGCTGGGTGCCGCTGGCGCTCCTGATGGGGATCTTCATGGCCAAGTTCGTGCTGGGCGCGGCCATGGCGGTGCGCTCGCCGATGCTGCACGACCTGGCCTTCATCGCGGGCATGAGCGGGGTGCTGGGTGTCCTGAGCGGTGGCTTCGGAGCCCGTGCGCTGGCGGCGCTGCGTTGCGTGGCCCAGACCCCGGCGGCCTGAGGCCTCCCAACCAGCGCCCGGTTCAGGACGCCGGATCGAACATGATCTCCCGCACGTCCTGGGCACAGCGGCAGGCACGGGCGATCTTCGCCGCCCAGGCCAGCGCCTCGTCGCGCGTGGCCACCTCGATCACCGAGAAGCCGCCGACCACCGCCTTGCGCTCGGGCACCGGACCGGGGGTGACGGTGCCGTCCGGCGCCACGACGGTGGCCTGCTGACGCTGCAGGCCGCCGCCAAAGATCCAGACGCCGGCGGCCTTGGCCTCACTCAGCACGGCGTGCGCGGCCTCGCCGACGGCGGGCCAGTCGGCGTCGGGGATGTGGTCCATCGCGCCGTCGTCGAAGGAAATCAGGTAGCGGGGCATGGCCGGGTTCCTTGTATCGTGGTCGGTGTCGAATTCCCGGGCGCTCAGGCGTCGTGCAGGATCCACCCCTCGTCATCGAAAGGCACCCGACCATGAGCACTGGCACCGTCCGACTGCACCGCATCCTCAAGGCGCCGCCCGAGCGTGTCTACCGGGCTTTCCTCGAGCCCGACGCGCTGGCGCGCTGGCTGCCGCCCTATGGCTTCACGTGCATCGTCCACCACCTGGACGCCCGCGTGGGCGGCACGCACCGCCTGTCCTTCCGCAACTTCGGCAGCGGGCACGCCCACTCCTTTGGCGGCGAGTACCTGGAGCTGGTGCCGAACGAGCGCCTGCGCTACACCGACCGCTTCGACGACGCGAACCTGCCGGGCGAGATGACGGTCACCGTGCAGCTGCGGGCCGTGGTTTGCGGCACCGAGCTGAGCGTGGTGCAAGAGGGCATTCCGGCCGTGATCCCCACCGAGATGTGCTATCTGGGATGGCAGGAATCGCTGGAGCAGCTGGCCCGCCTGGTCGAGCCCGAGATCCCGGGCTGAGCGGCGGGCGGCTCAGCGCTGCCGGCTGGCCAGCAGCACGATCAGTGCGCCGGCGCCGCCCTGCGGCCCGCTGGCCTGGGCGAAGGCGATGACTTCCTGGCGCTGCGCCAGCCAGCGCTGCACCTTGGCCTTGAGCACCGGCTGCTTGCCGGGCGAGCCATGGCCCTTGCCGTGGATCACGCGCACGCAGCGGTGGCTTTGCTGGTGGGCCTGGCGGATGAAGTCGGCCAGGCTCTCGCGGGCCTCGTCGCGGCGCAGGCCGTGCAGGTCCAGCTGGCGCTGGATCGCCCAGTGGCCCTTGCGCAGCTTGGCCAGCACATCGGGTGCGATGGCGGGGCGGCGAAAGCCCAGGCCGTCGTCGGTCAGCAGCAGCGACTCGACATCGACCTCGTCGGACAGCGCCTCGGCCAGCGCGGCCTGTTCGTCCAGCTCGCGCTGGCGCGGCTCGGGCGGCGGCGGCTGGTGGGCGTGCAGCACCCGCTGCGGTCCCTTGACCGGCTGCACCGGGCCCACGGCCAGCGCGAAGGCCTGCTGCTCACGCCACCGGCGCGCCTGCTCAGCGGCCTGGCGCTGGCGCTCGGCCTCGGCGGCCGCCTCGGCGCGACGCAGCTCGTCGCGCAGGGCGCCGAGATCACGCAGGTCGCGGACAGCTCGCTTGGTCATGGCCCAAGGCTAACCGATCGCAGAGCAAGCCCGGGCGGACCAGCCGCAAACCCCCTCGTCACACTGACTGGAGCCCCCCTCTCGGAGGGAGGCTGGAGGGAGCCAAACGCCGAACTGGAGCCCCCTTCTCGGAGGGGGGCTCGGGGGAGCTCAACGCAATAGCCTCAGGCTAGGAGCCCTGTGGGCTCCTAGCCTTCCCGGCGCAGCGCCGGGAACAGGATGACGTCGCGGATGCTGGGCGAGTTGGTCAGCAGCATCATCAGGCGGTCGATGCCGATGCCGCAGCCGCCGGTGGGGGGCATGCCGTACTCCAGCGCGCGGATGAAGTCGGCGTCGTAGAACATCGCCTCGTCGTCGCCGGCTTCCTTGTTGGCCACCTGGGCGTGGAAGCGCTGGGCCTGGTCCTCGGCGTCGTTCAGCTCGGAGAAGCCGTTGCCGAACTCGCGGCCGGTGATGAACAGCTCGAAGCGCTCGGTGATGGTCGGGTTGCTGTCGCTGGCGCGGGCCAGCGGCGAGACCTCCACCGGGTAGTCGATGATGAAGGTGGGCTGCCACAGCTGCTCCTCCACCACCGCCTCGAACAGACCGAACTGCAACTGCGCCAGGCCCCAGTGCTTGGGCGGCTCCTCGCCCAACTCCTTCAGCCGGGCGTGGATGGCGGCGGCATCGTCGGCCTGGGCGGCGGTCAGGCCGGCGTGGGCCACCAGCGAGTCGCGCACCGACAGGCGGGCGAAGGGCTCGTCCAGGCGCACTTCCTTGTCACCGTAGACCAGGCGGGCGGTGCCGGTGGCCGCGCGCGCGGCATGGCGCAGCAGGGCCTCGGTGAAGTCCATCAGGTCGTGGTGGTTCCAGTAGGCCGCATAGAACTCCATCATCGTGAATTCCGGGTTGTGCCGGACGCTGATGCCTTCGTTGCGGAAGTTGCGGTTGATCTCGAACACCCGCTCGAAGCCGCCCACCACCAGGCGCTTGAGGTAGAGCTCGGGCGCGATGCGCAGGAACATCTCCTGGTCCAGCGCGTTGTGGTGGGTGGTGAAGGGGCGCGCATTGGCGCCGCCCGGGATCGGGTGCAGCATCGGCGTCTCAACCTCGAGGAAGCCGTGCTCGACCATGAAGTTGCGGATCGAGGCCACGCCCTTGCTGCGGGCGATGAAACGGGTGCGCGCCTCCTCGTCGGTCATCAGGTCGACGTAGCGCTGGCGGTACTTCTGCTCCTGGTCGGTCATGCCGTGGAACTTGTCCGGCAGCGGGCGCAGGCTCTTGGTCAGCAGGCGGATGCGGCTGGCCTTGACCGAGAGTTCACCGGTCTTGGTCTTGAACAGCGTGCCCTCGCAGCCCAGGATGTCGCCCAGGTCCCAGTGCTTGAACGCGGCCAGCGCCTCGGGGCCGACCATGTCCTGGGTGATGTAGAGCTGGATGCGGCCGGTGGCGTCCTGCAGCGTGGCGAAGCAGGCCTTGCCCATCACGCGCTTGAGCATCATGCGGCCGGCCACGCTGACCTGCACCGGGGCGCCTTCGAGCGCCTCGTTGTCCTTCTCGCCATGCGCCTGGTGCAGCGCGGCGGCGCGATGGCCGGGCTTGAAGTCGTTGGGGAACACCGCCGTGCCGGCCGCCTTGGCGGCCTCGCGCAGGCCGGCCAGTTTCTCGCGGCGCTCGGCGATCAGCTGGTTGTCGTCGTCGGGCGTTAGGGGAACAGGCGTGTCGTGGCTCATGGCGGAAGACAAGAAGGGGTGAGGCCCGGAAGCTGCGGGCAAACCCCCGATTGTAGGTGGCCGGCTGAACCGGACATGACGGGCTCGGGCGGCTTCTAGAATGCGCGCAGCATGAACGCCGCCCTGCGCGCTGCGCTGGACCAGGGCTATTTCCTGGTGCTGCAGCTGATCAACGTCCTCCACGGCCTGCTGCCCTTTGCGCTGCGGCCGCTGCTGTACCGGGCCTGCGGCTACCGGGTGCACCGCAGCGCCACGCTGCAGGGCGGGGTGCGCTTCTTCCACGTGGGGCGGCTGGAGGTGGGCGAGGGCTCGCTGGTCAACCGCGGCGTGCTGCTGGACAACCGCGGCGGCATCCGCATCGGCCGGCAGGTCTCGATCGCCCACGATGCGCGCATCTACACCATGGGCCACGACCCGCATGATCCGGATTTCGTCACCAAGTCGGCGCCGGTGCAGATCGACGACCACGCGGTGGTGTTCGCCGCCGCGATGATCATGCCCGGCGTGCACCTGGGCGAGGGCTGCGTGGTGATGGCCGGCTCGGTCGTCACGCAGGACGTGCCGCCCGGCCGGATGGTCGGCGGCAACCCGGCGCGTGACCTGGGCGAGCGTCGCTGCACGCCGCGCTACCGCCTCAAGCGCCGCTTCTGGTTCGCGCATTGAGCACGGCGGCACCGCGGCGCATCGCCCTGGTCGACCCGGGCGCCTATGTGTTGCCCTACCTGTACCAGCTGGTGCGGGCGCTGGCCGCGCGCGGCGATGCGGTGAGCGTGTGGCTGTCGAGCACCCGCTACAACGCCGAGTTCGGCCAGGCCTTGCGCGCGCTGCCGGGCGTGGTGCTGCACGAGCGGGCGATCTCGTCCTCGGTGGCGCCGCGCTGGCGCGGGGCGCTGGCCTACCTGGCGCAGCTGGCCAGCGTGCTGCGCCATGCACGGCGTCAGGACCTGGTGAACCTGCAGTGGGTGGGCGCCGGGCCGTGGTGGCTGGAGGGCCTGGTGTTCGGCGTGCTGCTGCCGTGTCTGGGGGTGCCGCTGGCGCTGACCGTGCACAACGCGGTGCCGCATGGCTTTGCGGGCCGACAGCACCGGCCCACGCGCTGGCTGGCGACGCGTGCGGCGCGGCTGATCTTCGCCAGCCAGGCCTCGCTGGACGACTTCCTGGCCCGCTACGGGGAGTCCTTCCGCTCGCGCAGCACGCTGCTGCCGCACGGCCTGCTGCCACTCACCCCCGAGGCGCCCGCCCAGCCCTGCGAGCCGCTGCCGCGACCCGAGGCCCTGGTGTTCTGGGGCCGCGTCCAGCCCTACAAGGGCATCGAGCTGTTCGCCGACCTGGCGCGCCACCCTGGCTGGCGCGCGCGCGGCCTGCCGCTGGAAGTGCACGGCGCCTGGGCTGCCGAACTGCACCCGCTGCGCGACGAGCTGCGGGGGCTGGGCGTGACCGTGGTCGATGCCTACCTGGACGAGGCCGCGCTGCGGGCCCTGATGCAGCGCCCGGTGCTGTTCCTGCTGCCCTACCAGCGCGCCACGCAGTCGGGGGCGATGTATGCGCTGCTGCACCATGGCCGCTGCTTCGCCTGCAGCGACAGCGGCGACCTGGGGCAGTTCATGCGCGGCCATGGTCTGCAGGACCTGCTGCTGGGCGAGCGCAGCGCCGAGGCGGTGCTGGCGCTGCTGGACCGCCTGGCCGCGCGCGCCGAACCCCTGGCGGCGGCCTTCGCCCAGGCCCAGCAGGCGCTGGGCTGGGACCGGCTGCTGGCGGCCCACCCCGAGGCCTACGCAGCCTGGCGCTGAGCCCGTTCCCCCGGTGCGACAATGCCGGGTTCCATGAAAAGCATCGTCAAAGCCGCGCTGGCCGGGGCCGGCTGGGAACTCTCCCGCCCCGCCGAGCGTGAAGACCAGGCCCTGGCCGACCTCAGCGAGGCCGACCGCGCCATCGTCCGCCGCGTGGCCCCGTTCACGATGACCGGGCTGGAGCGCCGCGCCAGCCTGCTGGGCGCGGTCGACCATGTGGTGCGCCACCGCATCCCGGGCGACATCGTCGAGTGCGGTGTCTGGCGCGGCGGCAGCATGATGGCGATCGCGCTGGCGCTGATGGCGCGCGGTGATACCTCGCGCCACCTGTACCTCTACGACACCTTCGAGGGCATGAGCGCGCCCACCGAGCACGACCGCGCGCTCAGCGGTGAGGCCGCCGCCGACCAGCTGGCCCGCACCGGCCGCGACCACCCGCTGTGGGCCGTGGCCAGCCTGGAGGACGTGCAGGCCAACCTGGCCAGCACCGGCTACCCGGCCGAGCGCATCCATTTCGTGCGCGGCAAGGTGGAAGACACCATCCCCGCCACGCTGCCCGGCGCGGTGGCCTTGCTGCGCCTGGACACCGACTGGTACGAGAGCACCCGGCATGAGCTGCAGCACCTCTACCCGCTGCTGGCCCGCCACGGCCTGCTGATCATCGACGACTACGGCCACTGGCAGGGCGCGCGGCGGGCGGTGGACGAGTACTTCGCCGCCCAGCCCGAGCCGGTCTTCCTGCACCGCGTGGACTACACCGCGCGGCTGGTGGTCAAGCACGGCTGACGATGGCCTCGCCGCGGCTGCTGCATGCGCTGCCTGCCGTCTACGCGGCGGCGGCGGTGCGCCTGCTGCAGCCACTGCTGGTGCTGCCGCTGATGGCCCAGCGCCTGGGCCCCGAGGCCTTCGGCCGGGTCAGCTTCGTGCTGGTCTGGAGCGCGCTGCTGGCGATGCTGGTGGAGGGCGGCTTCCTGGCGGCGGCCACGCGTCTGGCGGTGAATGCCGACGCGCCGCAGCGCTGGCGTCTGGCCCAGCAGGTGGCCAGCGCGCGCAGCCTGCTGTGCCTGCCCACGCTGCTGCTGGCCGGCCTGGTGGTGGCGCTGCTGGGCGCGCCCGGCAGCGGCCTGGCCGAGACGCTGACCATCGCCGCGCTGGCCTGCGCACTGGGCTGGCCGGCCACCTGGTACCTGCAGGCCAGCCAGCAGCTGGCCGGCTGGGCGCGCACCGAGCTGGTGGTCTATGCCGCGCTGATCGCGGCCACCGTGTGGCTGGCGCATGACGCCGCCACCTTCCTGGCGCTGCAGCTGGCGGCCAGCACCGCGCTGGCGCTGCTGGGCTGGCGCTGGCTGCAGCGCGACCTCGCCCCTGCGGCTGAGGGCAGCGGTCTGTTGCAGCGCGACGCGCTGGCGCCGGGCCTGCGCCTGGGCTGGACGATGCTGCCGGTGTCGGTGGCGGGCGCCGCCTACAGCGCCGCGCTGCCGGCCGCGGCCTCGGTGCAGATGGGGCCACAGGCGCTGGGCACCTACTTCCTGGGCGACCGGCTGCTGCGGGCGGTGCTGAACGCCGCCGAGCCGGTGTTCGCACTCGTGTACCCGCGCATCGTGGCGCGCCAGGCCCAGGGGCTGCGCGCCTCGCTGGTCTACGCCGGCCGCTGGGCGGTGGGCGGCGGCCTGGCCGGCCTGGCGCTGCTGGGCGGTCTGACCCTGGCCTGGCAGATGCTGGAGCCGCTGGTGGCGCAGCGCGCCGGCCAGGTCGACCTGCCGGCGCTGCGCGAAGTGCTGGCGCGCCTGGGCTGGCTGCTGCCACTGCTGCTGGGCTGGAAGTTCATCGGCTACTGGATGCTGGGCAGCGGCCGCTTCGATGGCGCCTACCGCACCTGCGTGGTGGTGGGCGGCGTGGCCGGCACGCTGGGCGCGGCCACCTGGGCCACAGCGGCGACGCCGCCGGGCCTGGCGCTGCTGGCCGTGGGGGTGGAACTGCTGGTGATCGCGGTGGCGGTGGCCGGCATGGCGCTGACGCGCCGCTGAGCGACAAGAAAGAACGAGCGACCGTGGGCATCGACATCCACAACCTGAACCTGCTGGCCCACGCGCAGGACCTGGGCGTGTCCTACACGCGCACGCTGGCCATCGGCCGCCAGGCCTTGTTCATCGAGGCCTACGAGCTGGAGGACCACCGACGCCTGCGCGGCCTGCCGCCGCTGGTCGAGCCGCCCCGGCCGGCGGGCGCGCCGCGCTACTTCGAGCCGCTGCTGACCCAGTGGCTGGGCGCCCGGTCGGCCGAGTCGGTCGATGCCTCGGCCTACGAGCAGGCCAGCCACCTGCACGACATGAACCGCCCCTGGCCCGCCGACAGCCCGCTGCCCGGCCAGTTCGACGCGGTGCTGGACTTCGGCTGCCTGGAGCATGTCTTCGACTTTCCGGTGGCCTGGCGTAATGTCACGGCGGCCTGCCGCGTGGGCGGGCATGTGCTGCATGCGCTGCCGGCCAACAACCTGTCGGGCCATGGCTTCTACCAGTTCTCGCCCGAGCTGTTCTTCAACCTCTACCGGCCCGAGCGCGGCTTCGAGCTGCTCGGCCTGTGGTTTGCCGTGAAGGGCGACCGCCGCCACTGGTGGCAGGTGGCCAATCCGCGCGAACTGCGACGGCGCGTCAACCTGTGCAATGCGCACGAGGTCTACATGATGGTGCTGGCGCGCAAGCTGCACGAACCGGGCGAGCTGCCGCCGCCACAGCAGAGCGACTACGCCGACGACGAGTGGCTCAAGACCCCCGCCGCCGCTGCGCCAGCCAGCGCCCCGGGCCTGCGCCAGCGCCTGCACGGCGCGCTGGGCCGACAGGGCCTGATCGACCCGCTGCGTGCGCTGCGCGACCGCCTGCGCGCGATCGGCGCCAGCGGCTGGGCACTGCCCGCCCCCGACTACACGCGCGTGGATGTGCACGCGCTGATCCGCAAGTGAGCACGCCACCCAGCGCGCTGCTGCTGTGCGAGCGGCTGGACATTGCCGGCGGCGTCGAGCGCTTCGCCTGCGAACTGGCCAATCACCTGGCCGGCCAGGGCTGGGCTGTGGCGCTGGGCAGCCTGGACACGCCGCGCGAGGCTGTGCGCTATCCGCTCGACCCCGGGGTGCGCGTGCTCTGCGGGCCGCCGGAACGGGCCGCGGCCGCCGCCAGCTCCCGCCTGGGCCGGCTGTGGACCATGGCCCGTCACCAGCTTCGCCTGGGCCGCGTGCTCGCCGCGCAGATCCGCGGCTCGCAGGCCGATGTGGTGCTGCTCAACGGTCTGACCACCGCGGCCTCGGTGCTGCCCCGCTTGCGCCGCGACGAGGCCGCCCGCGTGGTCTGCTGCGACCACAACCACTTCTTCGCCCGTTCGCGCTTCTGGCAATGGCTGCGCACGCGCCAGTACCCCCGGGTGGCCGCGCTGGTCAGCCTGACCCAGGCCGACGCGCCGCGCTTTGCCCGCCTGCACCCGGTGACCCGCGTGATCGCCAATGCGTCGGCGCTGCAGGTCGCGCAGGTCGGGGCGGTCGAGGCGCCGGTGGTGCTGGCGGTGGGACGCCATGTGGCGCAGAAGGGTTTCGACCGCCTGCTGCAGGCCTGGGCCCGGGTGCGGCCCGGCCGGCCCGCGGCCGAGCTGCGCCTGATCGGTGACGGGCCGCTGCTGGCCGCCCACCAGGCGCTGGCGCAGCAGCTGGGTGTGGCCGACAGCGTGCGTTTCCTGCCGCCCACGCCGGCAATGGCCCAGGCCTACCGCGACAGCGCCGTCTTCGTGCTGCCCTCGCGCTACGAGGGCATGCCGCTGGTGCTGCTGGAAGCCCAGGCCATGGGCCTGCCGGCCGTGGCCTTCGATTGCCCGACCGGCCCGG
Organism: Ideonella alba; assembly: GCF_018069845.1. Classification (NCBI taxonomy): domain Bacteria; kingdom Pseudomonadati; phylum Pseudomonadota; class Betaproteobacteria; order Burkholderiales; family Sphaerotilaceae; genus Ideonella; species Ideonella alba. The sequence continues at coordinate 64,176 of NZ_JAGQDD010000002.1, forward strand.
CCGACGTGATCGCGCCCGAGACCGGCGTGCTGGTGCCCGACGGCGACATCGATGGCCTGGCCCGGGCACTGGGCGAGCTGCTGGACGACCCGGCGCGCCGCCAGCGCCTGGGCGCCGCGGCGATCGAGCGCAGCCAGCGCCTCTTCAGCCCGCAGCGCCACACCCAGGCCTGGACCACGCTGCTGCAGGCGGTGGCGCGCCGGACGCCGGTGCCGGAGGTGCTGGCATGACCGCGCTGCATTGGCCGCCCGCCGAGCCGGGCTGGGTGTCGGTGATCGTGCCCTGCCGCAACGAGGCCCGCTACATCGACACCTTCTGCACCAGCGCGCTGGCCCAGCAGCTGCCCGCCGGCTGGCAGCTGGAGCTGCTGGTGGCCGACGGTCAGAGCGACGATGGCACCCGCGAGCGCCTGCAGTCGCTGGCCGCCGCCGACGCCCGGCTGCGCTGGGTGGACAACCCGGGGCGCATCGTCTCCTGCGGCCTGAACGCGGCGCTGCAGCAGTCGCGCGGCGAGGTGATCGTGCGCATGGACGTGCACACCGAGTACGCGCCCGATTACATCGCCCAGTGCCTGGCGGTGCTGGCCGAGACCGGTGCCGACAACGTCGGTGGCCCCTGGCATGCGGTGCCCGAACCCGGCGCCGGGCCGATGCAGCAGGCGGTGGCCGCGGCCTTCCAGTCGCGCTGGGTGGCCGGCGGCGCGCGCTCGCGCGATCTGGGCTTCGACGGCTGGGTCGACACCGTCTACCTGGGCTGCTGGCCGCGGCGCGTGCTGGCCCAGCATGGCGGCTTTGACGAATCGCTGGTGCGCAACCAGGACGACGAGCACAACCTGCGCCTGACACGCGCCGGCGCGCGGGTGTGGCAGTCCAGCCGCATCCGCAGCACCTACCGGCCGCGGGCGCGGCTGGCTCAGGTGTTCCGTCAGTACCAGCAGTACGGCTACTGGAAGCCCTTCGTGATGCGCAAGCACGGGCAGGCGGCGGCGCTGCGCCAGCTGGTGCCGGGTCTGTTCGTGGCCGCACTGGGGCTGGCCTTGCTGGCCTGGCCGCTGGCGGGCTCCGGCCTGCTGCTGGGCTTGCTGACGCTCTACGCCGCGGCCGTGGCCGCGATGACCGGCGCAGTGGCCGCGTCGTCCGACCTGGACCGCGCCGCCGTGGCGCGCGTGCCCGCGGTGATCGCCGCCTACCACCTGGGCTACGGCCTGGGCTCGCTGCAGGGCTGGTGGGCCGTGCTGCGCGGCCGGGGGCCGCGGGACCGCTTCGCGAGACTGACCCGATGAGCACTTCCCCCGACGACGCCGAGGCCCGCGCGCTGCGCGAACGCTACGCCCGCCGCGCGCCGCAGGACCCGCGCTATGCGCTGACCAACCCGGCCGCGCTGTGGCCGCAGCAGGAGCGCCAGCGCGCGCTGGTGGCGCTGCTGCGCCGCCACGGCTGGGCCGATCCGTCGGCCTGCCGGCTGCATGAGGTGGGCTGCGGCCACGGCGGCAACCTGCTCGAGGCGCTGCAGCTGGGCTTCCAGCCTGCGCTGCTCAGCGGCACCGAGCTGCTGGCCGAGCGTTTCGCCACGGCCCGCGAGCGGCTGCCGAGCGCGCTGACGCTGTGGCGGGGCGACGCCCGCCACCTCGGCCCGGCGCCCGCCAGCGTGGACGTGGTGATGCAATCCACCGTGTTCTCCTCGCTGCTGGACGACACGGTGCACCAGCAGCTGGCCCAGGCGATGTGGGCGCAGCTGCGCCCGGGCGGCGCGGTGCTGTGGTACGACTTCACCGTCAACAACCCGCGCAACCCCGATGTGCGCGGCGTGCCGCTGGCGCGCATGCGCGCACTGTTCCCGCAGGGTCGCATCGACGCCCACCGGGTGACGCTGGCGCCACCGATCGCCCGCGCGGCGGCCCGCTGGCATCCGTCGCTCTACACTGTCTTCAACGCTCTGCCGCCGCTGCGCACGCACCTGCTGGCCTGGATCGCCAAACCCGCATGACCGACACCAAGCCCCCCTTCCTGGCCTTCGCCCTGCCCGACATCGGTGAGGAGGAGATCGCCGAGGTGGTCGACACGCTGCGCAGCGGCTGGGTCACCACCGGCCCCAAGGCGCGGCGCTTCGAGGACGACTTCGCGCGCTACCTGGGCGAGCCGGGGCTGCAGGCGATCGCCGTCAACTCGGCCACCGCCGGTCTGCACCTGGCGCTGGAAGCCCTGGGCATCGGCCCCGGTGACGAGGTCATCGTGCCCACCCACACCTTCACCGCCACCGCCGAGGTGGTGCGCTACCTGGGCGCCGACGTGCGCCTGGTGGACGTGGACCCGGTGACGCTGAACATCGACCCGGCGCTGGTCGAGGCGGCGATCACGCCGCGCACCAAGGCCATCGTCCCGGTGCACTACGCCGGCCTGGCGGCCGACATGCCGGCGCTGCTGGACATCGCCCGCCGCCACGACCTGAAGGTGGTGGAAGACGCCGCCCATGCGCTGCCCAGCACCAGCGGCGGCCGGCTGGTCGGCACGCTGGACAGCCACGCCACGGTGTTCAGCTTCTACGCCAACAAGACCATCACCACCGGCGAGGGCGGCATGCTGGTCACGCGCGATCCGGCGCTGGCGGCGCGCGCGCGGGTGATGCGCCTGCACGGCATCAGCCGCGACGCCTTCGACCGCTTCACCGCCACCGTGCCCAGCTGGTACTACGAGATCGTGGCGCCGGGCTTCAAGTACAACCTGACCGACATCGCCGCCGCGCTGGGCCTGCACCAGCTGCGCAAGGCCGATGCCTTCGCGGCCCGCCGTGCCGCGCTGGTGGCGCGCTACGACGCCGCGCTGGCCGACCTGCCCGTGCTGCGGCCGGCCCATGCGCCGGCCGGCGAGCGCCACGCCTGGCACCTGTATGTGCTGCGCCTGGCGGACACGGCGCGCCTGGGCCGCGACCCGGTGATCGAGGCGCTGTTCGCCGCCGGCATCGGCTGCAGCGTGCACTACATCCCGCTGCACCTGCAGCCCTACTGGCGCGACCGCTACGGCCTGCGGCCCGAGCAGTTCCCGCACAGCCAGCGCGCCTACGAGCGCATGCTGAGCCTGCCGCTGCACACCCGCATGAGCGATGCCGACGTCGACCGCGTGGCCGCGGCGCTGCGCACGGCGCTGGCCTGAGCCGTCCATGGCCAAGCGCGTGATGGACCTGCTCGTCTCGGCCCTGGCGCTGACGCTGCTGGCGCCGCTGCTGCTGCTGATCGCGCTGGCGGTGAAGCTGGATTCGGCCGGCCCGGTGTTCTTTCGCCAGGAACGGGTGGGGCAGGGCGGACGGGTCTTTCGCATCCACAAGTTCCGCACCATGCGCACCGACGCCGAGCGCCTGGGCCCGCAGGTCACCGTGGGCCGCGACCCGCGCATCACGCGGGTCGGCCACTGGCTGCGTGACCGCCGCCTGGACGAGCTGCCGCAGCTGATCGACGTGCTGCGCGGCGAGATGAGCCTGGTCGGCCCGCGCCCCGAGGTGCCGCGCTATGTGGCCCACTACCCGGCGGCGCTGAAGGCCGAGGTGCTGGCCGTGCGCCCGGGCCTGACCGACCCCGCCACGCTGGCCCACCTGGACGAGGCCGCGCTGCTGGCCGCCGCGCCCGACCCCGAGCGCGCCTACATCGACGAGGTGCTGCCGCGCAAGCTGGCGCTGCAGGCCGACTACGCCCGCCGCGCCACGCTGCGCGGCGACCTGTCCCTGCTGTGGCGCACGCTGTGCGCGCTGGTGCGCCGATGAGCAGCACCCCCGGCTTCTGGCACCGGCTGGACCGCTTCCTGGCGCGGCTGCGGCCGCACCGCGAACCCTTGTCGATGCTGATCGACGGCGCGCTGGTGGCCCTGGCCTGGAACGTCACCTACCTGTTCCGCCTGGGCTTCGAGCGCTGGCTCAGCGCCCGCCCGGGCTACGACGGCTGGGTGCTGCTGGGCATCGTTGCGGTGTACATGGTGGCCTTCCGGGCGCTGCGCGTGCCGCAGGGCATGTGGCGCTTCTCCGGCTTCGGCGAGGTGCGCCGCATCGCGCTGGCCTGCATGGCCGCCGGCCTCGTCAGCGCCGTGGGCGTGCTGATGCTGCAGCTGGTGCAGGTGCCGCGCGCGGTGCTGGCGCTGCACCCCTTTGTCGCGCTGATGGCGCTGGCGCTGGTGCGCATGGGCTACCGCACGCTCTATGAACACGCCCGCGCGCAGATCACCGGCAGCGAGCGCGAGGTGCGCCGCGCGCTGGTGCTGGGTGCCGGCGACGCCGCGCGGCGCCTGCTGGCCGGCATCCACCAGCAGGGCTGGATCGTGCTGGGCCTGCTCGATGACGACCCTGACAAGCAGGGCGCACGCATCGCCGGCATCCCGGTGCTGGGGCCGCTGACCGCGGTGACCGACAAGGCCCTGCTGCGCGGCGTCACCCACCTGGTGATCGCGCTGCCCGGCGCCACCGCGGCGCAGCGCCGCCGCGCGGTGGCACTGGCCGGTGGCACCGGCCTGCCCGTGCTGACGGTGCCGTCGGCCGACGAGCTGCGCAGCGGCCAGGCCGAGCGGGTGCGCGACATCGAACCCGAGGACCTGCTGGGCCGTGAGCCGGTGCAGCTGGACGAGGCCGGCATCGCCGAGACCGTGCATGGCCGCACCGTGCTGGTCACCGGCGGCGGTGGAAGCATCGGCAGCGAGCTCTGCCGCCAGCTGGCGCGTTTCGCGCCGGCCCGGCTGGTGCTGGTGGAGCTGTCCGAATACAACCTGTATGCGATCGAGCAGGAGCTGGCGCGCCACTTTCCCGGCCTGCCGCTGGTGCCGCTGATCGCCGACGTCAAGGACCTGCCGGCGCTGCGCGCCCTGATGTTGCGCTGGCGGCCGGAGCTGGTCTTCCATGCCGCGGCCTACAAGCATGTGCCGCTGATGGAGGTCGATAACGCCTGGGCGGCGCTGCGCAACAACACCCTGGGCACCTGGCATGCCGCGCTGGCGGCGGCCGAGGCGGGTGCCGAGCGCTTCGTGCTGATCAGCACCGACAAGGCCGTCAATCCGACGAATGTGATGGGGGCCACCAAGCGGGCGGCCGAGCTGGTGGTCTCGGCCATGGCGGCGGCGCACCCGGGCACGCGCTTCATGGCGGTGCGCTTCGGCAATGTGCTGGGCAGCAGCGGCAGCGTGATCCCGAAGTTCAAGGAACAGATCGCCCGCGGCGGCCCGCTCACCGTGACGCATCCGGACATCATCCGCTACTTCATGACCATCCCCGAAGCCGCCCGGCTGGTGCTGCAGGCCGCAGCGATCGGCGAGACCGCGCAGGTGCTGGTGCTGGACATGGGCGAGCCGGTGCGCATCGTCGAGCTGGCCCGCACCCTGATCCGCCTGGCGGGCAAGACCGAGACCGAGGTGGGCATCGTCTTCACCGGCCTGCGGCCCGGTGAGAAGCTGTACGAGGAGCTGCTGGCCGACGCCGACACCACGCTGCCCACCCGCTTTGCCCGCCTGCGCCTGGCCCGGCTGCCGCCGCCAGGCGACGACACGGCGGTCTTCGACTGGCTGGCCGAGATCGGGTCCGGCCCCTGCGAGGACGCGGCCGTGCGCGCCCGCCTGCAGGCCCTGGTGCCCGAGTTTTCCCCGGGTCCGGTGACCTAGAATCGCAGGGTTTTGGCCGCCCGACAGGCGGCCCGCGCCCAGGCGGCGTCCACCGCGGCGCCGTCGAACCTGCGAGCCTGCATGACCGAACCCCAGATCTCCCCCGAAGCCCTGAGCGCCGCCGATCGCGAGTGGAGCGCACTGGACCTGGCCCTGGTGCTGTCACGCCGTCTGCGCCTGCTGGTGCTGGCGCCGCTGACCGTGGCGGTGATCGCCTTCGGCGCCACCTACCTGATGCCGCTGACCTTCACCGCGCATGCGCAGATCCTGCCGCCGCAGCAGCAGGGCAGCGCGGCCTCGGCCCTGCTGGGCTCGCTGGGCGGTCTGGCGGGCATGCTGGGCGGTGGCGGCGGCGGCGGTCTGGGCGGCCTGAAGAACCCTGCCGACCAGTGGATCGGCTTCATGAAGAGCCGCACCATCGCCGACGCGCTGATCGAGCGTTTCGACCTGATGAAGGTCTACGAGGCCGATCTGCACTTCCTGGCCCGCGACGAACTGGAGAAGCGCACCCGCATCTCCTCGGGCAAGGACGGCCTGATCGACATCGAGGTCGACGACCGCGACCCGAAGCGCGCCGCCGACATCGCCAATGCCTACATCGACGAGCTGCAGAAGCTCTCGCGCACGATGGCGCTGACCGAAGCCTCGCAGCGCCGCCGCTTCTTCGAGCGCCAGCTGCAGGAGGCCAAGGACAACCTGACCCGCGCCGAACAGGCGCTGAAGGCTGGCGGCGTCTCGGCCAGCGTGCTCAAGACCAGCCCGGAGGCGGCCGTGGCAGAGCTGGCACAGATCAAGGCCCAGGTGGCGGTGTCCGAGACCCGGCTGGCGGTGCTGCGCGGCACGCTGACCGACGGTGCCCCCGAGGTGCAGCAGGCGCTGCGCGAGCTGGCCTCGCTGCGCGGCCTGATGGCGCGCACCGAGGCCCGTGATCCGGACAACGGCAAGGGCGACGGTGCGGCCTATGTGGCGCGCTTTCGCGACTTCAAGTACTACGAAACCCTGTTCGAGCTGATGGCCCGGCAGTACGAGATGGCCCGTGTGGACGAGGCCCGCCAGGGCAGCGAGCTGCAGGTGCTGGATGCGGCGGTGGTCCCCGAATGGAAGTCCGGCCCGAAGCGCGGCCTGATCGCAGTGCTGGCCCTGGTGGGCAGTTTCCTGCTGCTGGCGGGCTGGACCGTCTGGCGGGCCTGGCTGGACGGCCAGTCGCGCGAGGCCAGCAGCGCCGAGACGCTGAGCGAGATCCGGGTCGCGCTGCGCCGTGCCTTTGGCCGCCGCGCCTGACGAGACGCCGGCATGCACAAGATCGCGCTGGGCACGGTCCAGTTCGGCCTGAACTACGGCGCCTTCAACACCGCCGGGCAGGTGCCGACCGACGAGGTGGCGCGGCTGCTGGCCCGTGCCGCCGAGGGTGGCGTGGGCCTGCTCGACACCGCCCACGCCTACGGCCGCAGTGAAGAGGTGCTGGGCGAGGTGGGCGCCGCCGCGCGCTTTCGCCTCGTCACCAAGGTGCCGGCGCTCAACGAGCAGGCCTCGGCCGAGGCGGTGCACCGCTTCGTGGCCGAGAGCCTGCAGCGCTTGCGCACCGACCGGGTCGATGGGCTGCTGCTGCACCGCGCTGCCGACCTGCTGGGGCCACAGGGCCCGGCCGTCTGGTCGGCGATGCAGGCGCTGCGCGACGAGGGCCGGGTGGGGCGCATCGGCGTCTCCGGTTACGGTGCTGACGAGGTGCTGCAGGTGCTGGACCGCTACCCGGTGGGTCTGGTGCAGCTGCCGATCAATGTCTTCGACCGCCGCCATCAGCAGGCCGGCGTGCTGGCACGCTGCCAGGCCCAGGGCGTGGAAGTCCATGCCCGGTCGGCCTTCCTGCAGGGCTTTGCGCTGGCCGACACCGCCGCGCTGACGCCGCACCTGGCGGCCTACGCCGAGGTCCTGGCCGCCTTTGATGCGCGCTGCCGCGCGCTGGGTCTGTCGCGCCTGGCCGGCGCGCTGCATGCGGTGGCCGACCTGCCCGAGGTGGCCCAGGTGGTGGTGGGGGTCGATCGCCTGTCGCAGCTCGACGAGATCCTGGCCGCGGCCACCACCCCGGCGCCCGCGGCGGGCGCCTGGGACGGCCTGGGCTGCGATGCGCTGGAGCTGATCGAACCCGGGAGATGGCGATGACTGAAGACAATCTGTTCGTGCGGCGCCTGGGCCCCGGTCTGGACCAGGGCGGTCCGATCCGCCTGCGGCCGCTGCTGCCCGACGACCTGGGTGAGCGCTACGAGGCCTGGTTCCGCGACGAGCAGGTCACGCGCTACCTGGAGGCGCGCGGCATCAGTGCCTTCGACGCGCTGCGCCACCTGATGGACGGCTTCCAGTCCGAGGCCTGGTTCATGTACGCGATCGAGCAGAAGGCGCCGCAGCCCTGCCACGTGGGCAACCTGAAGATCGGCCCGATCAACCGCCGCCATGCCACGGCCGAGATCTCGATCGTCATCGGCGAGCGCGACTGCTGGGGCCGTGGCGTGGCCACCGAGGCGGTGCGCCTGGGCACCGATCTGGCCTTCGGCCGCTTCGGCCTGCGCAAGCTCTACGCCGGCATGGTCGAGGGCAACGAGGGCTCGGTGCGGGCCTTCGAGAAGGCCGGCTGGCGGGTCGAATCGCGCCTGCCCGGTGCCTTCATCCACGAGGGAACCATCAAGGGCAAGGTGGTGGTGACGATTGACAACCCGGGATTCCATGTCGGCAGCTGAGCACGGGCGCGTGCGCACCGTCCTGTTCCTGGAGAACCGCGAGAAGACGGCCCTGTGGGCCCAGGTGGCGCGCCGCTTGCGGGCGCAGCACCACCGCGTGGTCTGGCTGGTGCAGAACCCGGCCTTTGTGCCGCGCGCCGAGGGTTGTGCCGACGAGCTGCGCTGCATGCCCTGGCCCGCCATCGGGGCCCGTGTGGACGAGGCCGCCGCCCTGCAGCGTCACCCTGTGCTCGTGCGTGAGCGGGGCCGCCTGCATTTCGACGCGGGCTGCGCCCACTACGACCACTACGCCGCCGAGATCGCCCGCGCGCTGGACGACTGGCGCCCCGACCTGGTGGTGGGCGAGTGCACCTTGTTCCACGAACTGCTGGCCATCGAGGCCTGCCGCGCCCGTGGCATCGCCTTTGTCCACCCCTGTGCCAACCGCTATCCGGCCGGCCGCTTCGCGCTGTTCCAGGGCGACACCCAGCTGCCGGCGGCCGGCAGCGGCGAACGCTGGCCCGCCGATCAGCTGGCTGACCTGGCCGAGCGCATCGCCAGCAACCGGGAGCTGCCCTTCTACATGCGCCGCCCCGGGACGGCCGAGCGTGCCTGGCGCCGCGTCCAATGGGCAGCCACCCGGGGCCGCGTCTGGTGGGCCCGGCTGCAGGGCGAGCGCTACAACACGCCATCCCTGGCCCTCAAGTGGCGCCTGTCGCGGGGGGTGAAGGGGCTGCTGCTGCGCTGGCAGGCGCTGGCCCGTCGGCCGTCCGATCCGTCGACCACGCTGCTGTATCCGCTGCAATTGCAGCCCGAGGCCAACATCGATGTCTGGGGTCGCCCCTACTCGGACCAGCTGGCGCTGGTGCAGCGCCTGTTGGCGGCCCTGCCGGCCACGCACACGCTGGCGCTGAAGGCCAACCCGAAATCGAAGTACGAGCTGAGCGATGCGCTGCTGGCGCTGGCCGCGCGCGAGCCGCGCCTGTGCCTGCTGCCGCTGGACCTGCCGATGCCCGAGGCGCACCGGATGAGCCTGGGCGCGGTCACCGTCAGTGGCACCGTGGGCCTGGAGGCGGTGTTCGGCAAGGGCCGCTGCCTGTCGCTGCGCCACCCGGTGATCGAACAGCTGTTCCCGCATTGCCATGCCGAGTCGCCTGAACAGGCGGTCGAGCGCCTGCTGGCCGACCCGGCGGCGGGTCTGGGCCGCCCCGGTGACGGCCCGCGCCTGCTGGCCGAGCTGATCGCCCACTCCTTCCCCGGCCTGGTCAGTGACCCGCTGTCGCACCCGGCCTGTCTGGAGGAGGACAATATCGACCGCGTTGCCCAGGGCCTGCTGGCCTGGCTGCGCACCCACGAGCCCGCGCCGTCGCCCGACGGCCCCACGCCATGACCACAGTCGCCATCATCCAGGCCCGCATGTCCAGCAGCCGGCTGCCCGGCAAGGTGCTCAAGCCCCTGCTGGGCCTGCCGTCCATCGTCTTCATGGCGCAGCGCGTGCGCCAGGCGCGCTGCGTCGACCGGCTGATCGTCGCCACCAGCGTCGACGCCAGCGACGATCCGCTGGCCGAGGTGCTGGCGGCGCACGGCATCGAATGCTTCCGCGGTCCGTTGGCCGATGTGCTGGCGCGCTTCCATCAGGCGGCGAGCCATGCCGGCGCCGACGTGGTGCTGCGCCTGACCGGCGACTGCCCGCTGATCGACCCCGAACTGATCGACCGCGTGGCTGCGCTGGTCATCGAGGGCAGCGCCGCCTACGCCACCAATGCGGTGCCGGCCAGCTTCCCCGACGGCCTGGATGTCGAGGCGATGCGCATCGAGGCCCTGGCCGCCGCCGCCGCCGAGGCCACGCTGCCCTCCGACCGCGAGCACGTCACCCCCTTCATCCGCCGCGAGGTGCAGCGCTTTCCGGCACGGTCGATCAGCGCCTTTGCCGACCTGTCGTCGATGCGCTGGACCGTCGACCACCCGGACGACCTGGCGCATGTCGAGGCGCTGCTGGCCGCGGTGGGCGCCACCTCGCCCACCGGCTTCGACCGCTTCGATCTGTACCGCGCGATCGAACGCCACGGCGTGCAGCGCGGCCAGGACCACCAACGCAACGAGGGCTACCTCAAGAGCCTGCGCGACGACGCCGCCGCCTGACCGGCTGCTCCGCCCGCCCCCTTTCCTCCGGACCCCGAGAGACCGCCATGAAATCCTTCCAGCGCTCCGAAGCCTTTCTTGAACGCGCCCAGCGCACCATCCCCCTGGGCAGCCAGACCTTCAGCAAGAGCCGCACCCAGTACCCGCACGGCGTGTCGCCCTATTTCATCACCCGCGGCCAGGGCTCGCGGGTGTGGGATCTGGACGGCAACGAGTACATCGACTTCGTCAGCAGCCTGTGCTCGGTGACCCTGGGCTACCAGGACCCGGACGTGACGAATGCGGTGCGCACCCAGCTCGACGAATCCGGCGTGATCTTCTCGCTGCCGCACCCGCTGGAAGCCGAGGTGGCCGAGCTGATCTGCGAGATGGTGCCCTGCGCCGAGATGGTCCGCTTCGGCAAGAACGGCTCCGACGCCACCTCCGGCGCGATCCGCCTGGCCCGCGCCTGGACCGAGCGCGACCGCGTGGCGGTCAGCGGCTACCACGGCTGGCAGGACTGGTACATCGGCTCGACCGCGCGCAACCGCGGCGTGCCCCAGGCCACGCGCGAGCTGACCCACACCTTCACCTACAACAACCTCGAGTCGCTCGAGACCCTGCTCAAGGCGCACCCGGGCGAGTTCGCCGCGGTCATCCTCGAGCCGATGAACGTGGCCGAGCCGCAGCCCGGCTTCCTCGAGGGCGTCAAGGCGCTGGCCCATGCGCATGGCGCGCTGCTGGTGTTCGACGAGACGATCACCGGTTTCCGCTATGCCAACGGCGGCGCGCAGCAGTTGTTCGGCGTCACCCCCGACCTGGCCACCTTCGGCAAGGGCCTGGCCAACGGCTACCCGGTGTCGGCCGTGGCCGGCCGGGCCGACGTGATGAAGCTGATGGAGGAGATCTTCTTCTCCTTCACCTTCGGCGGCGAGGCGCTGTCGCTGGCGGCGGCCAAGGCCACGCTGACCAAGCTGAAGAACGAGCCGGTGGTGCAGACCATCGAGGCGCGCGGCCGGGCAGTGATCGACGGCACCCGCCAGGTGATCGAGTCGGCCGGTCTGGGCGACATCTTCTCGATGGCCGGCCACCCCAGCTGGAGCTTCCTGATGCTCAAGGACGCCCGCGGCGCCACCAGCTTCGAGATCAAGACCCTGCTGATGCAGGAGCTGCACCAGCGCGGTTTCCTGTCGGTGGGCACGCACAACATCAGCTACGCCCACAGCGAGGCCGATGTGCAGGCCCTGCTGGCCGCCTATGGCGACATCCTGCCGATGATCGGGCGCACGCTCGATGCCGGCACGCTGCGCCAGAGCCTGCGCTGCGAGCCGCTGGTGCCGCTGTTCAAGGTGCGCTGAGCGCACGGGAGACCCACGCATGAGCCAGCAGGACATCCGCATCGGCGAGCGCCTGGTCGGCGCCGGACACCGGCCCTACCTGATCGCCGAGATGTCGGGCAACCACAACCAGTCGCTGGAGCGGGCGCTGGAGATCGTCGATGCCGCCGCCCAGGCCGGCGCCGACGCGATCAAGCTGCAGACCTACACCGCGCAGACGATGACGCTGGACTGCCGCAAGCCCGGCTTCGTCATCGAGGACCCGAAGAGCCTGTGGGCCGGCCGCCAGCTCTACGAGCTCTACGACGAGGCCCACACGCCCTGGGAGTGGCACGCGCCCATCATGGCCCGCGCGGCCAGCCACGGCCTGCACTGCTTCAGCAGCCCGTTTGATGAGACCGCGGTCGATTTCCTGGAAACGCTGGGCGTGCCGGCCTACAAGATCGCCTCCTTCGAGATGACCGATCTGCCGCTGATCGCCCGCGTGGCGCGAACCGGCAAGCCGATGATCATCTCCACCGGCATGGCCAGCGTGGCCGAGATCGATGACGCGGTGCGCTGCGCGCGCGAGGCCGGCGCCACCCAGATCGTGCTGCTCAAGTGCACCAGCACCTACCCGGCCACGCCGGAGAACACCAACATCCTGACCATCCCGCACATGCGGCAGACCTTTGGCTGCCCCGTCGGCCTGTCCGACCACACGATGGGCTGCGGCGTGTCGGTGGCCTCGGTGGCGCTGGGGGCGGTGCTGATCGAAAAGCACTTCACGCTGCGCCGCGCCGACGGCGGCGTCGATTCGGCCTTCTCGATGGAGCCCGAGGAATTCCGGCTGCTGCGCACCGAGTCCGAGCGGGCCTGGCTGTCGGTCGGTGAGGTGCGCTACGGCGGCACCCAGGCCGAAGAGAAATCACGCGCCTTCCGCCGCTCGCTGTACGTGGCCGAGGACATGTTGGCCGGTGAGGTCTTCACGCCGCGCAACCTGCGCGCCGTGCGGCCCGGCTTCGGCCTGCCGCCCAAGTTCCTGGCCTCGCTGATGGGGCAGCGCATCGCGCGCGATGCCGAGCGCGGCACGCCCTGCACCTGGGACCTGCTGGTTCCGCGCGAGGACTGAGGCCGCGCCGGACGGGCACCGATGCTGTTCCACCCCGAGCGCGTCGCACTGGCCGGCCTGCTGGTCTGGCTGCTGCTGTGGCTGATCGCGCCGCTGGACCAGGTGTTCCCGCTGGCCTGGCAGCCGATGGCCTACATGGCCGCCGGCTACGCCGGTTTCTGGCTGGGCTGTCTGGCGCTGAGCGGCCGGCTCAAGCGCGTCATCGCGCCGCAGCGTCGGCGCCAGTTCGGTGCGCGCGCGTTCTGGCTGGTGCTGCTGATCGGCGTGGCCGGCATGGCGCTGCGCCTGTACGACAAGTTCTTCATCCGCGGCATCGACCTGACCGTCGACGCCATGGAGTCGCGCGAGCTGCTCGCCGATGCCGAGGCCGGCCCGCTGGCGGCGGTGGGCGGCGTGCTGTACCCGTTCTGCTACGTGCCGCTGATGCTGTGGTGGGCGCGGCACCGCGACAGCGGCCTGCCCGGCTGGGCGCGCCCGCTGGCGATCGCCGCCTTCGTGCTGCCGGCGGTGGACGCGCTGATCCTGCTGTCGCGCTCGCAGATGCTGGTGGCGCTGAGCATGATGTACCTGTCGGCCGCCTGCGTGCTGTACCAGGGCCAGCCGCTGCACGCGCGGCTGGTGCGGCCGCTGCTGATCGGCTTCACGGCCCTGCTGGGCATCTCGGTGGCCGCCTTCATGTCGCGTCTGGGCCAGATGGACATGGACATCATCTTCAGCATCCTGAACTCCGCCTACGGCTATGTGCTGACGCCCAACAAGACCGCCTTGCTGCTGATCGGCGAGAACGGTCTGGCCGGCCGCTCGCTGGCTGCGCTGCTGCCGCTGAGCCAGTACTACCTGCACGGCGTCTACGAGTTCAGCCTGCTGTGGACCCGGCCCGATGCCCAGGTGTTCACGCTGGGCACGCAGCACTTTGCGCCCTACATCAAGGCGGCCAGCATCTTCAAGCTGATCACCTACCCGGACTTCGGCACCAACGACATCTACTACCGCACGGGGGTGTTCACCACCTTCTTCGGGCCGCTGTGGGCCGATTTCGCCTGGGGCGGGCCGCTGTTCACGATGCTGCTGGGCATGCTGGCCAAGCGCTGCGGGCAGTGGGCGCGCGAGGGCCGCATCGCGGTGATGCCGCTGTACGCCTACCTGTGCGTGGTGGTCTTCTTCATGCCGGTGGTGAACCTGCTGGTCAGCGCCCAGGGCATGTACATCGTCAACGCCTTCGTGCTGGTGGCGCTGTTGTTCGGGCGCCATCGCCGAAGCGCGGCGCCACTGCCGTCTGCCGTGGCGCAAGGAAGCGCCTGAGGGCGTCGGGAACAATCGCGGGATGAAGGCGCTGCTGCTGCAACTCGAACGTGCCCTGTGGGGCCGCGCGCCCTTGCGCTGGCTGGTGCTGGGCCTGGACCGGCTGGCGCGGCGCGGGCTGTGGCTGTGGGGGCGGATGCGCTTCGCGGCGCTGGTGCCGCAACGCGGCCAGGGCTGTGTGTGCCACTGGAACGCCGACCTGAAATACCCCGAACGCCTGACGCTGGGGGATGGCGTGGTGATCGGCACCAATGTGTCGATCGGCGCGCACAGCCCGGTGACGATCGGCCACCGCGTGCGCCTGTCGCGCGAGGTGATGATCGAGACCGCCGGCCTGGACTTCAGCGCGCTGCAGCCGCCCTACACCCACCGCTCGGCACCCATCGTCATCGAGGAGGGCGTCTGGATCGGCGCCCGAGCCCTGGTGCTGGGTGGCGTGACCATCGGGGCCCATTCGGTGATCGCCGCCGGCGCCGTGGTCACACGCAGCTGCCCGCCGCGCTCGGTGCTCGGGGGCGTGCCGGCCCGGGTGCTGTCCACGATCGACGAACTCTCTGCAAAGGAATCCCGCGCATGATCGCCCGCAAGCTCAAGCGCCTGAAGATGGTGCTGTCCGATTCCCGCTGGTGGGGCTTCTATGTCCAGCGACGCTTCATGTCGCCGCGCACCCGCAACTGGCTGGCCGACCGCATGGCGCGCCGCCGCCCGGCCGGCACCGCCACCGATGCCGCCGCCGCAGCGGCAGCGCAGGCGCTGCGCCAGGACGGCATCTTCATGCTGGGTGAGCTGTTCACGCCCGCGCAGTGCCAGGAACTGCGCAGCTACTTCGAGGGCCTGGACGCCCACGACCCCTACCGCCCGGGCAGCCCGCGCTTCAAGCCGCTGGGCGAGGGCCGGCACCCCGAGGCCCACATCGCGCACCACGACGCCGAGGACATCCTCAACGCGCCCTACCTGCTGCAGTTGGCCAATGACCCGCGCATCATCGCCGCGGTGACCGCCTTCCTGGGCTGCAAGCCCAGCATCGGCTACCTGGCCGCCTGGTGGAGCTACCACACCGCGCTGGGCGCGCAGCAGGCCGAGTTCTTCCACCGCGACGTGGACGACTGGCGCTTCGTCAAGCTCTTCGTCTACCTCACCGATGTCGGCGCCGACAGCGGCCCGCACGTGTATGTGCGCGCTTCGTCGAACGACGAGCGTCTGGCCGAGATCCGCCGCTTCCCCGATGAAGAGGTGGCCCAGGTCTTCGGCGAACAGGCCATCATGACGATGACCGCCCAGGCCGGCCAGGGCTTCCTGGAGGACACCTTCGGCATCCACAAGGGTCAGCCGGTGGCCCAGGGCACCCGACTGATCTTCCAGGCGGTCTATGGCCTGTCGCCGCTGCCCTATGGCCCGCGCGAGCCGGTGCCGTCGTCGCGCGTGCGCCTGCCGCCGGGGCTGGACCGCTGGACCAACCGCTTCTACGTGGCTTGAGCCGCTCGCGGATGGTTTCGGTCCTCAGAGCGCTGCTGGCGCTGTGCCTGCCCACCTCGCTGGTGCGTCCGCTGCTGAACCTGCTGGGCTGGCGCCTGGCGGCGGGCGCCCGCATCGGCCTGGCCTGGGTGCAGGCCGAGCGCCTGCACATGGCGCCGGGGGCCCGCATCGGCCACCTGAACCTGGTGCGTCTGCGCCGCGTGGCGATGCGCGAGGGCGCCTACCTGGGCCGCGGCAACCTGCTGAGCGGGCCGCTGAGCCTGCGCATGGCCGAACAGGCCGGCATCGGCAACCGCAACCGCGTGCTGCGCGCCGCGCGCGGGGTGGTCAGCGGCCCCTCGGTGCTGCGCATGGGGCGGCTGTCCAAGATCACCGCCGACCACCGGCTGGACTGCACCTGCTCGGTGGCCCTGGGCCACTACAGCACGATGGCCGGCGCCCAGACGCAGCTGTGGACCCATGGCTATGTGCACGGTGAGCAGGGCCACGACCGCTACCGCATCGACGGCCAGGTGATCATCGAGGACAACGTCTACATCGGGTCGGCCTGCCTGATCTCGATGGGCGTGCGCATCGGACGCGGCGTCATCGTGGGCGGCGGCACCGCGGTCTCCAAGAGCCTGCCCGGGCCCGGCATGTACGTGTCCTCACCGGTGCGCGCCCTGGCGCGCCCGGCCGACCCCGACACCCGGCCCGACCTGGAACGCCTGGCCGACCCCGGCCTGGTCGAGGCGGTCTACCGCAAGCGGCGGCCCTGAGTGCCCGGGCGGCTGGATCGGCTGTGGCGGCTGGCGCGCTACCTGGGGGCCTTCGGGCTGGCCCGGGGCGGGCTGTTCATCGCCCCGCTGCTGATCGCCAACGCCTTGCCGGCCGCTGACTATGGCCGGCTGGAGTTCGCCCAGGCGGCCGGCTCGCTGGCGGCCAGCGTGCTGGGTCTGGGCACCGCGGCCGCCGTGCCGCTGGCGCTGATCCAGCAGCACGCCCAGGTCCGCTGGTCGGCGCTGCTGCTGCACCAGTTGCATCTGGCGCTGTGGCTGCTGCTGGCGCTGGCCGTGGCCTGGTGGTGGGTCGGGCCGGTCAGCGCGGGCGCGATGGCGGTGCTGTTCGCGCTGTCGCTGGCGCTGCAGGGCCTGTGGAGCACGCGCCTGAAGTCGGCCGGGCGGGCCGAGGCCTCGCTGGTCATGGACACCGGCCAGTGGCTGGTGCTGGCCCTGGCCACGCTGGGTGCCGCTGCGCTGGCGGTGCCGGCCGGCGATCGCCTGCCCTGGGCGGTGGCGGTGATGATGGCCTATGGCGCCGCGCTGCTGCTGTTCACCGGGGCGCGCTGGCGCCGGGCCCAGCCGCCGGCCGACCGGCAGAGCTACCGTGATGCGCTGCGCCACAGCGTGCCGCTGATGCTGGCCGGTGTGCTGGCGCTGGTGGTCACCACCTCGGGGCGGCTGGGCATGGGCCTGCTCGGCGGCGCCGAGCTGACCGGTGCCTACGCCGCGCTGGCGCGTGCGGCGGCCCTGCCCATCGTGGCCCACCAGGTGGTGATGGTGGCGCGCTTTCGCGCGCTGTTCGAACTGCCGCAGGCGGCGCTGGAGCGCGCGCTGCGCAGCGTGGTCTGGGCGGTGGTCGCGGCGGTGCTGGTGTTCGGCGTGGCCAGCGGGCCGCTGGGCCACTGGCTGGGCCCGGCCTTCTCGACCCAGTTCGCCGCCCACCGCGTGGCGGGTCTGACCATCCTGGCGCAGAGCGTGCTGTGGTCGGCGATCGCGCTGAACGATCTGGTCAATGCCCGCCACGGGTCGGCTGCGGCCACCAACCGCTGGACGGCTGCCTGCCTGCTGCTGGCGCTGCCGCTGGCGGCCGCCTGGCTGCTGGACCGCGGCGTGACGCTGGAGCGCTATGCGCTGGTCCATTCCGGCGTGATGCTGGCCTACTACCTGTGCCAGGCCGCCGGCATGTGGCGCGCCGGGGTGCGCCTGCCGGCCGTCTGGTGGCCGGCGGCGCTGGCCTTTCTCTGCCTGAGCCTGCTTGCCCATGTCGTCTGAGTCCCTGTCCCCCCGTCCCGGCCGCGTGGTCCACTGGGCCAAGTTCTACCCGCCCGAGATGGGCGGCATGGAAAGCGTGGCCGTCAGCCTGGCGCGCGGTGCGGCGCAGGCGGGCTGGCAGGTCGAGGTGGTCTGCTTTGCCAAGGTCCATCTGCCCAGCGGTCCGGACGGCCAGGGCGTTCAGGTCTGGCGGGCGCCGGTGCGCTGGGCGCCGGCTTCGCAGCCGCTGTCGCTGCGCTACCTGTGGCTGGCCTGGCGCCGCGGGCGGCAGGCGGATGTGGTCCACCTGCACGTGCCCAACATGCTGGCGGCGCTGGCGGCGCTGGCCTTGCCGCGGCGCACCCGCGTGCTGGTGCACTGGCACAGCGACGTGGTGGGCAAGGGTCTGCTGGGCCGGGTGCTGGCGCCGCTGGAGCGCGCCTTGCTGCGGCGCGCCGACCGTGTCGTGGCCACCTCGCAGGCCTATGCCGACGGCTCACCCAGCCTGCGTGGCATTGGCCAGCGGCTGCGGGTGGTGCCGATCGGCGTGCCGGAGCCGGCGGTCCAGGCGGGCGCGCTGGACCCGGCCGTGCAGGCCTGGCTGGGCCCGCGGCGGCTGGTGCTGGCCGTGGGCCGGCTGGTGCCCTACAAGGGCTTTGCCACGCTGGTGGACGCGGCGGCCGCGTTGCCGTCCGACGCCGCGGTGGTGATCGTCGGCGGCGGGCCGCTGCACGAGGAACTGAGCCAGCGCATCGCCGCTGCCGGCCTGGGCCAGCGCGTGCTGCTGGCCGGCCGCCAGGGCGACGCCGAACTGGCTGCGCTGCTGCGCCGCGCCGCGCTGTTCTGCCTGCCCTCGGTGGAGCGCTCCGAGGCCTTCGGCGTGGTGCTGGTCGAGGCGATGACGCATGGCCTGCCGATCGTCGCGACGCGGATCCCGGGCTCGGGCGTGCCCTGGGTCAATGCGGACGGTGAGTCCGGCCTGAACGTGCCGCCCGGCGACGCCGCCGCGCTGGCCAAGGCCTGCACCCGGCTGCTGTCCGACGAGCCGCTGCGCGCCGCGCTGGCACAAGGGGCCCGCCGGCGCTACGAGGCGGTCTTCACCGAGGCGGCCTCGGTCCAGGCGATGCTGGCGGTCTACGCCGACGCGCTGGGGCGTTGAGCGCTCAGCGCGCGCCGCGCGAGGCGTCGCCGTCGCGATCGCGGATCTCGTAGCCCATGCGTTGCGCGGCGGCCTCAAAGCCCCGGTAGCGCTGCAAGGCCAGCTTGCCGCCGCTGTTGTCGGCGAAGATGCTGTTGCTGACCTCGACGTCGCGCACATTGGCCGTGTTGGCCCAGTCGAAGCCCACGGCCTGGCCGCCCTGGTCGAAGCGGAAGAAGCTCTGGCGGAACTCGACGCTGCGCACGGCGGCGCGGGCGTCGCCGTGGCCCAGCGTGACCCCCGCCGCCGGACACAGCCGGCCCAGGCGGTAGCGGTCGTTGAAGATGAAGCGGTTGTTGGTGAAGCTGCTGCTCGACAGGAAGCGCGCGCCGATGTGGGCGCTGAGGTTGTTGTCGAACTCGCAGCCCTCGACCCACTGCCGGCTGGTGGCCGTCAAGGCGCCCGCGAAGTACAGCCCGAAGGCCTGGTCCGCCGGCGCGGCGTTCTCGTGCTGCCAGCCGCAGGCCGAGAACGAGCACTTGGTGTAGGAGTGCGAGGAGCTCTGGACGAACGCGCCCCCCTGCTTGCACAGCACGAAGACACAGCGGTCCCAGCTCCAGGCCGGGCTGACCTGCACGCCGCCGTCGTCGATGAAGCCCCAGCCGCCGCAGCGCTCGATCCAGGTGCTGCGCACGAACATCGTCGAGGCGGAGAAATCGGGGTTGCGGTTGATCGCCAGGTCGGACACGGCGCGGATGCCGTGGCGTCCGAAGCCCATCATCCGGCACTGCTCGATCTCGCCGTACCACCAGCCCATCAGCTCCAGCGCGTCGCATTCGGGACCGGCACCACTGCCGTCCAGCGTCAGCGCGCGCAGGCCGCCGCCCCAGAAGAAGGTGGTGCTCACCGGCCCCTGGGCCGGCAGACCGCGCACCCGCAGCAAGGGCCCGCTGCGCCCCACGTAGCGCAGCACCGTGCTGTGCATGCCCTCGCCCTGGAAGCTGATGCCCGAGGTGCGGCCGGTGCCCGGCAGGGTCCAGCTCAGGCTGCGCTCCAGCCGGTAGGTGCCGGCCGGGATGCGCAGCACGCCGCCGCCCTCGGCGAGCTGGTCGATCGCCTGCTGGAAGGCGGCCGAGGCATCGCGCTGGCCGCTGCGGTCGGCGCCCAGGTCGGTCACGTCCACGCTGCGCACCGCGGAGGCCGCGCGCCCGGCCAGCGGCCAGGCCGCGGCCAGGGCCAGGGTGAGCAGGCGGCGGCGCAGCGGCGATGTCATCGGAACCTCGCTCAATTGGTGGCGGACCGCAGACCGGCCAGGCCCAGGCCCAGCTGGTACAGGATCTGGGTCCAGTCCTTGGCGTCCTGCAGGCGCGTGGTCTTGTTCATTTCCTCGGGCACGAACAGCGTGTCACCGGGCAGGGCGGTCATGCCGGCCAGCGGGCCGCTGCTGAACCAGCCCGCGCCCTGCAGGTTGCTGACCACGCTGCCATTGGCGCGCAGCACGAAGACGGCGTCCTTGTCAGCGCCCCGGGTGGGGCCGCCGGCCATCTGCAGGTAGTCGCCCAGGTTGCGGCTGCCGTCGTAGACGAAGTTGCCCGTGTTGAAGACGCTGCCGAACACCCCCACCGAGGTCGGGCGGGCCGGCACGTACAGGCGGTCGCCGTCTTCCAGCTGCATCGGCGGCAGCGCGGCGCTGTCGGGCGCCATCTGCAGCACCAGGCGGCCGTCGGGCTGCAGGTTGCGCATCTTCTCGACCAGGCGCGCCGCAGCGTCGGCCCGGGCTTCCTGGGCCTTGACCTCGTCGCTGCTGGCGATGCGCTGGGTGGAGCTGGCGCGGGTGATGTCGACCTCGAGGTCGCGCAGCACGCGCTCGTAGTTGATCATCTGCGCCTGGCGCACGGTTTCGCGGGTGAACTGCGCGCCGAACACATAGGCGTTGCCGGTGAAGCCGCCGGCCAGCTTGATGAGGTCGTCCAGGCTGCTGGCGGCCGGCAGCACATACACGCCGGGACGCAGCACCTCGCCCTCGATCACGACGCGCTTGTTCTGCCGCACCGTGGGCTGGCGCGGATCCACCGCGCTGTGCACCGTGACGATGTCGCCGCGGCCCAGCGGGCGACGCGCGGCCTCGGACAGCGGCACCTCGAAGACGCGGGCGCCGTTGCGGTCGTCCAGCGGCTCGATCGACAGGCGGTTGGCGTCCGCCACCGAGGACAGGCCACCGACCATCTTCAGCGCGTTGTCCAGCGTCTCGCCGGGCTTGAGCTCGACCACCGCCGGCAGGTTCACACTGCCCAGCAGCGCCACCTGGGGGCCGACCGGCAGCACATGCACCACATCGTCCGGCTGCAGCACCTGGTCGGCGCGGCGGTCGCCGCTGACCAGCAGGTCATACAGGTCGAAGGGCATCGGTGCCTGGCCCTTGCGGCGCAGCTCGATGCGGCGGAAGCTGCCGGCCGCGGTGGGGCCGCCCGCCTGGATCAGTGCCGACGAGACCGTGGACAGGCCACTGACCACATAGCTGCCGGGGCGGGCCACGAAGCCGGTCAGGTAGACCCGCATGCCGCGCAGCTGGCCCAGCGACACATTGAGGTTGAAGTTGCGGAAGACCTTGGCCAGCTGGCGGTTCAGCAGTGCCGGCAGTTCGCTGTAGCGGGTGCCGGCAACCATCACGCTGCCGGCGCGCGGCAGCGTGATGCGGCCTGAGCGGTCCACCTGCACGCGGGTATCGACATCGACCGACCCCCAGACGGTGATCGCCAGCTCGTCGCCCGGCACCACCACATAGTCGGCCGGCACCACCGGCGAGGGATCGGTGGCGCCCAGGTCGGGCTGCATCAGCTCGGCGCCCAGGCGGCGCACCATCACCGGCATCGCCAGGCGCTGCACGTACTGTTCGAACTCGCCGGGCACGTAAGGCACCGCCTCCGGCTGCCAGATCTGGCCGGGCAGGCCCTGCAGCCGCTGCTGCTGGCCTGGGTTCTGCAGGGTGCGCAGACCGCCGGGACGGCCTTGCAGGCGCGGGTCGAGCGGCTGCATGCTGGAGGGCGGGACCTGCATCTGAGGCATGCCCATCGTGTTGCCCTGGCCGTAGCCGCCGACCGTGCCGGTCTGGTTGCCGTAGACGCCGGTGGTCGAGCCCGTGGTGTTGTTGCCGTTGTTGCCCAGCACCTGGCCGGCGTAGCCCCCGGTGTTGCCGGTGACCACCGGCAGCCCCAGGTTGTTGTTCAGCGAATTGTTGGACTGGGCCTGCAACACCGGCGAAGCCAGTCCCAGCAGAGCCGAGAGGATCAGCGGCAGCGCACGCTGGACGACGGGGGCGAGGTGAGAGGGCAGGCGCATCGTCTTCTGAAAGTGGTCACGTCCAGGACCGCGTCGCCAGGGCGCCGCAGCACCCAGGCGGTCCGCACGGTTCGCGCTGGCGCGCGGCCCGCGCCGACGGGTCGAGCCGGCCATTGTAGGGGGCGACCCTCAGGGGCGGCGGTAAGATGGCGGGATGGAGATCCTGTTGACATCTTTCACGGTGGCCTGGGTCCTGACCCTTATCGCGGTGAGATCGTCACGGCATTTTGCGCACCTGTCGCACGACAACGACCTGTCGGGCCCGCAGAAGATCCACGCTGAACCGGTGCCCCGCATCGGCGGGCTGGGCATCTTCGGTGGCGTGCTGGCAGCGGTGGTGCTGCTCGACTGGCGCGGGGGCCCGGGATGGTCGTTCGGCGCCTTGCTGATGATGGCTGCGGTGCCGGCCTTTGCCGCCGGTTTCATCGAAGACCTGCTCAAGTCGGTCAGCCCCTTGCGTCGGCTGCTGGCCACTGCCGCGTCGGCGGCACTCGCGGCCGTGCTGGTCGATGCGCTGGTGCGGCGCACCGACATCCCTGGCCTGGACTGGGTGGCCGCGTCCACCGTGGGCGCCGCCGTGCTGACCATCCCGGCCGTGGCGGGCATTGCCAACGCGGTCAACATCATCGACGGCTTCAATGGACTGGCCTCGATGTGCTCGATGCTGATGCTGGCCGCCATCGCCTACGTGGCCTTCCAGGTGGGCGACCAGGAACTGGTCTACCTGGCCGTGGCGGGCATTGGCGCCGTGCTGGGCTTCTTCCTGTGGAACTACCCGGCCGGCCAGATCTTCCTGGGCGACGGCGGCGCCTACTTCCTGGGCTTCTTCGTGGCCGAGCTGGGCGTGCTGCTGATCGTGCGCAACCAGCAGGTCTCGCCGCTGTTCCCGCTGGTGGTGTGCATCTACCCGGTCTTCGAGACCCTGTTCTCGATCTACCGCCGGGTGGTGGTGCGTGGCCACCATGCCAGCCACCCGGATGGCGTGCACCTGCACTCCCTGGTCTTCAAGCGCCTGATGCGCTGGGCGGTGGGCAGCCAGGACCCGCGCCAGCGCACCCGCCGCAATTCCCTGACTTCGCCCTATCTGTGGGTGCTGTGCTCGCTGCCCCTGGCGCCGGCGGTGCTGAGCTGGCACAGCTCGGCCATCCAGGCGGCGCTGCTGGTCACCTTTGCCCTGATCTACGTGGCGCTGTATTCGCGCATCGTGACCTTCCGCACGCCGCGCTGGCTGATCTTCCGCCGCTGATCCTCGCCCCGGCCGCCCGAGGCGGCAGCGAGATAATCCCCTCTTCAGTCCCCGTCAACACCATGCTCAGCAACCAGACCATTCTCGTCACCGGCGGTACCGGCTCCTTCGGCAACACCTTCGTGCCGATGACCCTGGCCAAGTACAACCCGAAGAAGATCATCATCTACTCGCGCGACGAGATGAAGCAATGGGACATGGCCAAGAAGTTCCAGGGCGATCCGCGCGTGCGCTTCTTCATCGGTGATGTGCGTGACCGCGAGCGCCTGTACCGCGCGCTCGACGGCGTGGACCTGGTCGTGCACGCCGCCGCCACCAAGATCGTCCCCACCGCCGAGTACAACCCCTTCGAGTGCGTCAAGACCAATGTGCTGGGCGCGATGCACCTGATCGACGCCTGCATCGACCGCGGTGTGCGCCGCGTGGTGGCGCTGTCCACCGACAAGGCCTCCAGCCCGGTCAACCTGTATGGCGCCACCAAGCTGGCCTCGGACAAGCTGTTCGTCGCCGGCAACTCCTACGCCGGCGGCCACGACACCCGCTTTGCGGTCGTGCGCTACGGCAACGTGATGGGCTCGCGCGGCTCGGTGATCCCCTTCTTCCTGTCGATCCGCGACAAGGGCGAGCTGCCGATCACCGACGACCGCATGACCCGCTTCATGATCTCGCTGGAGCAGGGCGTGGAGCTGGTCTGGCACGCCTTCGAGGACATGGTGGGCGGCGAGATCTACGTCAAGAAGATCCCCTCGATGAAGGTCACCGACCTGGCCACCGCGGTGGCGCCCGAAGCCACGCAAAAGGTGGTCGGCATCCGCCCGGGCGAGAAGCTGCACGAGCAGATGATCAGCCCCGAGGACTCGTTCTACACCTACGAGTACCCGGAGCACTTCAAGATCCTGCCCGCCATCCACAACTGGGACACCACCAGCGAGCGCATCAAGGACGGTGTCAAGGTGCCCGAGGGCTTCGAGTACGCCAGCGACAACAACAGCGAGTGGATGAGCATCGAGCAGCTGCGCGAATGGGTGGCTGCCAACGCCCACAAGATCGGCAACATCTGATGATCCCCTACGGCCGCCAGAACATCACCGACGCCGACGTTGCCGCCGTCGTCGAGGCGCTGCGCTCCGACTGGATCACCCAGGGCCCGGCGATTCCCCGCTTCGAGCAGGCGCTGGCCGAGCGCGTGGGCGCGCGCCATGGCGTGGCGATGTGCAACGCCACCGCCGCGCTGCATGTGGCCTGCATGGCGCTGGGTCTGGGCCCGGGCGACCGGCTCTGGACCAGCCCGATCACCTTCGTCGCCTCGGCCAACTGCGGCCTGTACTGCGGCGCGACGGTCGATTTCGTCGACATCGACCCCCGCAGCTACAACATGGACGTGGTCGCGCTGGAGGCCAAGCTGCGGGCCGCACAGGCCAGCGGCACGCTGCCCAAGGTGGTGGTGCCGGTGCACTTTGCCGGTCAGAGCTGCGACATGGCGGCCATCCGCGCGCTGGGCCAGCGCTACGGCTTTCGCATCATCGAGGATGCCTCGCACGCGGTGGGCGGCAGCTACCTCGGTCAGCCGGTGGGCAACTGCCGCTACAGCGACATCACCGTCTTCAGCTTCCACCCGGTCAAGATCATCACCACCGCCGAGGGCGGCATGGCGATGACCCATGATCCGGCGCTGGCACAGGCCATGGAGCGGCTGCGCAGCCACGGCATCACCCGCGACCCGGCGCAGATGGACGGCGCCCCGGAAGGCGGCTGGGACTACCAGCAGATCGACCTGGGCTACAACTACCGTCTGACCGACCTGCAGGCGGCGCTGGGCCACTCGCAGCTGAGCCAATTGGAGGGCTCGGTGGCGCGCCGCCACGCCATTGCGCAGCGCTACGACGCCGAACTGGCCAGCCTGCCGCTGATCACCCCCTGGCAGTCGCCCGACGCCCACTCGGCGCTGCACCTCTACCCCATCCAGGTCGATCCGTCGCGCACCGCCGTCAGCCGCCGTGCGCTGTTCGACGGACTGCGCGCCGCGGGCATCGGCGTCAACGTGCACTACATCCCGGTGCACACCCAGCCGCACTACCGCCGCCTGGGCTTTGCCCGCGGCGATTTCCCGGTGGCCGAGGCCTACTACGCCAACGCGGTGTCGCTGCCGATGTTCCCCACCCTCACCGAGGCCGAGCAGGGCACGGTCATCGCCGCGCTGCGCCGCCTGCTGGGCTGATGGACGCGCGCGGCCGACGCCTGCTGGTCCGGGCCGATGCCTCGACCACGCTGGGCGCCGGCCATGTGATGCGCACGCTGACGCTGGCCAACGCCTGGCGCGAGCGCGGCGGCGAAGCGCTGTTCGTCTGCCGTGAAGCGCCCGGCCACCTGGGGGATCTCGTCGTCGCGCGGGGCCACGGCCTGCGCCTGCTGCCGCCCGAAGCGGCCGCGCCAGCGCAGGATGCGCTGCAGACCTTGCAGGCCAGCGCCGACTGGCGTGGTGCGACACCGCTGGACTGGGCGTTGGTGGACCACTACGGCCTGGCGGCCGACTGGGAGCGCCCCTGGCGCGGGCCGGCCGCGCGGGTGGCGGTGATCGACGACCTGGCCGATCGGGTGCACGACGTGGACCTGCTGCTGGACCAGAACCTGGGTCGGCAGGCCACCGATTACGACGCTCTGGTGCCTGCCCAGGCGCGCCGCCTGATCGGGCCAGCCCATGCGCTGCTGCGGCCCGAGTTTGCAGTGCGGCGGACAGACAGCCTGGCGCGCAGGGCGAACGGCGAGCTGCGCCACCTGGTGATCAGCATGGGCGGCTCCGACCCGGGCGGTGCCACCGCACGCTGCCTGGCCGCGCTGGCAGCGGCACCGGCGCTGCCGCTGGCGCGCGTCACCGTGGTGCTGGGGCCGCAGGCCCAGACACTGGCGCAGGTGCGCCAGGCACTGGCCGCGTTGCCGCTTCCCACCGAGCTGCGCCTGAACGAACCCGACATGGCCAGCCTGCTGGCCAGCGCCGACCTGGCGCTGGGCGCAGCCGGCGGCAGCGCCTGGGAGCGCTGCTGCCTGGGTCTGCCCACGCTGCTGCTGGTGCTGGCCGACAACCAGGTGCCGGGCGCCCGGGCCCTGGCGGCCCAGGGCGCGGCACTGTCGCTGGGCGGGCCTGAAGAGCTGCCGCAGACGCTGGTGCCGGCGCTGCAGGCGCTGTCCGAGCCGTTGCGCCTGCAGGCCCTGTCGCGGGCGGCGGCGGCGCTGTGCGATGGCCTGGGGGCCGCGCGCGTGGTGCAGGCCCTGCTGGACGAAGGGCCCCGCCGTGAGCACTGAGCGCTTGCGGCCGCTGCGGGCCGAGGACCTGCCGCTGGTGCGCGCCTGGCGCAACCACCCCGCGGTGCGCCAGCACATGTTCACCACCCACGAGATCACGGCCGACGAGCATGCGCAGTGGTTCCAGCGCCAGCAGGCCGACGCCACCCGGCGCCTCTACCTGTTCGAGCGCGACGGCGTGCCCCAGGGCTTCATGCACCTCAGCGGGGTGCAGCCGGGCGGGGTGTGCGAATGGGGCTTCTACGCCGCGCCGGATGCGCCGCGCGGCACCGGCCGGGCGATGGGCGCGGCCACGCTGGCCGAACTCTTCGAGGTCGAGCAGGTGCACAAGATCCGCGGCCAGGTGCTGCAGGGCAACCAGGCGTCGCTGCGCTTTCATGAGGCGCTGGGCTTCCAGCCCGAGGGCGTGCTGCCGCAGCCGTACGTCGGCGCTGACGGCCAGCGACAGGACGTGCACTGCTACGGCCTGCAGGCCGAGGCCTGGCGCGCCACGCGCGCCGGCTGATCAGGGCAGCTCGGCCAGCATCCGGTCCACCCCGGCCTGCCAGTGCGGCAGCACCAGGCCGAAGGCCTGCTGCAGGCGGCGCGTGCCCAGCCGCGAGTTCAGCGGCCGCTGTGCCGGCGTGGGGTACTGGCTGGTGGGGATGGGGCGGATCGCCTCGGGCGCCACCTTCACCGGTCGGCCCTGGGCGCGGGCCCACGCGATCACATGCTGCGCGTAGCCGTGCCAGCTGACCTCGCCGCCGGCCACGCAGTGGTACAGACCCGCCAGCTCGGGCCGCTGCCGCAGCGCGCGCAGCGCGTGCGCGCTGACGTCGGCCAGCAGCTCGGCCCCGGTGGGCGCGCCGATCTGGTCGTCGATCACGTTCAGCGCGTCGCGCTCGGCGGCCAGGCGCAGCATGGTCCTGGCGAAGTTGCCGCCGCGCGCCGCGTAGACCCAGCTGGTGCGCAGGATCAGGTGGCGGCAGCCGCTGGCCTGGATCTGCTGTTCGCCGCCCAGCTTGCTGCGGCCGTAGACGCTCAAGGGGGCGGTGGCGGCGTCCTCATCGCGCGGCGCGTGGCCGCTGCCGTCAAAGACGTAGTCGGTGCTGTAGTGCAGCAGCGTGGCGCCCAGCGCGGCGGCTTCACGGGCCAGCACGCCGGGGGCGTCGGCATTGATCGCCTGAGCCAGTGCGGGCTCGCTCTCGGCTTTGTCGACCGCAGTGTGGGCGGCGGCATTGACGATCACGTCGGGGCGCACGGTGCGCAACGTGGCGGCCAGGGCCTCGGGCTGGCTGAGGTCACCATGCAGTGTGGCGTGGCCGCGCCCGGGGGCGATGAGCTCGCCCAGCGGCGCCAGCGCGCGCTGCAGCTCCCAGCCGACCTGGCCGTTCGGTCCCAGCAGGAGGATCTTCATCGCGCGCTGTAGTGGGTGCCGATCCAGTCCTGGTAGGCACCGCTTTGCACATCGGCCACCCAGGCCGCGTTGTCCAGGTACCACTGCACCGTCTTGCGGATGCCGGTGGCGAAGGTCTCGGCCGGGCGCCAGCCCAGTTCGCGCTCGATCTTGCGCGCATCGATCGCGTAGCGGCGGTCGTGGCCGGGGCGGTCGGTCACATGGGTGATCAGCCGGGCGTAGGCGCCGGCCGGGTCCGGGCGCAACTCATCGAGCAGCGCGCACACCGTGTGGACGATGTCGATGTTGGCCATCTCGTTCCAGCCGCCGATGTTGTAGGTCTCGCCCACGCGGCCGCCGGCCAGCACCGCGCGGATGCCGCTGCAGTGGTCCTTCACGTACAGCCAGTCGCGGATCTGCCGGCCGTCACCGTACACCGGCAGCGGCTTGCCGGCCAGCGCGTTGACGATCATCAGCGGGATCAGCTTCTCGGGGAAGTGGTAGGGCCCGTAGTTGTTGCTGCAGTTGGTGGTCAGCACCGGCAGGCCGTAGGTGTGGTGCCAGGCCCGCACCAGGTGGTCGCTGGCGGCCTTGCTGGCGCTGTAGGGGCTGTTGGGCTCGTAGGCGTTCGTCTCGGCAAACGGCGGGTCGGTGGGCTTCAAGGAGCCATAGACCTCGTCGGTGCTGACGTGGTGGAAGCGGAAGGCGGCCTTCTCGGCAGCATCCAGCGTGTTCCAGAAACCCCGCGCGGCCTCGAGCAGGGTGAAGGTGCCCTCGACATTGGTCTTCACGAAGGCGCCGGGGCCATGGATGCTGCGGTCCACATGGCTCTCGGCCGCGAAGTGGACGATGGCCCGCGGGCGGTGCGTGGCCAGCAGGCCATCGACCAGCGCGCGATCGCCGATGTCGCCGTGCACGAAGACGTGGCGCGCATCGCCGTCCAGCGAGGCCAGGTTGGCGCGGTTGCCGGCGTAGGTGAGGGCGTCGAGGTTGACGACCGGCTCATCGCTCTGCGCGAGCCAGTCCAGGACGAAGTTGCTGCCGATGAAGCCGGCGCCGCCAGTGACGAGGATCATGGGGATGGGCTGGGGCGTCAGTAGACGCGTTCCTTGATGATCTGCTGCAGGTATTGTCCGTAGCCGCTCTTGGCCAGCGGGGCGGCCAGCGCTTCCAGCTGGGCGTCGCTGATCCAGCCCTGGCGCCAGCAGATCTCCTCGGGGCAGCAGACCTTCAGGCCCTGGCGCTTCTCCAGCGTCTGCACGAAGGCGCTGGCCTCCAGCAGGCTGTCGTGGGTGCCGGTGTCCAGCCAGGCGTCGCCACGGCCGAAGCGCTGCACATCCAGCTCGCCCGCCTCCAGGTAGACGCGGTTGAGGTCGGTGATCTCCAGCTCGCCGCGGGCGCTGGGCCGCAGCGCCTTGGCGCGCTCGACCACCTGGGTGTCATAGAAGTACAGGCCGGTCACGGCGAATCGGCTGCGCGGCTGGCGCGGCTTTTCCTCCAGGCTCACGGCGCGGCCGTCGCGGTCGAACTCGACCACGCCGTAGCGTTCGGGGTCGGTCACCGGGTAGGCGAAGACTGTGGCGCCGCGTTCCTGGCGCGCTGCGGCCTCGACCCGGCGACCCAGGTCGTGGCCGAAGAAGATGTTGTCGCCCAGCACCAGTGCGCTGCGGGCATCGCCCAGGAAGTGTTCGCCGATCAGGAAAGCCTGGGCCAGGCCGTCCGGGCTGGGCTGCACCGCGTACTGCAGCGACAGGCCCCAGGCGCTGCCGTCGCCCAGCAGCTGCTGGAAGCGCGGCGTGTCCTGTGGCGTGCTGATCAGAAGGATCTCGCGGATGCCGGCCAGCAGCAGCGCGGACAGCGGGTAATACACCATCGGTTTGTCGTACACCGGGATCAGTTGCTTGCTGATCGCCAGCGTGGCCGGGTGCAGCCGGGTGCCGGAGCCGCCGGCCAGGATGATGCCCTTGCGAGGGGTAGACACGTCGACAACTCCCGTCTGGATGCGGTGGCTGGGCGCCCGGGAAGTGGGGCGTCAAGCCAGTGTAAACACGCACGATCCGGCCAAGCGGCGATAATTGGGGGACATGAACCCTGAATCTCAGGCCGACCAGGCCAGCCCCGCGACCCCGACCGAGTCCGCGCCCCCCGCCCGTTTCGACACCCTGCCGCTGGACGCCAAGCTGCTGCGCGCCGTCGACGACCAGGGCTACGCGACGATGACGCCGATCCAGGCCAAGGCCATCCCCATCGTGCTGTCCGGCCGCGACGTGATGGGCGCCGCCCAGACCGGCACCGGCAAGACCGCGGCCTTCTCGATCCCGCTGCTGCAGAAGATGATGCGGCACGAGAACACCAGCGCCTCGCCCGCCCGGCATCCGGTGCGCGCGCTGGTGCTGGCGCCCACCCGCGAGCTGGCCGACCAGGTGGCCAACAACGTCAAGGCCTACTGCAAGCACACCGGCCTGCGCGCCGCGGTGGTCTTTGGCGGCGTCGACATGAAGCCGCAGACGGCCGAACTGAAGCGCGGCGTCGAGATCCTGATCGCCACCCCGGGCCGGCTGCTTGACCACATCGAGGCCAAGAACTGCGTGCTCAACCAGGTCGAGTACGTGGTGCTCGACGAGGCCGACCGCATGCTCGACATCGGCTTCCTGCCCGATCTGCAGCGCATCCTCAGCTATCTGCCCAAGGGCAACCGCCAGACCCTGCTGTTCTCGGCCACCTTCAGCCCCGAGATCAAGAAGCTGGCCAACAGCTACCTGCATGACCCGGTGCTGGTCGAGGTGGCGCGGCCCAATGCCACCGCCTCCACCGTGGAGCAGCGCTTCTACAGCGTCTCGGATGACGACAAGCGCGCGGTGGTGCGCCAGCAACTGCGTCAGCGCGACCTGAAG
This sequence comes from Ideonella alba, assembly GCF_018069845.1. Lineage (NCBI taxonomy): Bacteria > Pseudomonadati > Pseudomonadota > Betaproteobacteria > Burkholderiales > Sphaerotilaceae > Ideonella > Ideonella alba. The sequence continues at coordinate 95,165 of NZ_JAGQDD010000002.1, forward strand.
CAGGCCATCGTCTTCGTCAATTCCAAGCTGGGCGCAGCCCGGCTGGCCCGCTCCTTCGAGCGTGACGGCCTGCGCACCGCCGCGCTGCACGGCGACAAGAGCCAGGATGAGCGCCTGAAGTCGCTGGCCGCCTTCAAGGCCGGCGAGGTCGACCTGCTGGTGGCCACCGACGTGGCGGCCCGTGGCCTGGATATCGCCGACCTGCCCGCGGTCTTCAACTTCGACGTGCCCTTCAACGCCGAGGACTACGTGCACCGCATCGGCCGCACCGGCCGTGCCGGCGCCTCGGGCGTGGCGATCACGCTGGTCACGCGCGACGACAGCCGGCTGGTGTCGGACATCGAGAAGCTGATCAAGAAGAAGATCGACCTGGAAGCCATCGAGCTGGAGGACGAGCGTCCGCGCCGCCCGCCGCGCCGCCGCGAGGACGAGGACGCCCCGGCCGAGCGCCGCAGCGCCGAGCCGGCGCCGCGCCGCCCGGCGCCCAGCGCGTCGCGCGACCCCTTCTTCGACAAGCCCTACGAGGCCTCCGACCGCGCCGAACCGGCCGCCTGGGAAAAGGAAAAGGCCGCGGCCCCGACCCCGGCGGCGGCGGCCCGCGTGTCGCCCAACATCCGCGCCAAGCGCAAGGTGGCCTCGCTGCTGGGCGGCGGCAAAGCCTGATCGGCGTGCGGCGCACCGGCACCTGGCGTGCGCTGTTCGCCAGCGCGCTGCTCGTCATCCTGTGGCTGGCGCTGCGCCCCAACCCGGGCGGCCCGGACTGGTTTGACCATGCCGACAAGCTGCGCCATGCCGCGGCGTTTGCCGCGCTCTGGCTGGTGGGCTACCGCGCCGGCGGCCGTGGCTGGCGCCTGGCGCTCGGCCTGCTGGTCTTTGGCGGGCTGATCGAGGTCCTGCAGTCGCTGACCCCGGACCGCGAGCCGTCGCTGGCCGATGTGGCGGCCGACGCGGTGGGACTGGCGCTGGGCGCGGTCTGGACCCGTTGGCGCTGATCAGGCCAGCCAGAGAAACACGGCCGGCAGCGTGTCGGGCAGCACCGGTGGCTGGCGCCGCCAGTCGGCCACCGTGCGGGTGGCGCAGAAGCCCCCCGGCGAGGTGAGCCCGCAGGCCAGCGACAGCCGCGTGCCGGGCTGCAGCGTGGCCAGCAGCGCGTCGGCCAGCGCCTGGTTGCGGTAGGGCGTTTCGATCACCAGCTGGGTCTGGCCTTCCTGGCGCGAGCGCTGCTCCAGCGCCTTCACGCGGCGCGCACGCTCGCCGGCGTCCTGCGGCAGGTAGCCTTCGAAGGCGAAGCGCTGGCCATTGAGGCCGCTGGCCGCCAGCGCCAGCGTCAGCGAGGACGCGCCGGCCAGCACCTCCACCGCCACGCCGCGCGCATGGGCCGCGGCCACCAGGCGCGCGCCCGGGTCGGCCACGGCCGGCAGACCGGCATCCGACAGCAGGCCCAGGGCCTGGCCAGCCAGCGCTGGCGCCAGCAGCTGTTCCCAGGCGCGGGCGTCGGTGTCGTCGGCGGGCGCGCCCTTGCGCGGGCGGGGCAGCTCGGTGATGGCCAGGCTCTGCAGCGGCTGCGCCAGCGGCACCACCTCGCCCACCCGCTTCAGGAAGCTGCGCGCCGCCTTGGCGTTCTCGACCACCCAGTGGCCGATGCCGGCCGCCCGGGCGATCGCGCCCTGGCTCAGGACCTCGGTGATCGGGGTGGGGGTGGCGCCCAGGTCCAGCGTGCTGGGCACCAGCACCAGGCGGCCGGCCCCGCTCATCGGGCCTGGCGCACCGGGTCGAGCCCGGCGGCGCGCAGCAGGGCGCTGGTGCGGATCAGCGGCAGGCCGACCAGGGCGGTCGGGTCGTCGGACTCGATCGCCGACAGCAGCGCGATGCCCAGCGTCTCGCACTTGGCGCTGCCGGCGCAGTCGTAGGGCTGCTCCAGGCGCAGGTAGCGCTCGATCTCGTCATCGTCCAGGTCGCGAAAGCGCACGGTGACGGGCACGCGCTCGACCTGCTCGAAGCCGGTATCGGGTCGGACCACCGCCACCGCGGTCTGGAAGACCACCGCGCGGCCGCTCATGCGGCGCAGCTGGGCCACGGCGCGCTCGTGCGTGCCGGGCTTGCCGATCGCCTCGCCATCGACATCGGCCACCTGGTCGGAGCCGATCACCAGCGCCCCCGGATGGCGCGACGCCACCTCGCGGGCCTTGGCCAGCGCCAGCCGGGTGGCCAGCGCGGCCGGGGCCTCGCCGGGCAGCGGGGTTTCGTCGACGCGCGGGGCATCGGCCGTGAAGGGCAGGCGCAGGCGCTCAAGCAGCTCGCGCCGGTAGCGCGAGGTCGAGCCCAGGATCAGCGGGGGCAGGGCGGTCATCGCGGAATTCTCCCATCGGCCCGTACACTGGCGGCATGAAACCGAAGTCGAGGTCACACGACCCCCTGAAGCTGGACATGGCCGCCTTTGCCGGCGACCACGGCGAGCTGGCTGGCGACTGGCCGCTTCAGACGCTGCCGCGCCTGGCCGAGTCGGCGATGCCCGAGGCCTCGGCCGACGCCGTCGTGCACTGGCAGGCCCGGGGCGAGCTGCGTCCGCTGCCCGACGGCACGGCCGAGGTCTGGCTGCAGCTCAAGGCCGACGTGCGCCTGGCGCTGTGCTGCCAGCGCTGCCTGGGGCCGGTGGAAGAGACCGTGGCGCTGGACCGGGCGCTGCGCTTTGTCGCCGACGAGCATCAGGCGGCGGCGCTCGATGCCGAGCTGGAAGACGACGTGCTGTCGCTGGAGCGCGCGCTGGACCTGCGGGAACTGGTCGAGGACGAACTGCTGCTGGCCCTGCCGCTGGTCCCGCGCCACGCCGACTGCCCGCAGCCGCTGCCGCTGGCCGGCGACGACGAACCCGAGGAAGAACGTCCCAACCCGTTCGCGGTGCTGGCGGCGCTGAAGGGCCAGGGCGGGCGCGGCACTGGCTAGCGGCCGGCCCGCATGCTATACTTTCGGGCTTTCCCGACTCAGGGGTGCTGCTGTGGTATGGCCGCAGCAGGGCCGATGGGGTCCGGAAGACCACCCTTTTTCCAACATTCACGGCGGCCGGCCGGGGCAACCCGGTGTCTTGAGCCGCATTGAGCCGCACGCGCGAGTCCTGCCAGTGCGCCGCAACCCGGCGCCGGTGGGTCCAGGCGCACCCAGGAGAGTTCCATGGCCGTCCAGCAGAACAAGAAGTCGCCCTCGAAGCGCGGCATGCACCGCTCGCACAACGCGCTGACCAACCCGGGCACCGCGATCGAGCCGACCACCGGTGAAGTGCATCTGCGCCACCACATCAGCCCGACCGGCTTCTACCGCGGCCGCAAGGTCCTGAAGGGCAAGGCCGAGGCCTGATCCTGAGCATGCTGCCGGGTCGGCATCCCATGCCGAGCCTCGCCGCCCTGAACCCGGACCGGCTGGCGCGTTCGTCGCCCCGGTCCTGCCCTCATCGCCCGCTGCATTGCGCCTGTGCCGCCACGGCCTGGGCGCGTTCGCGCGCGCACTGACGGCTCCGCTCCGCCCGTGACCCATCGCCTGAACTTCCAGCCGCTTGAGCGCGTGCGCCTCGCCGTCGACTGCATGGGCGGTGATCACGGCCCGTCGGTCACGCTGCCGGCCTGCCGCGCCTTCCTCGACTCGCACCCCCACGCCGAGCTGCTGCTTGTCGGCCAGGCCGACGCCCTGCAGGAAGCCGCCAGCTGGAGCCGCTGCACGCTGGTCGAAGCCACCGAGGTGGTGGCGATGGACGACCCGGTCGAGGTGGCGCTGCGCCGCAAGCGCGACTCGTCGATGCGCGTGGCGATCTCCCAGCTCAAGGCCGACGAGGCCGGCGTGGTGCGTGCCGATGCCTGCGTGTCGGCCGGCAACACCGGCGCGCTGATGGCGCTGGCGCGCTACCTGCTGAAGACCCTGGACGGCATCGACCGCCCGGCCATCGCCTCGGTGCTGCCCAATGAGAAGGGCGCCTTCACCACGATGCTGGACCTGGGCGCCAACGTCGATTGCACGCCCGAGCACCTGCTGCAGTTTGCCGTCATGGGCAGCGCCCTGGTGGCCGCGATCGACGGCAAGCCCGATCCCACCGTGGGCCTGCTCAACATCGGCGCCGAGGTCATCAAGGGCTCCGAGGTCATCAAGCGCGCTGGTGAGCTGCTGCGCGCCGCCGGCGCCGACGGCCACATCCACTACATCGGCAACGTTGAAGGCAACGACATCTTCACCGGCACGGTGGACTTGGTCGTCTGCGACGGCTTCGTCGGCAACGTCGCGCTCAAGACCTCCGAAGGTCTGGCCCACGCGCTGGCGCAGTTCATCAAGGAAGAGTTCACCCGCACCTGGTGGACCAAGCTGATCGCGCTGGCCGCGCTGCCGGTGCTGGGCCGCTTCAAGAAGCGCGTCGATCCGCGCGGCTACAACGGCGCGGCGCTGCTGGGTCTGCGCGGCCTGGTCTTCAAGAGCCACGGCTCGGCCGACGCGATGGCCTTCGGCAACGCGCTGGCGCGCGCTTATGATGCGGCTCGCAACCGTTTGCTCGACCAGGTGCACGACCGCATCGTCGAAACCCTCGAGGCGATGCCGGCCACGCCGGCCGACGCCGCCGCCTGACCCCCTTTGCGACAACACCGCGTGGACACGCAACGCTACGCCCGCATCACCGGCACCGGCAGCTGCCTGCCGACCCGCCGCGTCACCAATGCCGAACTGGCCGCCGAGCTGGCCACGCGTGGTCTGGAGACCTCCGACGACTGGATCGTCGAGCGCACCGGCATCCGGGCGCGCCACTTCGCCGCCGCTGATCAGTCGTCCAGCGACCTGGGCGTGACCGCGGCCCGGCACGCGCTGGAGGCCGCCGGCCGGCTGCCGGAAGACGTGGACCTGATCATCGTCGCCACGTCCACCCCGGACATGGTTTTTCCGTCCACCGCCACCATCGTCCAGCACAAGCTGGGCATCGCCGGCTGCCCGGCCTTCGACGTGCAGGCGGTGTGCTCGGGCTTCGTCTATGCGTTGACGGTGGCCGACGCAATGATCCGCACCGGCGCCGCCAACTGCGCGCTGGTGATCGGTGCCGAGGTCTTCTCGCGCATCCTGGATTTCAACGACCGCACCACCTGCGTGCTGTTCGGCGATGGCGCCGGCGCGGTGGTGCTGGAGTCCTCCAGCGAGACCGGACTGCTGGCCTGCAAGCTGCACGCCGACGGCAAGCACCGCGAGATCCTGCAGGTGCCCGGCACCGTCAGCGGCGGCCAGGTGCTGGGTGATCCGCTGCTGAAGATGGACGGTCAGGCGGTGTTCAAGCTGGCCGTGGGCGTGCTCGACGAGGTCGCCCGCGAGGCCCTGGAGGCAGCCGGCCGCACGCCCGCCGACATCGACTGGCTGGTGCCCCACCAGGCCAACATCCGCATCATGCAGGGCACCGCCCGCAAGCTGAAGCTGCCGGCCGAGCGCGTGGTGGTGACCGTGCACGAGCACGGCAACACCTCGGCCGCCTCGATCCCGCTGGCCTTGGACCACGGTGTGCGCAGCGGCCAGGTCAAGAAGGGCCAGACCGTGCTGCTTGAAGGCGTGGGCGGCGGCTTCACCTGGGGTGCCGTGCTGCTTGAGCTCTGAGCGGCCCGCTGCCCGCTCGCCCGAAAGACCCCTCCAAGAGATCCGCCATGAGCACCGCATTCGCATTCGTCTTCCCCGGCCAGGGCTCGCAGACCGTGGGCATGCTCGACGCCTGGGGTGACCACCCGGCCGTGGCCGCCACGCTGGCCGAGGCCTCGGCCGCGCTGAACGAGGACATCGGCGCCCTGATCAAGAACGGCCCGAAGGAGCAGCTGGACCTGACTGCCAACACCCAGCCGGTGATGCTGACCGCTGGCATCGCCTGCTACCGGGCCTGGCTGGCCGAGACCGGCCTGCCGCCGGCGGCGGTGGCTGGCCATTCGCTGGGCGAGTACAGCGCGCTGGTGGCCGCGGGCGTGCTGACGCTGTCTGACGCGCTGCCGCTGGTGCGCCTGCGCGCCCAGGCCATGCAGGAGGCCGTGCCGGTGGGCGTGGGCGCGATGGCCGCGATCCTGGGCCTGGACGCCCAGGCGGTGCGCGAGGGCTGCGCCGAGGCGGCTTCCGCCAGCGGCGAGGTGGTCGAGGCCGCCAACTTCAACGACCCCAAGCAGACCGTGATCGCCGGCACCAAGGCCGGTGTCGACAAGGCCTGCGAGGTGCTGAAGGCCAAGGGTGCCAAGCGTGCGCTGCCGCTGGCGGTGTCGGCGCCGTTCCACTCCAGCCTGATGAAGCCGGCCGCCGAGCGCCTGAAGACCCATCTGGCCGCGGTCACGCTGGCCGCGCCGCAGATCCCGGTGGTCAACAACATCGACGTTGCCGTGGTGTCCGACCCCGACGCCATCCGCGATGCGCTGTACCGCCAGGCCTTCGGCCCGGTGCGCTGGGTCGAGGTGGTGCAGGCGCTGCGTGCGCGCGGCGTGGGCGCCATCCTCGAATGCGGCCCGGGCAAGGTGCTGGCCGGCATGGTCAAGCGCATTGATGCCGAGGCCGCCAGCGCCACCGTCCTCGATCCGGCCTCGCTGGCCGAGGCCCGCGCGCTGCTGGGCTGAACTGCAGGAGCTTCCCCGAACATGAGCGACACCACTTCGCGCCAGGTGGCCCTGGTCACCGGCGCTTCGCGCGGCATCGGCCGCTCGATCGCCGCCACGCTGGCTGCCAAGGGCTTCACCGTCATCGGCACCGCCACCACGGAGTCCGGCGCCGCCGGCATCACCGAGGCGCTGGCCGCCCAGGGCGGCCGCGGCGTCAAGCTCGACGTCAACGATGCGGCCGCTTCCGAAGCCCTGGTCGACGCCATCGTCAAGGAACACGGCGCGCTGCAGGTGCTGGTCAACAACGCCGGCATCACCCGCGACACGCTGGCGATGCGCATGAAGGACGAGGACTGGGACGCCGTCCTGGACACCAACCTGAAGGCGGTGTTCCGGCTCGCCCGCGCCGTGGTGCGCCCGATGATGAAGCAGCGCTATGGCCGCATCATCAGCATCACCTCGGTGGTGGGCGCCTCGGGCAACCCGGGCCAGGCCAATTACGCCGCCGCCAAGGCCGGCGTGGCCGGCATGACCCGCGCGCTGGCGCGCGAACTGGGCAGCCGGGGCATCACCGTCAATTGCGTCGCGCCGGGCTTCATCGCCACCGACATGACCGGCGAACTGCCCGAGGCCCAGAAGGCCGCGCTGCTGGCACAGATCCCGCTACAGCGGCTGGGCCAACCCGAAGAGATCGCCCACGCCGTGGCCTTCCTGGCCTCGCCCGAGGCCGGCTACATCACCGGCACTGAAATGCACGTCAACGGCGGCATGTTCATGGGCTGAAACCCGCAGGCGGGTCCCACCATCACCCCGGGTAGAATCCGGGCCGTTTTGCACCAACCTCCTGGAGGAGTCATGAGCGATATCGAAGCACGCGTCAAGAAGATCATTGCCGAACAACTGGGCGTTCCCGAAACCGACGTCAGCAACGAGAAGGCCTTCGTCGCCGATCTCGGCGCCGACTCGCTGGACACCGTCGAGCTGGTGATGGCCCTCGAAGACGAGTTCGGCATCGAGATCCCGGACGAAGAAGCCGAGAAGATCACCACCGTGCAGCTGGCGATCGACTACGCCAAGAACCACGCCAAGGCCTGAGCGGCCTGCGTCGCTCGGGCGCGCCCTGACCCGAGCGCCCGAACTGACAACGAAGTGAAGAACGCATGACTCGTCGTCGCGTCGTCGTGACCGGTCTCGGGCTGATCAGCCCGGTCGGCAACACCGTCACCGAAGGCTGGGCGAACCTGATCGCCGGCCGCCCGGGCATCGCCCCCATCACCAAGTTCGACGCATCCGGCATCTCGTGCCAGTTCGCGGGCGAGGTCAAGGGCTTCAAGGTCGAGGACTACATCCCCGGCAAGGAAGCCAAGGCGATGGACAGCTTCATCCACTACGGCATGGCTGCGGCCATCCAGGCCGTGCAGGATGCGGGCCTGCCCACCAATGACGCCCTCACCGAGGAGACGGCCGAGCGCATCGGCTGCATGATCGGTTCGGGCATCGGCGGCCTGCCCGAGATCGAGGCCACCACGCGCACCGTGGTGGAGCGCGGTCCGCGCCGGATCTCGCCGTTCTTCGTGCCCGCCTCGATCATCAACATGATCAGCGGCCACGTCTCGATCCGCTTCGGTTTCACCGGCCCCAACCTGGCCGTGGTCACCGCCTGCACCACCGGTCTGCACTGCATCGGTGAGGCCGGCCGCATGATCGAGTACGGCGACGTCGACGTGATGATTGCCGGCGGCTCGGAGGCCACCGTGTCGATGCTGGGCGTCGGCGGCTTTGCCGCGGCACGCGCGCTGTCCACCCGCAACGAATCGCCCGAGACCGCCTCCCGCCCCTGGGACAAGGACCGCGACGGCTTCGTGCTGGGCGAGGGCGCCGGCGTGGTCGTGCTGGAAGAGTACGAACACGCGAAGAAGCGCGGCGCCAAGATCTACGCCGAGCTGCGCGGTTTCGGCATGGGCGCGGACGCGTACCACATGACCGCACCCAACGTGGATGGTCCCAAGCGCTCGATGAAGGCGGCGCTGCGCAATGCCGGCATCAACGCCGACCAGGTGCAGTACCTCAACGCGCACGGCACCTCCACCCCGCTGGGCGACCTCAACGAGACCAACGCGATCAAGCTGGCCTTCGGCGACCACGCGAAGAAGCTGGTCGTCAACTCCACCAAGTCGATGACCGGCCACCTGCTGGGCGGCGCGGGCGGCGTGGAGTCGGTCTTCACGATCCTGGCGCTGCACCACCAGATCTCGCCACCGACGATCAACATCTTCAACCAGGACCCGGAGTGCGACCTGGACTACTGCGCCAACACCGCGCGCGAGATGAAGATCGACCTGGCGGTGAAGAACAACTTCGGCTTCGGCGGCACCAACGGCACGTTGGTCTTCGGCCGGATCTGAGACCGCCACGCACCGGGGCCCACCACTGACGATGCGCGCTGCCCCCACGATCGAGATCCAGGCCGACCTGCGGGGCGGCTGGTGGATCGCGGCGTGGCTGCTGTGGGGCCTGGCCGCACTGGCCTGGGCCGGCACGCTGGCCTGGCACATCGACGCCGAGGGCCTGCCCGGCCTGGACGGTCCGCTCAGCACCTGGCTGCTGGTCGGCCTGGGGGGGCTGGGGGTGCTGACGGCGGCTGTCACGGCGCTGTGGCATGCCCGCCACCACCCGGCTCAGCTGCGCTGGACAGGTACCGAATGGCGCTGCACCCTGCCGGGCCAATGGCAGGTGCGCGCCTCCGATGAGGGTGAACCCGGACAGGTTGATACCGTGATCGACGTCGGCGATGCCATGCTGCTGCGCTGGGAGTCCGAGCCCGCCGACGGCCGACGCCGGCGCCGCGTCTGGTTGCCGGTGGCCCGCTCCAGCCAGGGCAGCGCCTGGCACCCGCTGCGGGTGGCCCTGCGCCAGACCGCCGCCCCGGCGGAGGGACCGCTGGCGTGAGCGCCGAACAGGCGGACGCCGACGCCGCCCTGGTCGACCGGGTCAAACGAGGGGATACCCGGGCTTTCGAGATGCTGGTCGTCAAGTACCAGCGCCGGATCGAGCGTCTGATCGCCCGGATGGTGCGCGACACCGACCTGGTCGAGGACATTGCCCAGGAGACCTTCATCCGTGCCTACCGGGCGCTGCCGCAGTTCCGCGGCGAGAGCGCCTTCTACACCTGGCTCTACCGGATCGCGGTCAACACGGCCAAGAAAACCCTGCTGGAGCTCAAACGCGACCCGATCGTGACCGAATCGGCGTTGGCACCGGTCGACGAGGAGGAAACTTCCGGCCGCCAGGTGGAACCAACCGACATGGCCACGCCCGATGCCCTGCTGGCCAGCAAGGAGATTGCCGCCACGGTGAACGCGGCGATCGAATCGCTGTCTGAGGACCTGCGCCAGGCGATCACGCTGCGCGAGATCGAAGGTTTGAGCTACGAAGAGATATCCGAAGTGATGAACTGTCCGATCGGCACCGTCCGCTCGCGCATCTTCCGTGCGCGCGAGGCCATCGCCGAACGCCTGCGGCCGCTGCTCGACACGCGCGACGGCGAACGCTGGTGACCGGACTGCTAGAAGTGGAAGGTGGAAGTCGATGAAGCCGCAAGTCCAGACCGATGCCGGTGACTCCCTGCCGCAGCGCCTCTCCGCGCTGTGCGACGGGGAAGCCCGGGGGCCCGAACTCGACGCCGCCCTGCAGGCCTGGCGCGACGACGCACCCCAGGCCCGGCAGCGCTGGCATGCCTACACCCTGATCGGTGATGTGCTGCGATCCGACGACCTGTGTCCACGCAGCGCAGGCCATGACGCCGCCTTCCTGGCGCGCTTCCAGCAGCGTCTGGCCCAGGAGCCGGTGGTGCTGGCGCCGAAGCCCGACGCCCGGGCCGTGGTGTCGCGCTCGGCGGTGCGCACCTGGCGACGCCTGAGTGCCCCGATGGCCATGGCCGCTGGCGTGATGACCGTGGTTGGCGTGGCGGTCATGATGCGGCCCGGCGCGCCGGAGTCGATGGCGCCCGCCCAGATGGCCCAGGTGGACCAGGGCGTTCAGCCCGTCTCGACCACCGCTGCGCCGCGCAACGTCGCTGCGGTTGCCCCGGCGGGCAGCGATGTGCTGCTGCGCGATCCGCTGCTGGACCGCTACCTGGAAGAACACCGGCTGCGCTCGCGCGGCGCCACGGTGGCACTGAGCCCGGAGGACGGTGTCCGCCAGGTCGTGGTGCCGGCCCGCTGAGCACGCGCTGCCGATGTCACCGAAGCGTCCCCGCCGTCAGCTCTGTCTGGCCGTCCTTGGCCCGTGCCTGACGTCCGGCCTCGCCTGGGCCCAGCCGGCCTGGCCGCCCGCCCCTGAGGCGCCGCATGATGCGCGGGCCTGGGTGGGCCGCAGCCAGGAGGCCGCGGCCCACCGCAACTACCAGGGCACGCTGGTGGTCAGCGTCAATGGCCTGTCCAGCGCCTCGCGGCTGGTGCATTACAGCGACGGGAACCAGCAGGCCGAACGCATCGAGTGGCTGGACGGTGAGAGCCGCCTGATGATCCGCGTCAACGAGGTCCAGCACACGCTGTGGCCGCGCTCTCGCCTGGCCGTGGTCGAAGCGCGCGACGCCCGCAGCGCCTTTCCGGCGGTCTTTGCCGCCGGCGTGCGGCAGGTGCTGGAGTCCTACGAATGGCGACGCATCGGCCGCGACCGCGTCGCCGGGCTGGACGCCGAGGTCGTGCTGATGCGCGCCCGCGATCCGCTGCGCTACAGCCAGCGCCTGTGGTCCGAGCTGAACAGCGGTCTGCTGCTGCGCGCCGAGATCCTGGCCCCCGGCGGCCAGGTGCTGGAGTCGGTCGGATTCACCGAGGTGGCGCTGGGCGTGCGGCCGCAGATCGATGCGCTGCAGGCACCGCTGCGCCAGCTCGACAACTACCGCGTCGCCAAGGCCACCGCGCTGCCGGTGCGCCTGGAGGCCGAAGGCTGGCAACTGGGTGCGCTGCCGGCCGGCTTTCGCGAACTGCATTGCGTGCGCCGCGTGCTGGGGCCCGCCAATGAGCCGAACGCACCGGTCGTGCTGCAGGCCATCTACGGTGACGGCCTGACCCATGTGTCGGTGTTCATTGAACCTCTTCAGCCCGAGCGACACCAACCCCGGGCCAGCGCTCCGGTCGGTGCCACCAGCACCCTGACCCTGCGCCGTGACACCTACTGGATCACTCTGGTCGGCGACGTGCCGGCCGAGACGCTCCAGCGCTTCGGCGAGGCCCTGGTCCGGCGACGGCCCTGACCTTGGCCGCCCGACCGCCTTGCCGACCTTCCCTGGTCTGCCCACTGTGATGTTCAAGGAGTTCTGATGTCGACGATGTCCCTCGCCTCGCCCCTGCCGCGCGTGCGCCGTACGCTGTCGGCCGCGGCGCTGCTGTGCGCCGCCACGCTGGCGGTGTACGCACCCGAGGTGCCTGCCCAGGTGCGCCCGGGGCCCGATTTCACCGAGCTGGTCGAGCAGACCAGTCCGTCGGTGGTCAACATCCGCACCAGCGAGAAAGCCAAGATCGGCAACCGCGGCTCGCAGCAGCTCGATCCCGGCATGGAGGAGTTCCTGCGCCGCTTCGGCATCCCGGTGCCCAACGGCCGCTCGCCGCGGGGCAACGAGGACGACGCGCCGCAGCGCCGCGGCGTGGGCTCGGGCTTCATCCTGACGGCCGACGGCCTGATCATGACCAACGCCCATGTGGTGGACGGCGCCGACGAACTGATCGTCACGCTCACCGACAAGCGCGAGTTCAAGGCCAAGCTGATCGGCGCTGACGCGCGCACCGACGTGGCCGTGGTCAAGATCGAGGCCAACGGCCTGCCCGCGGTGAAGATCGGCGACGTCAGCCGGCTGAAGGTGGGCGAGTGGGTGATGGCGATCGGCTCGCCCTTCAACCTGGAGAACACCGTGACCGCCGGCATCGTCAGCGCCAAGCAGCGCGACACCGGCGACTACCTGCCCTTCATCCAGACCGACGTGGCGATCAACCCCGGCAACTCCGGCGGTCCGCTGCTGAACATGCGCGGCGAGGTGGTGGGCATCAACTCCCAGATCTACAGCCCCTCGGGCGGCTACGCCGGCATCTCGTTCGCCATTCCCATCGACGAGGCGATGCGCGTGGCCGACCAGCTGCGCAGCAATGGCCGCGTGGTGCGGGGCCGCATCGGCGTGCGCATTGCGCCGGTGAGCAAGGACGTGGCCGAGTCGCTGGGCCTGGGCAAGAACCAGGGCGCGCTGGTGCAGGGTGTCGAGCCCGGCACGCCGGCCGAGAAGGCGGGCGTCGAGGCGGGCGACATCATCACCAAGGTCGACGGCAAGCCGGTCGAGCGCTCGGTTGATCTGCCGCGCATCATCGGCGGCACCAAGCCGGGCACCAAGCTGCCGATCACCGTGTTCCGCCGCGGCACGGCCAAGGACCTGGTGGTCACCGTGGCCGAGCTGGAGCCCGACAACAAGACCAGCAAGGCCCCGGCCGAGCCGGCCTCGTCGCCGGTGAAGTCGGCCCTGGGCCTGACGGTCAGCGACCTGGGCGAGGCCGCGCGCAAGGAGCTGAAGATCAAGGGCGGCGTCAAGGTCGAGTCGGTCGACGGCGCGGCAGCGCGGGCCGGTCTGCGCGAGGGTGATGTGCTGCTGCAGATCGACAACGCGGACATCACCGACGCCAAGCAGTTCACCGCCCTGGTGGCCAAGCTGGACAAGAACAAGGCGGTCTCGGTGCTGGCCCGCCGTGGCGACTGGGTCAGCTACTACGTGATCCGGCCCACCAAGTGATCGGTGCGCGGGCCGCCGCCGCGGCCCGCGAAGCCGGCGGTCATCACCCAAGTGGAAGCCTGGGTCTTTTCACTTGGCGGGATGCCCGCCCTGCGAGTCCGGTCATGGGTGTCAATAGTGAGTATTCGCTGACTTTTGAAGCTCCCGGCATTGACGCTGCCGAGCGCTACAATAGGGCCCGTTTCGACGCTATTTAGGCGCTTGTTTCGCAATAGCCCACGGTCCGTCACGCTGCGATCGCCCGGCATCCGGGCAATGTGCATAAGCTGTGGATAAATACGCTGTTGGCGACCTGCAACGACGCCTGGGCGAACAAATTCGCGGCTTGCGGCGGGGGCCTTTTGGCTACAATGAAGGCCCAACAAGCAGTTGCCATACGTTTTGTTGGAAGGCGCGTCTCACCTTGGACGTGCCTTTTTTTTAGCTCCTACCGGACGCCCGCCAGACGGGGCGTCCGACGCCTCCGACGGACCCGCGTCACCACCCCGGCGGTGACCGCTCCAGGCGCCCAGATCTCCCCATGGACCACATCCGCAATTTCTCGATCATTGCCCACATCGACCACGGCAAGAGCACGCTGGCCGACCGCATCATCCAGCGCTGCGGCGGGCTGTCCGATCGCGAGATGGAGGCCCAGGTGCTCGACTCGATGGACATCGAGCGCGAGCGCGGCATCACGATCAAGGCGCAGACCGCTGCGCTGCACTACACCGCGCGCGACGGTCAGGTCTACAACCTCAACCTGATCGACACCCCGGGCCACGTCGACTTCTCGTACGAGGTGAGCCGCTCGCTGTCGGCCTGCGAGGGCGCGCTGCTGGTGGTCGACGCCTCGCAGGGCGTGGAAGCGCAGACCGTGGCCAACTGCTACACCGCGCTCGATCTGGGCGTCGAGGTGGTGCCGGTGCTCAACAAGATGGACCTGCCCTCGGCCGACCCCGAGAACGCCAAGTCCGAGATCGAGGACGTCATCGGCATCGATGCCACCGACGCCATTCCCTGCTCGGCCAAGACCGGCATGGGCATCGACGAGATCCTCGAGGCGGTGATCGCCCGCATGCCGGCGCCGCGCGGCAACCCCGACGGCGCACCACGGGCGATGATCATCGACGCCTGGTTCGACAACTACGTCGGCGTGGTGATGCTGGTGCGGGTGGTCGACGGCCAACTGGCGCGTGGCGAGCGCATCCGGCTGATGGCGACCAATTCGGTCTACGGCATCGAGCACCTGGGCGTCTTCACGCCCAAGAGCGAGAACCGCGAGCTGCTGAAGGCCGGCGAGGTGGGCTTCCTCATCTGCGGCATCAAGGAACTGGCGGCGGCCAAGGTGGGTGACACTGTCACCATCGAGAAGAAGCTGCCCAACAACGCCGGTCCCGCCAGCGAGGCGCTGCCCGGCTTCAAGGAAATCCAGCCGCAGGTCTTTGCCGGCCTCTACCCCACCGAGGCCTCCGAGTACGATCAGCTGCGCGACGCGCTGGAAAAGCTCAAGCTCAACGACAGCTCGCTGCGCTTCGAGCCCGAGGTCTCGCAGGCGCTGGGCTTTGGCTTCCGCTGCGGCTTCCTGGGCCTGCTGCACATGGAGATCGTGCAGGAACGCCTGGAGCGCGAGTTCGACCAGGATCTGGTCACCACCGCGCCCAGCGTGGTCTACGAGGTCGAGCTGAACGACGGCACCGTGCTGCAGGTCGAGAACCCCAGCAAGATGCCCGACCAGGGCCGCATCCGCGAGATCCGCGAGCCCATCGTCACCGTCCACCTGTACATGCCGCAGGACTACGTGGGCGTGGTGATGACGCTGTGCAACCAGAAGCGTGGCGTGCAGCTCAACATGGCCTACCACGGCAAGCAGGTCATGCTGACCTATGAGCTGCCGCTGGCCGAGATCGTGCTGGACTTCTTCGACAAGCTCAAGTCGGCCAGCCGCGGCTACGCCAGCATGGACTACGAGTTCAAGGAGTACCGCTCGGCCGACGTGGTCAAGGTGGACATCCTGATCAACGGCGACAAGGTCGACCCGCTGGCCATGATCGTCCACCGCAGCCAGAGCCAGTACCGCGGCCGCGCGGTGGCGGCCAAGATGCGCGAGCAGATCCCGCGCCAGATGTACGACGTGGCCATCCAGGCCGCCATCGGCGCCAACATCATCGCCCGCGAGAACATCAAGGCCCTGCGCAAGAACGTGCTGGCAAAATGCTACGGCGGTGACATCACCCGCAAGCGCAAGCTCCTCGAGAAGCAGAAGGCCGGCAAGAAGCGGATGAAGCAGATCGGCTCGGTCGAGGTGCCCCAGGAAGCCTTTCTCGCGATCCTCCAGGTGGACGACTGACCACCCCGACACTGCCCTTCATGAGCCAACTCACCGCTGCGCTGTTCGCCCTGCTGGCCGCCTACCTGGCGGGCTGGTACCTCGATGCCTGGCACGGCAACTTCGCCCTGCTGCTGTTCGTGCTGACCGCGGTCACCTTCGTCTACTGGCTGGCCGAGCGGCTGCGCTTCAAGCCGGCGCGTGAAGCCGCGGTGCAGCAACTCGAGAGCCAGGACAGCGCCCGCCGGGCCGAGCTGGCCCGGCTGGGCATCGACAAGGTCGACGGCAACCTCGACGAGGCCCGCGCCAAGCTGCTGGCCCAGCCCTGGTGGCTGGACTGGACCGCCGGGCTGTTCCCGGTGATCCTGGTGGTCTTCGTGCTGCGCTCGTTCCTCTTCGAGCCCTTCAAGATCCCCTCGGGCTCGATGATTCCCACGCTGGTGGTGGGCGACCTGATCCTGGTGAACAAGTTCCACTACGGCGTGCGCCTGCCGGTGATCAACAAGAAGATCATCGCCAACCACGAGCCGCAGCGCGGCGACGTGATGGTGTTCCGCTACCCGGTGGACACGCGCATCGACTTCATCAAGCGCGTGGTGGGCGTTCCGGGCGACGAGGTCTCCTACCTGAACGCCGAGCTGCGGATCAACGGCCAGCCGGTGCCCAGCGCCGCGCAGCCCGACGCCTACGACGACGAATCGATGCGCTACATGGCGCGCTTCAGCGAAAAGCTGGGCGACGTCGAGCACCGCATCCAGCGCTTCAAGCAGGTGCTGCCCTTCAACCCGATGCAGGTGCGCGACTTCCCAGGCAAGGACCAGTGCCGCTACAGTCCCGAGGGCTTCGTCTGCAAGGTGCCGCCGGGCCACTACTTCATGATGGGCGACAACCGGGACAACTCCGAGGATTCGCGCTACTGGGGCTTCGTGCCCGACGAGAACATCGTCGGCCGTGCCTTCTTCGTCTGGATGAACTTCTCCAGCCTGGGGCGCATCGGCGCCTTCCGCTGAGCTCACTGCAGGAGCACGACACGATGCGACATTCCCGCCGTTGCGGACAACTTGGCATGGGCCTGTTCGGGATGCTGTTCCTGGCAATCCTGATCGCCTTCATCGGCCTGGTGGCGGTGCGCGTGCTGCCGACGATCAACGAATACCTGACGATCGAAAAGGCGGTCAAGAAGGTGCTCGACGAGAACCCGGGCTCGGTGCCGGCGATCCGCACCGCCTTTGATCGCCAGAAGGACATCGAGTACTCGATCTCCTCGATCTCGGGCTCTGACCTCGAGGTCAGCCAGCAGGGCGACAAGACCAACGTCAGCTACGCCTATGAGCGCGAGGTGCCGGTGATCGAGCCGGTCTTCCTGCTGATCAAGTACAAGGGCAGCCACACGAAGTGAGCGGCCCCACCCGCCCGCGCGAACCCGGCATGGACACGCCCCTCGAGCTGCTGCAGCAACGGCTGGACTACCGGTTCCGGGACCCGGCGCTGCTGCAGCGTGCACTGACCCACCGCAGCTTCGGCAGTGGCCACAACGAGCGCCTGGAGTTCCTGGGCGACGCGGTGCTGAACCTCACCGTCTCGCACCTGCTGTTCGAGCGCTTCGGTGAATCGGCCGAGGGCGACCTCACCCGCGTGCGTGCCCACCTGGTGCGCGAGGACAGCCTGCACCGCGCCGCGCTGCAGCTGGGCCTGCCACAGGTGCTGCGCCTGTCCGAGGGCGAGGCTCGCGGCGGCGGCGCCCAGCGACCGTCGATCCTGGCCGACGCCGCCGAAGCGGTGATCGGTGCGGTCTACCTGGATGGCGGCTTCGACGCCGCCCGCGCCCTGGTGGCCGCGCTGTTCGGCGAGCTGATCCTGGGCACCAGCGTCGACGCCTGGCGCAAGGACGCCAAGACCGAACTGCAGGAATGGCTGCAGGCCCGCCGCCACCCCGTGCCCGAATACCACATCACCGCCACCCGCGGCCAGGCCCATGCCCAGATCTTCGAGGTCGAGTGCCGGGTGCCGGCGCTGGGCCGGCATGCGGTGGGCGAGGGCCGCTCGCGCCGCGCTGCCGAGCAGGAAGCGGCGCGCCAGATGCTCGAGCTGCTGCTCGCCCAAGGCTGAAGCCCATGTCCGACCACCCCGATCCCGCGCAGCGCTGCGGTCTGATCGCCATCATCGGCCGGCCCAATGTGGGCAAGTCCACGCTGATGAATGCGCTGGTCGGCCAGAAGATCAGCATCACCTCCAAGAAGGCGCAGACAACCCGCCACCGCATCACCGGTGTGCGCACCGTGGGCGCGGCGCAGTTCGTCTTCGTCGACACGCCCGGCTTCCAGATGAAGCACGCCACGGCGCTGAACCGCACCCTCAACCGCACGGTGCAGTCGACGCTGGCCGATGTGGACGTGGTGCTGTTCCTGGTCGAGGCCGGCCGCTTCGGCATGGACGACGCCAAGGTGCTGTCGCTGGTGCCCGAGGGCAAGCCCTGCGTGCTGCTGGCCAACAAGCTCGACGAGGTCAAGCGCCGTGCCGACCTGCTGCCCTGGCTCAAGAGCATGCAGGAGCGCCATGCGTTTGCCGAGTTCGTGCCGATGTCGGCGCAGAAGAAGGCCGATGTCGACCGCCTCTTCGGCATCCTCGAGCCCTACCTGCCCGAGCAGGACTGGTACTACGACGAGGACATGCTGACCGACCGCAGCGAGAAGTTCCTCGCCAGCGAGATCATCCGCGAGAAGCTCTTCCGCCTGACCGGCGACGAGCTGCCCTACACCTCCACCGTGGTCATCGACCAGTGGCTGGAGGAAGAGGGCGGAGCCAAGCGCCGCATCGGCGCCAGCATCATCGTCGAGCGCGACGCCCACAAGGGCATGATCATTGGCGCCGGAGGGGAACGCCTAAAGCGCATCGGCTCGGAGGCGCGCCAGGAGATGGAGCACCTGATGGAGGCGCATGTCTTCCTGGAGCTGTGGGTCAAGGTGCGCTCTGGCTGGGCCGACAGCGAGGAACACCTGCGCTCCTACGGCTACGAATGAAGCCGCGCTCGGCGCCCACGCCGGCCTTCGTGCTGCACCGCTACGACTGGAGCGAAACCAGCCTGATCCTGGACCTGTTCACGCGCGAGCGTGGACGCGTCACGGTGGCCGCCAAGGGCGCCAAGCGACCGTATTCGCAGCTGCGGCCGGTGCTGCTGCCCTTCCAGCGCCTGATGGCGCTGCTGAGCCAGCCCAAGGGCGACGAGCCGGTGGACATCTTCACGCTGCGCAGCGCCGAGTGGGCCGGTGGCGCGCCGATGCTGCAGGGCGCGGCCCTGTTCAGCGGCTTCTACCTCAATGAGCTGCTGATCAAGCTGCTGCCGCGGGGCGACGCCCACCCGGTGCTCTTCGACGCCTATGCCCACACCTTGCCCGCGCTGTCGCTGGCCGACCCCACGCTGACCCCGGCCGCGCTGCGCGCCTTCGAGGTGGTGCTGCTGCGCGAGCTGGGCCTGCTGCCGCAGCTCGACCGCACCGGCACCCGCGACCAGCGGCTCGACGAGGCAGCGCTGTACATGCTGCGGCCCGAGCTGGGCGTGCTGCCCTACGCCCATGGCGACGCGCCGATCCGCGGCGCCACGCTGCTGGCGATGCAGCAGGCGCTGGACCAGGGCGACTTGCCCGCGCTGCAGGCCGCGGCGGCCGAGGCCTTGCCGGCCCTCAAGCTGACCCTGCGCCAGTGGCTGCACTACCATCTGGGCTCGGCCCGGCTGCGCACCCGCGAGGTGATGCTGGCCTCCCAACAACTCGTGGAGCGGCCCGACGCACCGGCCGACGCCCCCGAAGACTCCGTGCCATGAACCCTCTTGTCGCCCCGGATGCCGGCACCGCGCTGTCGGTCAACCTGAACAAGGTCGCGCTGCTGCGCAACACCCGCCACCTGGGCATTCCCAGTGTGTTGCGCGCGGCCGAGCAGGTCCTGCAGGCCGGTGCCGACGGCATCACTGTCCACCCGCGGCCCGACGAGCGTCACATCCGCGGCAGCGACGTGCACGAGCTGGCTGCGCTGCTGCGCCGCGACTGGCCGCACATCGAGTACAACATCGAGGGCAACCCGCTGCACAACCTGATGGATTTCATCCGCAGCGTGCGCCCGCACCAGGCCACTTTCGTGCCCGACAGCGTCGGCCAGTTCACCTCCGACCACGGCTGGAACCTGCCGGCCGATGCCGACACCCTGCGCCCGCTGATCGACGAGTGCCATGCGCTGGGGGTGCGCGTCAGCCTGTTCATGGACCCGCTGCCCGAGGCCATGGCCCATGCCCGCGCGGTGGGTGCCGACCGGGTGGAGCTCTACACCGAGAGCTACGCCAGCGCCTGCGGCACGCCGCAGGAGGCCGCCGTGCGCGCGCAGTTCGCGGCCGCCGCGCAGGCGGCTCTGGCCGCCGGCCTGGGGGTCAACGCCGGCCACGACCTCAACCGCGACAACCTGGGCGCCTTCCTGCGCGACGTGCCTGGCGTGCAGGAGGTCTCGATCGGCCATGCGCTGATCGCCGACGCGCTGGAGCTGGGCTATGGCGCCACCATCCGCGACTACCAGCGGGTGATCCGCGAGGCCCACGCACCAGGGGCCCACGGGCGCTGAGGGGGCCATGGCGGTCTACGGCATCGGCACCGACATCTGCGACCTGCGCCGCATCGCCCGCGTGCTGGAACGCAAGGGCGACCGCTTCGCCCAGAAGACGCTGGGCCCCACCGAGTGGCTGGTGTTCCAGCACCGCCGCGCGCGCGAGGCCTCGCGCGGGCTGGCCTACCTGGGCAGCCGCTTCTCGGCCAAGGAGTCCTTCTCCAAGGCGATCGGCCTGGGCATGCGCATGCCGATGACCTGGCGCGCCTGCGAGATCCTCAATCACCCCAGCGGCCAGCCCTTCGTTCGCCTGCACGGCGAGCTGGCCCACTGGTTCGCCGAGCGCCAGCTGCAGGCGCATGTCACCCTCAGCGACGAGAGCGACTACACGGTCAGCTTCGTCGTCGTCGACACCCTTGCCGTCAC
Source organism: Ideonella alba (assembly GCF_018069845.1). Classification (NCBI taxonomy): domain Bacteria; kingdom Pseudomonadati; phylum Pseudomonadota; class Betaproteobacteria; order Burkholderiales; family Sphaerotilaceae; genus Ideonella; species Ideonella alba. Next base: position 115,839 of record NZ_JAGQDD010000002.1, read on the forward strand.
GCCATGAGCCTCCACGCCCCTGTCATCCTCGACATCGCCGGCCCCGAGCTGAGCGCCGCCGATCGCCGTCGCCTGGCCCACCCGATGACCGGCGGCATGATCCTGTTCGGCCGCCACTGGACGAACCGCGCCCAGCTGACGCGGCTGGTGGCCGAGTGCAAGGCCATCCGGCCCGACCTGCTGGTGTGCGTAGACCATGAAGGTGGCCGCGTGCAGCGCTTTCGCACCGACGGCTTCACCCACCTGCCGCCGATGCGCCACTTTGGCCAATGGTGGATGCGCGACCCGATGGCCGCCACCGATGCGGCCACCGCCGCCGGCTATGTGCTGGCCAGCGAGCTGCGCGCCTGCGGTGTGGATTTCAGCTTCACGCCGGTGCTGGACCTGGACCATGGCGAGAGCAGCGTGATCGGCGACCGCGCCTTCCACCGCGACGCGCGGGTGGTCACGATGCTGGCCAAGAGCCTGGCGCTGGGCCTGGCCCAGGCCGGCATGGCGCACTGCGGCAAGCACTTTCCCGGCCACGGTTTCGTGGCCGCCGACAGCCATCTGGCAGTGCCGGTGGACAAGCGCTCGCGCAAGGCCATCCTCACGGACGACGCCCAGCCCTACGCCTGGATGAGCAGCTCGCTCACCGCGGTGATGCCGGCGCATGTGGTCTATCCCCGGGTGGACAAGCGGCCCGCCGGTTTCTCCAGCGTCTGGCTGCAGGACATCCTGCGCGGCCAGCTGGGTTTCACCGGCGCCGTCTTCAGTGACGACCTCAGCATGGAGGGCGCTCGCTTCATCGAGGGCCGGGCGGTCAGCGCCACCGACGCCGCGCTGGCGGCGCTGGAGGCCGGTTGCGACCTGGTGCTGCTGTGCAACCAGTCGGCGGTGGACGGCGGTCGGCCGCTGGACGAACTGCTCGACGGCCTGGGCGAAGCCCTGGCGCGCGGCCGCTGGGCCGCCAACCCGCACAGCGAGCGCCGACGCGTGGCCCTGCTGCCGCAGACCGATCCGCTGCCCTGGGACGAGCTGATGCACCACGCGCCCTACCTGCGCGCGCTGGAGCGCCTGGGCAGCTGAGGCGCTGCTCGGCACGGCCCGCAAGCACAAGGGCCACCCGAGGGTGGCCCTTGTTCATGGCGGCGCTGCCGGCCGTCAGGCGGTGGTCTGCGCCTCGCGGTCGAAGGGCAGGGACACCTGCGACAGGTCCTTGCGGGTCTCGACCAGGATCAGCGGGCCCTCGTCGACCACCACCAGCGGCGGCCGCTCGCGCGGCACGTGCACCGGGCGCGGCTCGGCGGCGATGGCCGCCTGCACCGCGGCGACCTTGTCGGCGTCGGAGTTCACCCAGGCCAGGCCGGCGGCCTCGGCCACGCGCTGCAGCTCGTCCATCGCCAGCACATAGGGCTCGACACGGGCGGGCTGGACCACGCTGGGCGCGGCCGGCGGGGTGGCGTCGGCCAGCGGGGCCGGGGTCGGCAGCTCGCGGCTGTCGGCCGACACCGGCTCGGCGCTGGGGGCGTCGGCGGACTCGGTGGCGTCAGCGTCACGGCGTTCGCCACCGCGGCTGCCACGGCGACGGCGGCTGCCGTCACGGCTGTCGCCCGCTTCGGCACTGCGGTCGGCCGGGGTCTCGGTGGCGACGGTCTCGGCGGCGTCAGCGGCCGTCTCGGCCGGAGCATCACCGGCGTCGGTCTCCGACGTGGCCTCGTTGCCCTCGTCGCGGGCGTCGTCACGGCTGCCGTCCTCGCGGCCACGGCCACCACGGCGGCGGCGGCGGCGGCGACCTTCACCGCTGTCGCCGGCGCCGGCGTCGGCCGGCGCATCGCCGATGGCGGCCGTCGCCTCCGTGCCCACCAGCGCCTGGGCCTCGGTGGCCTCGGTCGGGGCGGTCACCTCACGCGGCGGACGCGGTGTGCGGCGCGGGCTGCCGGTCTCGGCCAGCGGCTGGGTGCTTTCGAACTCCTCGGTGCGGGCCGGGGCCGGCGTGCGGCGGCCGCTGTCGCGGCTGCCTTCACGGCCGCCATCGCGGCCAGCGTCGCGTTGGCCATCACGTGGGCCGTCCCGTTGGCCATCCCGTTGAGCATCCCGCGGACCACGGTCACCGCGCGGTGCGTTGTCCTTGCCACCGCTGCTGCTGCGCTGGCTGTCACGGCCACCGCGCGGCGCGTCCTTGCCGCCACGGCCGCTGTCGCGCGAGCCACGGCTGCCACGGCTGCTGCTGCCGCGCTCACCCGAGCGTTCGCCGCTGCGGGCCGTCGCATCGGCAGCCGGTGCCGGCGCGGGTGCTGCCGGGGCAGCCGCGGGCGCGGGGGCATCGCCACCAAAGAGCTTCTTGAGCCAGCCGAAGAAGCCACCGCTGGCCGGCGCGGGCGCGGGGGCCGGCGCCGGGGCGGCCACCGGCGGGGCCACGGCGGCCACCGGTTCGGGGGTGGGGGCGGGCGGCGGCGCGATCGGGGCCGGCTGGTCGGGCAGCACGCCCTTGATCACCGGCTCCTGCTTGGCCTTGGCCTTCTCGCGGCGGGAGATCGCGACCTCCTCGTCCGGCTCCTCGATCATCGTGTAGCTGGCCTGCAGGTTCTCCAGGCGCGGGTCGTCGTGGCGCAGGCGCTCGAGCTTGTAGTTCGGCGTCTCGAGGTGCTTGTTGGGCACCAGCAGCACGGTGGTGCGCTGCTTCAGCTCGATCTTGGTGATCTCGGTGCGCTTCTCGTTGAGCAGGAAGGACGTGACCTCCACCGGCACCTGCACGTGCACGGCGGCGGTGTTCTCCTTCATCGCCTCTTCCTGGATGATGCGCAGGATCTGCAGCGCGGACGACTCGGTGTCGCGGATGTGGCCGGTGCCGTTGCAGCGCGGGCAGGTGATGTGGCTGCCTTCGCTCAAGGCCGGGCGCAGGCGCTGGCGGCTGAGTTCGAGCAGGCCGAACTTGGAAATCGAGCTGAACTGCACGCGGGCGCGGTCCTGGCGCAGCGCGTCGCGCAGGCGCTGTTCCACGTCACGACGGTTCTTGCTCTCCTCCATGTCGATGAAGTCGACGACGATCAGGCCGCCCAGGTCGCGCAGGCGGCACTGGCGGGCGATTTCATCGGCCGCTTCCAGGTTGGTGCGGGTGGCGGTTTCCTCGATGTCGCCGCCCCGGGTGGCGCGCGCAGAGTTGACGTCCACGGCCACCAGGGCCTCGGTGTGGTCGATGACGATGGCGCCGCCCGAGGGCAGGTTCACCGTGCGGCTGAAGGCCGTCTCGATCTGGTGCTCGATCTGGAAGCGGCTGAACAGCGGGGCGTCGTCGCGGTAGCGCTTCACGCGATGCGCCGACTCCGGCATCACGTGGTTCATGAACTGCTGGGCCTGATCGTAGATGTCGTCGGTGTCGATCAGGATCTCGCCGATGTCGGCCGAGAAGTAGTCGCGGATCGCGCGGATGACCAGCGAGCTCTCCTGGTAGATCAGGAAGGCGCCCTTGCCCGCCTTGGAGGCGCCGTCGATGGCGTCCCAGAGCTTGAGCATGTAGTTCAGGTCCCACTGCAGCTCGGCGGCCGAGCGGCCGATGCCGGCGGTGCGGGCGATCAGGCTCATGCCCTTGGGGTAGTCGAGCTGGTCGAGGTTCTCCTTCAGCTCCTCGCGCTGCTCGCCCTCGATGCGGCGGCTGACGCCACCGCCGCGCGGGTTGTTGGGCATCAGCACCAGGTAGCGGCCGGCCAGGCTGACGAAGGTGGTCAGCGCCGCGCCCTTGTTGCCGCGCTCTTCCTTCTCGACCTGGACCAGCAGTTCCTGGCCATTGGAGATGACGTCCTGGATGCGCGCGTCGCGGACGCTGGCGCCTTCCTTGAAGTACTGCTTGGAGATTTCCTTGAACGGCAGGAAGCCGTGGCGGTCTTCGCCGTAGTCGACAAAGCAGGCTTCCAGGCTGGGCTCGACGCGGGTGACGACGGCCTTGTAGATGTTGCCCTTGCGCTGCTCGCGCCCTTCGATCTCGGTTTCAAAGTCGAGCAGCTTCTGGCCGTCGACGATCGCCAGGCGCCGCTCTTCCGGCTGCGTGGCGTTGATCAGCATGCGTTTCATGTGCACTCCTTCCCGCGCCACCGGCCCGATTCAACGGGCATCAGCGGCGCGCACTGCGCGCGAGGCCGCACCGGGTGCCGCTGGCGGCGCCCGGTCAAGCCTCCATCGATGCACGAGGAACGCCGACGCGCCGTGGGAAGGAATCGCCCTGGACCGTGGTGGGTGCCGTGCCGCCGGGTAGGCGGCCGGCCGTCACGGCGTTGGCGCGTGCAAGTGTGTCTGACGCCGCCGCCGGTGCAGCCGCGCCGATCCGGCCACCGCGCCGCCGGGCCGCGCCGGCAATGTGCCGGGGCCGTGGATCAGCGTTGCGAGGGAGGTGTCTGGCGACATGCGTTGGGGGGCGCCGGAGCGCGCTTGCCGGGTCCGTGATCCCTGAGGCGTGAACGCCGCAGGGGCCGCGTGCCCGTGAAAACCTTGTTGGACTTCCCTGCCGTCTTCAGGAGGGCAGGGCGGCACGTCCGATGTTTCTCTGCCGCCTGATTGGCACCGGCCGAGGGTCGCTTCGGGACGCTCATTCCGGCACGCGCTCAGGCGTTGCATCACCTGTTGGGCACACCCCAAGGATGTGCCCCACCACGATAAGCCCGCTCATGCCCGGGTAAACTCTGATAAATCAAGCACTTACGGCTCAATCGTGGTTCCGACCATTATAAAGGGGAAAACCCCGGCTGCGGCCACGTCCGATCCGGCCCCGGCGGTGCGCCTGGTGACCGTCGATGACGGCTCCGACGGCCAGCGCCTGGACAACTTCCTGCTGCGCGAACTCAAGGGTGTGCCCAAGACGCACGTCTACCGCATCATCCGCGCCGGCGAGGTGCGGGTGAACAAGGGCCGCGCCGCCGCCGACACCCGGCTGCAGTTGGGCGACGTGGTGCGCGTGCCCCCGGTGCGCCTGCCGGCGCGCAGCGCCGAGCCGGACGCTGCCCCGCCGCGCGAATTCCCGCTGCTGTTCGAGGACGACGCGCTGCTGGTGGTCGACAAGCCCGCCGGCACCGCGGTGCATGGCGGCAGCGGCGTCAGCTTCGGGGTCATCGAGCAGTTGCGCCGCGCGCGGCCGCAGGCGAAGTTCCTGGAACTGGTGCACCGGCTGGACCGCGAGACCTCGGGCGCGCTGCTGCTGGCCAAGAAGCGCAGTGCGCTGACCGCGCTGCAGGACCAGTTCCGCCAGCGCGAGACCGGCAAGACCTACGCCGCGCTGGTGGTGGGCGCCTGGCCGGCCAGCAAGAAGGTCATCGACGTCGCGCTGCACAAGTTCCTGACCCCCGAGGGCGAGCGCCGCGTGCGCCCGGTGCCGGCCGACCACCCCGAGGCGATGCGCTCGATCTCGCTGGTCAAGGTGGTGCGCGCCTTCCGCGGCTTCACGCTGCTGGACGTGACGATCAAGACCGGCCGCACGCACCAGATCCGGGTGCACCTGGCCAGCCAGGGCCACCCGATCGTCGGCGACGACAAGTACGGCGACTTTGCGCTGAACAAGGCGCTGGCCGCCGGCCGCCAGGTGCCGGGCCTGAAGTTCGAGCGCATGTTCCTGCACGCCCGCCGCCTGTCCTTCGACCACCCGGCCAGCGGCCAGCGCATCACCCTGGAGGCACCGCTGCCACCTGAATGCGCGACACTGCTGGACGCACTGCCCCCGCCCGCCGAATGACCGACAGACCCCGCCAATTTGACCTGATCGCCTTCGACTGGGACGGCACGCTGTTCGATTCCACCGCGCTGATCGTGCGGGCGATCCAGCAGGCCTGCCGCGACATCGGCGTGGCCGTGCCCGACGACGAGCGCGCCTCCTACGTGATCGGCCTGGGCCTGCGCGATGCGCTGATGCACGCCGTGCCCGGCCTGCCCGAGGCCCGCTACCCTGAACTGGGCCAGCGCTACCGCCACCACTACTTCGCGGCCCAGCACCAGATTAGCCTGTTCGCCGGCACGCTGGAGATGCTGCATGCGCTGCGCCAGCGCCACCACTGGCTGGCGGTGGCCACCGGCAAGACCCGCCAGGGCCTGAACGAGGCGCTGGCTCACACCGAACTGAAGGGCCTGTTCGACGCCAGCCGCACCGCCGACGAGACCCACTCCAAGCCCCACCCGCGCATGCTCGAAGAGCTGATGGCCGAGTTCGGCGTGGCGCCCGAGCGCACGCTGATGATCGGCGACACCACCCACGATCTGCAGATGGCGGCCAATGCCGGCACGGCCTCGGTGGGCGTGAGCTTCGGCGCCCACGACCACGCCGCCTTCGAGCCCCTGGGCCCGCGTTTCGTCGCGCACAGCACGCGCGAACTGCACGATTGGCTGCTGGCCCACGCATGAACAGCCCGGAGCGCATCGCCCTGTGCCCGGCCGACGCGCTGGTCGAGCGCGGCCGCGGCCATGTCTTCGACGTGCGCCTGTGGGGCCAGCCGGCGCGCGCCTTCGCGCTGCGCTTCGATGGCCGCATCGTGGCCTACGTCAACCGCTGTGCCCATGTGCCGGCGGAGCTGGACTGGCAACCGGGCGAGTTCCTGGACCTGGAGCGGCGCTGGATCGTCTGCTCCATCCATGGCGCGGTCTATGAACCGTCCAGCGGCCACTGCGTGGCCGGGCCCTGTGTCGGCAAACGCCTGATTCCGCTGCGCGTCGACGAGGTCGAGGCGCAGGTGTATTGGTATCCTTCCCGCGACGTCGAGCCCGTGACGCTTGACGTGCCCACGCCCTCCACCGCGCCCCCGCCATGAACCCCTCCGACGATCTCAACCCCTTCTCGTCCGCCCCGCCGCCGCCCCCTGCGCCGAGCGAGCCTGCGCCCGCCAGCGGGCCGACGAGCGTGCCGGTGCAGCCGCTGGCGCTGGAGCCGCTGCTGCGCGAATTCAAGGACGACCTGCTGCGCGAGCGCCGCTCGGCCCGCCGCTGGAACGTGGGGCTGCGCCTGGGCTGGCTGGCGCTGATCGTGTTCCTGGTGTGGAGCGTCTTCAGCGCCCAGCCGGGCGCCAAGAGCCACCCCAACGCCGGACCGCACACCGCGCTGGTGGAGGTGCGTGGCGAGATCGCGGTGGGCGCCGAGGCCAATGCCGAAAACCTGGTCGGCGCGATCAAGTCGGCGATGGAGGACAGCGGCTCCGAGGCGGTGGTGCTGCGCATCAACTCGCCCGGCGGCAGCCCGGTGCAGGCCGGCATCGTCAACGACGAGATCCGTCGCCTCAAGGCCCTGCACAAGAAGAAGGTCTACGCGGTGGTCGAGGAGATGTGCGCCTCGGGCGCCTACTACATCGCCGCGGCGGCCGACGAGATCTACGTCGACAAGGCCAGCCTGGTGGGCTCGATCGGCGTGCTGATGGACGGCTTCGGCTTCACCGGCCTGATGGACAAGCTGGGCGTCGAGCGCCGGCTGCTGACCGCTGGCGAGAACAAGGGCATGCTCGACCCGTTCTCGCCCCAGAACGACAAGCAGACCGCCTACGCCAAGGCCATGATCGGCCAGATCCACGAGCAGTTCATCCAGGTGGTGCGCGAAGGCCGCGGCGACCGGCTGAAGGAAACGCCCGAGACCTTCTCGGGCCTGTTCTGGAACGGCGAGGAGGCGGTCAAGCTGGGCCTGGCCGACGCCTACGGCAACCTCGACTTCGTGGCCCGCGAGGTGGTCAAGGCCGAACACGTGATCGACTACACCCCGCAGGAGAACGTGGCCGAGCGCCTGGCCAAGCAGTTCGGCGCCTCGATCGGCCAGGGCGCCGTGAAGGCGCTGCGCCAGCTGGCGCCGATCCGCTGACGCCGGCGGCTCAGCGCGCGGAGGCCAGCAGGTGGTCCAGCGCCGCGCCGACTTCCTCGTCGGTCAGCTTGGGGTTGCCGGCCTTGGGCGGCATCGCGCCCTTGCCCTTCAGGGCCGAGTTCAGCAGGGCCTCGCGCCCGGCCTCCAGGCGCGGCGCCCAGGCGGCCTTGTCGCCGAACTTGGGCGCGTTCGCCAGACCGGGCACGTGGCACATCGCGCAGTTCTGGTTGTAGACCGTGGCACCGTCGGCGGCCGCGGCCAGCAGCGGTGCGCACAGCGCCAGGGTCAGCAGGGTCTTCGTCATCGGGGTCTCCTCGGTGGGTGTCAAATGCGGTGCCGCTTGGCGCAAGCCGTGTGCCAGGCGTGAGCCTGACCGCGTAACCGTTTCCGCGTGCGCCAACCGGCACCGGCCACAGGGTTCACCCGGGGATCTGACCCGCGGGGCGTGCCAGTGCGGCGCGGCCGCGCCAGATCGGGACAGCGTCCCCGCGGCCGCGCCGCGGCCCCTGATCGGTTCCAATAGGGGCATGAGCCGACCCCGCAGCTGGCTGCGCCGCTTCCAGGCGGCCCGTCTGGCCACCTACCTGATCGCCCTGTGGAAACTGGCGCGCCACCAGCGCACGCCGCGCCTGGCCCGCTGGGTGGCGCTGGCCGTGCTGGCCTACGCCGTCAGCCCGATCGATCTGATTCCCGACTTCATCCCGGTGCTGGGCCAGCTGGACGATCTGGTGCTGATCCCGGCCGGCGTGGCCCTGGTCGTGCGGCTGACGCCCAGCGAGGTCTGGCAGGACTGCCTGCGCGCCGCCGAGACCCAGGCCGAGGTCCTGCCCAGGCTGCGCGGCGGCATCTTCCTGATCGTCGCGGTGTGGCTGCTGCTGCTGATGCTCTTCGTCTGGTGGCTGGGCAGCACCGTCTGGACGGGCGCCTGAGCCGCCTCAGGCGCGCATCAGCGTGCTCTTGCCGAACAGGCTCTCGATCAGGTCCACCGCCAGCTCGGCGGTCTTGTTGCGCAGGTCCAGCGCCGGGTTCAGCTCGACCACGTCCAGGCTGCCCAGGCGACCGGTGTCGGCGATCATCTCCATGCACAGCTGCGCTTCCCGGTAGGTGGGGCCGCCGGGCACGGTGGTGCCCACACCGGGCGCGATCTCGGGGTCGAGGAAGTCGACGTCGAAGCTGACGTGCAGGTGGGTGTTGGCGTCCAGCGTGGCCAGCGCCAGCTCCATCGTGTGGCGCATGCCCATCTCGTCGATGTAGCGCATGTCGAACACCTCCAGGCCCGCCTGGTGCACGAACTTCTTCTCCCCCGGGTCGACGCTGCGGATGCCGATCTGGCGGATCCACTTCGGGTTGATCGCCGGCACCTGGCCGCCGATCTCGATCAGCTCGCGCGGGCCGTGGCCGCACAGGCAGGCCACCGGCATGCCGTGGATGTTGCCGCTGGGTGTGAGCTCGTTGGTGTTGAAGTCGGCATGGGCGTCCAGCCACAGCACGCGCAGCTTTTTGCCGGCCTCCCGGCAGTGCCGCGCCACCGCGCTGATCGAACCCAGGCCCAGGCAATGGTCACCGCCCAGCAGAATGGGCAGACGGCCCAGCGCCAGCTCGGCATGCACCGCCTCGTGCACCAGGCGGTTCCAGGCCACCACCTCGGGCAGATGGCGGTAGCCATCGACCGGCGGCTGCCAGGGGTTGGCCGGCCCGGACAGGTTGCCGCGGTCGACCACGTTCACGCCATGGCTTTCCAGGATGGCGCCGATGTTGGCCACCCGCAGGGCCTCGGGGCCCATGCTGGCGCCACGCGCGCCGGCACCGATGTCGGTCGGTGCGCCGATCAGGGAGACAAGAGGGTGCATGGGGCCGCATTGTGCGCGCGCCCGCGCCGCCGATCCTTCGGTCGTTCCCCCGGCTGACCGAACATTCCTTCGGCTACCATGGCCCGGTCGACACCAAGACGGAGGCGCGCGATGCCCGTGATCGCCGTGGCCAACCCCAAGGGCGGGGTGGGCAAGAGCACCTTGGCCACCAACCTGGCCGGCTGGCTGGCCCGTCAGGGCCATGCCGTGATGCTGGGCGACCTGGACCGGCAGCAGTCGTCCTGCCAGTGGCGCGCGCTGCGCCCGCCGCAGCTGCCTCCGATCGCCGGCTGGGAGCTGCGCGAGGGCGGCCTGGTGCGCCCGCCCAAGGGCACCACGCATGCGGTCATCGACACCCCGGCGGGGCTGCATGGCAAGAAGCTCGACGCGCTGCTGCGCATCGTGGACCGCCTGCTGGTGCCGCTGCAGCCCAGCCTGTTCGACATCCAGGCCACGCACGCCTTCATGCAGTCACTGCGTGAGCACCCGCGCGCCGAGCGCATCGACGTGGCGCTGGTGGGCATGCGCGTCAAGGACCACACGATCGCCCGCGAACGGCTGGAGGAATTCGCTGCCACGCTGCAGGCGCCGATGGTGGCGATGCTGCGCGACACCCAGAACTACGTGCACCTGGCCGCCCACGGCCTGACGCTGTGGGATGTGGCGCCGGGCCGGGTCGAGCGCGACCTCGCGCAGTGGGCGCCGCTGACCGACTGGCTGTCCCGTCAATAGGGGGCCGCACGTCAGGGCCAGGTGGGTTGCTGCGGCTAGCATCGGGTCATGGTCCACGCTGCTCGCCTCGCCAAAGTTCTTCTGGTCGACGACCATCCGCTGATCCTGTCCGCGCTGAAGGCCATGATCGAGCAGATGCAGCCCGGCGTCCAGGTCACCGCCCTGCCCAGTGCCGCCGCGCTGCGCGAAGCCTTGCAGACCGACAGCGAGCAGGACCTGGTGCTGCTGGACCTGCAACTGGGTGACGCCCAGGGCTTTGACCTGCTCAGCACGCTGCGCAGCGGCTACCCGCAGCTGCCAGTGGTGGTGATCTCGGCCTCGGACCGCGCGGTCGATGTGCTGGCCGCGATCGACCTGGGGGCGATGGGCTACCTGCCCAAGCGCATGAGCACCGAGGCGCTGGCCGATGCGCTCAAGCTGGTCATGGAGGGCGGCATCTTCGTGCCGCCGCTGCCGCTGGCCGACCTGATGGCGGTGTCCGGGCCGGGTTCGGTGTCGGCGCCCGATGCGGTCTATGCCGGCAAGCTGTCGGTCGACGACCTGGGCATCACGCCGCGCCAGACCGACGTGCTGCACCTGCTGCTGCAGGGCCTGCCCAACAAGGACATCGCGCGCCGCCTGGGCCTGTCGGTCGAGACGGTCAAGGACCATGTGCAGGCGGTGCTGCGCTCGCTGGGCGTGTCCTCGCGCACCCAGGCGGTGCTGGCGGTCTCGCGCATGGGGGCCTCGAAGCGCCGGCTGCGCATCGGCGAGCCGCCGCCGGGCGAGGGCGAAGCGGCCGAGTGAGGCCGGCCCCGTCGCGCGCTCGGTGTGGATCAGTGCGGCGTGTAGCTCAGCCGCACATAGATCGGCGCGAAGGCCTCGGCCTGGGTCAGCTCCAGCAGGCGCTCGCGCGCCAGCTCGAGCATGGCGATGAAGGTGACCACCATCACCGCCGGTCCGCGGGTCACGTCGAACAGGTCGCGGAATTCCACGAAGCGCTCGCCCTGCAGGCGGCGCAGCACCACGCTCATGTACTCGCGCACGCTGAGCTGCTCGCGGGTGATCTTGTGGTGCTGGTGCAGCTTGGCGCGCTTCATGATGTCGGCCCAGGCGGCGCGGATGTCGTCGGCGTCCACCTCGGGAAAGCGCGGCGTGATCGCCTGCTCGATCGTCACCTGGGCGCGCAGCACATCGCGGCCCAGCTGGGGCAGGGCGTCCAGGCGGGCCGCGGCGAGCTTCATCTGCTCGTACTCCAGCAGCCGGCGCACCAGCTCGGCGCGCGGGTCTTCCACCTCCTGGCCGTCCTCGCTCTTCTTGGGCGGCAGCAGCATGCGCGACTTGATCTCGATGAGCATCGCCGCCATCAGCAGGTAGTCGGCCGCCAGCTCCAGGTTGTGGCGGCGGATCTGCTCGACGTAGGCCAGGTACTGGCGCGTGACATCCGCCATCGGGATGTCGAGGATGTTGAAGTTCTGCTTGCGGATCAGGTAGAGCAGCAGATCCAGCGGGCCCTCGAAGGCCTCGAGGAAGACCTCCAACGCATCGGGCGGGATGTAGAGGTCGGTGGGCAGCGCGAACAGCGGCTCGCCGTACAGGCGCGCCACGGCGATGCCGTCCACCACCTGCGGGGTGTCGGCCTCGGGCGCGGGCGGCGCGGGGGGCAGGACGTCGTCGTTCACGCGCAGCGGGGCCGGGCCGGTGTCAGCCCGGCGGGGCTCACTTCTTCTGCGCGAAGTAGACGTAGGCGGTCTGCGGCACCTTGGCGGCGCGGTAGGCCGCGGCAGCGTCGGCGTCCTGCGGGCGGTCCCACAGCAGCGAGCGGCCGGCCTGCTGCTCGGATTCGAGCGTCGGCTTCTTCGCCTTCAGCTCATTGATGAACTGGGTGGCGTCGGACTGGTAGGGCTTCCAGAAGAGCGGCATGGCGTGGGGGGTGGTTCGGCGAAACCCCTGATTTTAGGCCAGGGGCTGACACCGGGCCTTCAGGCCGTCCGCCGCACGCGGACAATCGCCCGATGACCGAGACCGAGCTGAAGTTCCAGATCCCCGTCGCCGCGCTGCCGGCCCTGCGCGAGGAACTGCTGGCCCGCGGCGCCACGCCGCAGCCGCTGCGCGCGCTCTACCTGGACACGCCCGACGGCCGGCTGTCGGCCGCCCGGGCCGCGCTGCGCCTGCGCCTGGAGGGCGACAGCGGCTGGGTGCAGACCGCCAAGGCCCTGGGCGCCGATGTCATGACCCGCCTGGAGCACGACGCCCCCATCGGACCGGCGCCGCAGCCGCCGGCCGTGGACCTGGCGCGCCACGCCGGCACGCCGGTGGCCGCAGCGCTGCAGGCCGCGCTGCAGGACGCCGTCGCCCCGCTGGCCGTGGTCTTCGAGACTGACGTGCAACGCCTGCAGCTGGACTGGCCGACCCCCTCGGGCGCCTGGGTCGAACTGGCGCTGGATGAGGGAACGGTGCGGGCCTCGGGCCGCTCGCAGCCACTGGCCGAGATCGAGTTCGAGCTGCGCAGCGGCGAGCCGGCGGCGCTGCTGCACCTGGCGGCCGAGGCGGTGGGCCGCCACGGGCTGTGGCTGGACACCCGCAGCAAGGCCGAGCGCGGCCACCTGCTGGCGCGCGGCCTGCCCGCCACGCCGCCGCGCGCCGTGCCGCGCCCGGCAGTCAGCGTACCGGCCCGCGCCGCCGTGGCCCGGCTGCTGGAGGGTGTGCTGGCCAGCGCCAGCGTGCTGGCCGACCCGGACATGACCGCCGAGGCCGCCGCCCCGCACCTGAGCGCCTGGCTGCGCGGCCTGGCGGACCTGCTGCAGGTGCTGGGCCGTGCGGCGGCCGATGAAGCCCCACCCGACCCGGCCTGGGCCGAGACCCTGGTGGCCCTGCTGGCGCCGCTGGATGCCCAGCCGATGGTGGGCGCCGCCGCCCGGGTGGCCCGCGGCGAGCGCTGCAACCGGCTGATGCTGGCGCTGCTGGGCTGGTCGCAGCCGCTCTGACCCCCCCAGCCTCCACCCTGGCCTAGGGGGATGGTCGGCCGCAGCCGACCCGCGGGAATCCGTTTGTACGAGGGACGGGCCGGCAGTGGCCGGACCGCACAGACCTCAACCGTTCGGAGCCCCCATGCACATCCACCTCAAGCCCTTCGTCCTGGCCGCCCTGGTCAGCCTGTCCGCCCTGGCCGCGTCGACCCAGGCCGCGGGCCATGCCAACGCCGATCACCCTGCGGTGGCCCAGCAGCGCCTGGCCGCCCAGGCCGGCATCGACACCAACCATTTCCGGGTGCAGCCGCCGGCCACCGTGACCTGGGCGGTGCGGACGGACACCCCGGTGCGCCATGCCAACGCCGGCCACCCGGCCGTGGCGCAGCAGCGGCTGGCGGCACAGACGGGCGTCGACGCCAACCACTTCCTGGTGCAGCCGCCTGCGTCGGTGACCTGGATCGACCTGCCCACCCCCACCCGGCTGGCTGCCGCGGCGCGCTGAGTCAGAGGGCCTCGACGCCCGGGATGATGGCCTCGGCGCCCAGCTCGGCGGCAAAGCCCGAGCGCTGGATCAGCCCCAGCGGCTGCGGGTTCACACTGGCCAGCACCAGCGCGATCCCGCGCCCTTTCAGCGCGGTGTGCAGTTGCTCCAGCGCGTCCAGGCCCGAGGTGTCCATCGACACCAGGCGGTGCATCTCCAGCACCACGGTGCGGGTGCCCTCGGGCACCTGCTCGGGCAGCGCCTCGATCTTGCCAACGGCGCCGAAGAACAGCGAGCCGAACAGCTCGAACACCTCGTTGCCCGGCGGCAGGCCCTCGCGCGGCACATGGGTCACGCTGAACAGCGTGCCCATGCGGTAGATGAAGAAGCCACAGGCGGCCAGCAGGCCCATCTCCACCGCCACCGTCAGGTCGAACACCACGGTCAGCACGAAGGTGCCCACCAGCACCGTGCGGTAGGGCAGCAGGAACTGGCGCAGCCGCGCGAACTCGCGCCATTCGCCCATGTTCCAGGCCACGAACAGCAGAATGCCGGCCAGCGCCGCCAGCGGTACGTGCTGGGCCAGCGGCGCCGCCACCAGCACGATCACCAGCAGCGTCAGCGCATGCAGCATGCCTGCCACCGGCGTGCGGCCGCCGGCACGCACATTGGTGACCGTGCGGGCGATCGTGCCGGTGGCCGGGATGCCGCCGAAGAAGGGCGTGACGAAGTTCGCCACGCCCTGGGCCATCAGCTCCTGGTTGGGGTCGTGGCGCGGGATCTCGGCCATGTTGTCGGCCACGCGCGCACACAGCAGCGACTCGATCGCGCCCAGCAGCGCGATGGTGATGGTCGGGATCACCAGCTGCTTGGCCGTGGCCCAGGTGAACTCGGGCAGCTCGAAGGCGGGCAGCGACTGCGGGATGCCGCCGAACTTGCTGCCGATGGTCTCCACCGGCAGCGACAGCAGTTGCGCCACCGCCGTGGCGCCGGCCAGCGCGATCACCGTGCCCGGCACCTGGGCGGCATGGCGGCGGAACTTGTCGCGCCAGGTGAGCGGTCCGACCGGCATGGTGTAGCTCTTGGGCCAGACCACCACCAGCACCAGGCAGGCCAGGCCGATCGCCACGGCCCAGGGGTTGACGCTGTCCAGGTGGCGCGCCAGCGTGGCGATCTGCGAGAAGAAGTCCCCCGGCATCTTCGCCACCTGCAGGCCCAGCAGGTCCTTCAGCTGGCTCAGCCCGATCAGCACCGCGATGCCGTTGGTGAAGCCGATGACGATGGACACCGGGATGTAGCGCACCAGCGCGCCCAGCTTCAGCCAGCCCATCAGGAACAGCAGCAGGCCGGCCAGCGAGGTGGCGATCAGCAGATTGGCCAGCCCGTAGCGCTCGACGATGCCGTAGACGATGACGATGAAGGCGCCGGCCGGGCCGCCGATCTGCACGTTCGAGCCGCCCAGCGCCGAGATCAGGAAGCCGGCGATGATGGCGGTGAACAGGCCGGCTTCAGGCTTGACACCGGAGGCAATGGCGAAAGCCATGGCCAGCGGCAGGGCGACGATGCCAACCGTCAGGCCGGCGCCGAGATCGGCCAGGAAACGCCCGCGGTCGTAGCCCTGCAGGGCACTCAGCAGGCGGGGGCGGAACGGCTGCAGCCGGTCACGCGAGAGGAAAGACAGCATGGGGACTCCGGTGGATGAGGGGCAGGTGGCTGAGCTGCCCGCGCCGGAGGCCCGCAGTGGTGCACCCGGGCGATGAAGCGGCGCCGGCGCGTCGGCCAGCCGACGCGCGGTGCTTCACAGATGACCACGGGTTTCATGGGGGGATTGTCGCGCGTCGCGGCCCTGGCCGGCAATGCGGGCCGACGGCGGGGTGATGGCGCCGCGTTTGCGGGGTTTCGGCCCGCCTGTTAAGGCGACTGCCCTGACACCGGCCCGGGTATGGTCAGCGGACCGTGCGGCCCGCCTCGTCGCGGCCGCTTCCTTGATCTGGAGACACGCTTGAGAACCTTCTCTTCGCTGGGTGTGATCGCCCGCCTGACGCTGGCCTTTGGTGTGCTGCTGGCGGTGCTCGCTGCCAATGCCGGCCTGAACCTGTGGCAGCAGTCGCAGACCACCGCGATGATGGCCGAACTGGCCGCGCAGTCCGACAAGCTGCGCCTGGTCGACCGCTGGGCCGCCCTGTCCGAGTCCACCTCGGTGCGCATCATGGCGGTCAACAAATCGGGCGATGAGGCCATCTCGGCCCTGTTCGGTCCGGAGATCGGCCCCAAGGTGAAGGAGGTCGGTGAGCTGTTCCGCCAGATCAAGGGCCTGGCGACCCGGCCGGAGGAGCTGGTCTGGTTCGAGCAGATGACGCCCAAGCGCGAGGCGCTGCTGCAATCGCTGAAGGACATGGCCGAGTACCGGAAGGTCGGCGACATGCCCGCCGCCAGCACCATGTTCGACACCGCCTTCATGCCGGCGCAGAAGGCCTACAACGAACACATCCAGGGCTTTGTGCGGATGCAGCGCGACTACCTGGAGCGCGAAGCCGCCGAGACCGCCGCCCGCGGCCGCCAGCAGGCCCTGCTGGCGCTGGGCGTGGTGTCGGTGCTGGCGCTGGGCGGTGTGGTGGTGGCGCTTGGCGCACTGGGGCACATCCGCCGCTCGCTGGGCGAGGCGGTGGCGGTCGCGCAATCGGTGGCCGCCGGGGACCTCAGCCGCCCGGTGCAGGTGCGTGGACAGGACGAATTCGCCACGCTGATGCGGGCGATGGCCGAGATGACCGACTCGCTCAAGCGCATTGTCCACCAGGTGCGTCAGGGCACCGACGGCATCGCCACCGCGTCGGCGGAGATGGCGCAGGGGAACAACGACCTCTCGCAGCGCACCGAGCAGCAGGCCGGCAATGTGCAGGCGGCGGCCTCGGCGATGGACCAGATCACCGTGTCGGTGCGGCAGAACGCCGAGCATGCGCGCCAGGCCAACGCCCTGGCCCAGGCCGCCAGCGAGGTGGCCCAGCGCGGCGGCGAGGCCGTGGCCCGGGTGGTCGACACCATGGGCCAGATCAACACCGCCTCGCGCCGGATCGAGGAGATCATCGGCGTGATCGACGGCATCTCGTTCCAGACCAACATCCTGGCGCTCAATGCCGCGGTCGAGGCGGCGCGCGCCGGCGAGCAGGGCCGCGGCTTCGCGGTGGTGGCGGGCGAGGTGCGCAGCCTGGCGCAGCGTTCGGCCGGCGCGGCCAAGGAGATCAAGGACCTGATCGCCGACTCCACCGACAAGGTGCGTGTGGGCAGCGAGCAGGTCGAGGGCGCGGGACGCACGATGGACGAGATCGTCGCCTCGGTGCAGCGGGTCAGCACGCTGGTGTCAGAGATCACCCACGCCACCGCCGAGCAGGGCAGCGGCATCGCCAGCGTCGGCCAGTCGGTCAGCGAGATCGACCGGATGACCCAGCAGAACGCCGCGCTGGTGGAGCAGGCCGCTGCGGCGGCGGAATCCATGCGCCGCCAGGCCCAGGACCTGGAGCAGGCGGTGGCGGTGTTCCGCGTCGGCCGCTGACGGGCCGCGCGGCATGAAGAAGGGCGCCCCAGGGGCGCCCTTGTCGTTGGCGGCGGCGCCCCTTCAGCGCACCCGCATGCCCGGCTGCGCGCCGGGGAACGGTTCGAGCACGAAGATGCCTGGGTTGGCCTTCTCGTCGGCATGGCTGGCGGCCAGCACCATGCCTTCGCTCACGCCGAACTTCATCTTGCGCGGCGCCAGGTTGGCCACCATCACGGTGAGCTTGCCCACCAGGTCCTCGGGCCGGTAGGCGCTCTTGATGCCGCTGAACACGTTGCGGGTGCGCCCCTCGCCCACGTCCAGCGTCAGACGCAGCAGCTTGTCGCTGCCGTCCACAGGCTCGGCGTTGACGATCCTGGCGATGCGCAGATCGACCTTGGTGAAGTCGTCTATTCTGATCTCGGGCGCCAATTCCTCGCCGCCCGGCACCACCTTCGGCGCCGGCGGCGGCGCCAGCAACTCGTCGAGCAGCTTGGCGTCCACGCGTTGCATCAGGTGCTTGTACTCGCCGATCACGTGGCCGCCCAGTGCGCGCGCGGCATCGGCGAACGCGAAGGGCTCGACCTTCAGGAAGGCCTCGACCTGCGCCACCAGGGCCGGCAGCACCGGCTTGAGGTAGATGCTCAGCAGGCGGAAGGCCTCGATGCAGGTGCTGCAGACATCGTGCAGCGCGGCGTCGGCGCCGTCCTTCTTGGCCAGCTCCCAGGGCTTGTGGGTGTCAACGTACTCGTTGACCTTGTCGGCCAGCGCCATGATCTCGCGCAGCGCCTTGCCGAACTCGCGCTCCTCGTACAGGGCCTCCACCGCGCTGCGGTGCGCGCGCAGGGTATCCAGCAGGGTGCGACCTTCGACGCCCAGGTCGGCGCTCAGGCGACCGCCGAAGCGCTTGCTGAGGAAACCCGCGGCGCGACTGGCGATGTTGATGTACTTGCCCACCAGGTCGGAATTGACGCGGGCGATGAAGTCATCGGGGTTGAAGTCGATGTCCTCGACCCGGGCGTTGAGCTTGGCGGCGATGTAGTAGCGCAGCCACTCGGGGTGCATGCCCAGTTCCAGGTACTTCAGCGGGCTGATGCCGGTGCCGCGGCTCTTGCTCATCTTCTCGCCGCCGTTGACGGTGATGAAGCCGTGCACATTGACCTTGTCGGGCGTCTTGCGGCCGCTGAAGTGCAGCATCGCCGGCCAGAACAGGGTGTGGAAGTAGGTGATGTCCTTGCCGATGAAATGCACCTGCTCCACCGCCGGGTCGCGGAAGAAGGCGTCGTAGTCCAGGCCCTTCTTGCCGAAGTAGTTCTTCAGCGAGGCCAGGTAGCCGATCGGCGCGTCCAGCCAGACATAGAAGTACTTGCCCGGCGCATCCGGGATCTCGATGCCGAAGTAGGGCGCGTCGCGGCTGATGTCCCAGTCGCCCAGGCCGCCCTGGCCCTGCTCGTCCTTGGCGAACCACTCCTTGATCTTGTTGAGCACCTCGGGCTGCAGGCGGCCCGGCTCGTGCGTCCACTGCTCCAGAAAGCCCACGCAGCGCGGGTCGGACAGGCGGAAGAAGTAGTGGTCCGAGGTCTTGAGCACCGGCGTCGCGCCCGACAGTGCCGAATACGGGTTCTTCAGCTCGGTGGGCGCGTAGACCGCGCCGCAGACCTCGCAGCTGTCGCCGTATTGGTCCTTGGCGCCGCACTTGGGGCACTCGCCCTTGATGAAGCGGTCGGGCAGGAACATGCCCTTGTCGGGATCGAAGAACTGCTCGATCGTCTTCACGTCGATCAGGCCGTTGTCGCGCAGGCCGCGGTAGATGTCCTGCGCCAGCTGGTGGTTCTCGGGCCCGTCGGTCGAGTGCCAGTTGTCGAAGCTGATGTGAAAGCCGTTCAGGTACTGCGGGCGGCCGGCGGCCACCTCGGCGACGAACTGCTGCGGCGTCTTGCCGGCCTTCTCGGCGGCGATCATGATCGGCGCGCCATGGGCATCGTCGGCGCCGACGAAGTGCACTTCGTGGCCCTTCATGCGCTGCGCCCGCACCCAGATGTCGGCCTGGATGTACTCCATCATGTGCCCGATGTGGAACGGGGCGTTGGCGTAGGGCAGGGCGGTGGTGACGAAGAGCTTGCGGGTCATGGTGCGGCCAGGGGCACCGGGCTCCACGCGGGCCGGCGGCCCGCCTGCAGGGCCCGGCGCCGCAGGAAACCGCTGATTTTACGGCGCGCAGGGGATGGACAGGGTCATCACCGCGCGGCACCCTGGAGGCCAGGAAGGACCACCGCCATGAGCACCCGCCGAACCAGCCTGCGCGCCGCCGCCGGCCTGTTGTCCGCCGCCGCCCTGTCCCCGGCCGAGGCCCAGACTGCGCCGCCCGCGCGCGACCAGCGCTGGGTGGTCGTGCACCGCCCGGGGCCGGCCTGGCAGCCCGGGGTCAGCCTGTTCGAGCAACCGGGCCTGGACACCCACATTGCCCACTACCGCCGCTGGCAACAGGAGGGCAAGCTGGCCCTGGGCGGCCCGTTCATGGACGGGTCGGCCGGCGGCATGATGATCGCGGCGGCCGGCGTGCCCGAGGCCGAGGTGCGCGCGCACGCCCAGTCTGACCCGGCGGTGCAGTCGGGGCTGCTGACGGCCGAGCTGCGACCCTGGCTGATCGGCATGCGCGGCACGGCTTGAGCCGCGGCAAGCCGCGGGGCGGGCCGGTCGGGCACGATCACCGGCGATGCACCTGCTGATCGACACCCTGGCCCTGTGCCTGCTGCTGGCCTCGGCCGAGACCCTGCACGGCATCGCCCGCACGCTGTGGGTGGCGCCGCGCCTGGGCAAGCAGCGCGCCCAGCGCTGGAGCGTCCTGAGTGGGTCGCTGCTGGCCTTCGCACTGTGCTGGTGTCGGGTGCCTGGTTTCGGTCTGCAGGGTGCGGCGCCGCACCTGGTGCTGGGCGCGGTGCTGGCGCTGTTCATGGCCGCCTTCGACCTGGCCTTGCTGCGCTGGGTGATGCGCCGGTCCTGGCGCGTGGCGCTGCAGGATCTGGATCCGCGCCACGGCAACCTGCTGCTGCTGGGCCTGGGCGCGCTGTTCACAACGCCGTGGCTGACCTCGGTCCTGCGGGGCGGGGCCTGATTCAGCCGCCCTCGAAGCCCTGCAGCACGCTCACCACGTTGTCGCCGATCTCGGCCACCGCGTAACCGCCTTCCAGCACGAACACCGTGGGCAGGCCCAGCGCGGCCAGGCGCGTGCCCAGGCGGGTGAACTCGGGGCCGCGCAGGTGGAAACGCGAGATCGGGTCGCCCTCGAAGGTGTCCACGCCCAGTGAGACCACCAGCGCCTCGGCGCCATGGGCGGTGATGCGGCGGCAGGCCGCTTCCAGCGCCTCGAACCAGCGCGTGTTGTCGCTGCCGGCGGGCAGCGGGTAGTTGGCGTTGAAGCCCAGCCCGGCGCCCGCGCCGGTCTCGTCGGCGTGGCCCAGGTAGAACGGGTACTCGGTGCGCGGGTCGCCGTGGATGCTCTGGAACAGCACGTCCGACCGGTCGTAGAAGATCTGCTGCGTGCCGTTGCCATGGTGGTAGTCCACGTCCAGCAGCGCCACCCGGGCGGCGCCGCCATCGACAAAGGCCTGCGCCGCGATGGCGGCATGGTTCAGGAAGCAGTAGCCACCGTAGAAGTCGGTGCCGGCATGGTGGCCGGGCGGCCGGGCCAGCGAGAACGCAGCGCGGGCGCCCTGCGCCACCGCGGCCTGGGCCGTCAGCGCGCAGTGGGCACCGGCCAGCGCCGCCGTCCAGGTGCCGGCGGTGATCGGGCTGCCGCTGTCGAAGGAGTACAGGCCCAGCTGGGCCACCAGGTTGTCAGGCTCGATGTCGTCGCGAAAGCCGCGCGTCGGCCACACGGCCGGCAGCAGGTCGCGCGTGCCGCCCTGCGCGGCCCAGGCGTCCCACACCCGTGCCAGGAAGGCCAGGTAGCGCGGCGCGTGGATGCGCTCGATCGGCGCCAGGCCGTGGTCGTCGGGCGCACGCACCTCGCCCAGCCCGGCGCGCTGGAAGGCCTGCAGCACGAAATCGGCGCGCTCGGGCTTTTCAAAGCAGGGCACCAGCTCGCCACGGTAGATTTCGTGGGTGCCGGCATGGCCACGGTGCAGGGGGGAGTGGACGCAGAGCATGCCGTGGATTCTGCCCTCGCGCCGACCATGAGCCCGCCGGGGTGGCCGGCTGTGCGGCCGATCGGGTTCAGTCCAAAGGCGCCACCAGCGCCGCCTGCAGCTCCAACTCCACCGTCGCGTTCTTCGGCAGCGAGGCGACCCCGATGGTCGTGCGGGCGTGACGGCCGGCCTGGCCCAGCACCGCCACCAGCAGCTCCGAGGCGGCGTCGGCCACCTCTGAGTGCTGGCTGAAGCCTGGCCCGGCCTGCACGTAGACGCCCACCCGCAGCAGCTGCGCCACAGCGTCGAGGCTGCCCAGCTGCTGGCGCAGCAGCGCCAGCGCGCGCAGTGCGCCGATGCAGGCGGCGCGGCGGGCCTCGTCCAGCCCGACTGCCTCTGCCGGACCGGTGACCACCACCTGCTGGCCGATGCGCGGCACCTGGCCGCTCACGTGGGCGATGCCGGCATGCAGCAGCAGGGGCTGGTAGTTGCCGCCCACCAGCAGGGGGGCATCGGGGTCCAGACCCAGGGCGCGGGCCCGGTCCAGCAGACGTTGGTCGCGGTCGGAGGGCATTGCCCGATTCTCGCCGTGGCTGGGGCGAGAATGTCCGGCACTTCACCATGAACGGCCCTCGATTCATCCGTTTCGCCGAGCTGCCCGCCGGCCTGGCCGCCCTGACTGCCACGGCACGCGGCATGGAGGAGGGCCGCTTCAGCCGTGCCTCGGCCGAGGCTTTTGGCGAGCTGGCCCGCGCGACCCGGCTGGCTGGCCGGATCCAGGAGGTGCGCAGCTGCATCAGCATCAGCCCCGATGTGCCCAGCGGGCCAGACGATGCCGATTGCCGCTTCGTGGCGGGCTACCTCTTCGGCCATGACCTGCGCACCGGGCAGGGCGCCGGCGAGCGCCCGGCGGTGACGATGCACGGCTCGCTGGCTTGGTGGCCGCTGGCCAGCGGCCGATACGCGGTGTTCGGCCACGAGGGGCCGCAAGACACGCTGGCCCAGGCCTGGCGCGAGGTCTTCGACACGGCCTTGCCCGCCATGGGCCTGCAGGCCAGGGCGGCGCCGCTGGACCTGATGGTCGATGACCGCCGTGACACGCCGGCCCAGGCGCTGCGCACCGAGATCTGGGTGCCGGTCTGAAACGACGCGGGCCGCCCGAAGGCGGCCCGTGGCAGGGTGACGAAGGCCTCAGGCGGCCGCGTCGCTGATCAGACCCATGTCGGCCGAGGACATCAGGGCCTGGATGTCCATCAGGATCAGCATGCGCTCGCCGACGTTGGCGATGCCGGTGATGTAGGACATGTCGACCTGGGCATTCATCATCGGCGCCGGCTTGATGGCGTCGCCGCCCAGCTCCAGCACGTCCGACACCGCATCCACCACCGCCCCCACCACGCGGCCGCGGATGTTCAGCACGATCACCACGGTGAAGGCATTGAACTCGGCGCTGGGGCAGTTGAGCTTCACCCGCAGGTCGATGATCGGCACGATCACGCCGCGCAGGTTGACCACGCCCTTGATGAACTCGGGCGCATTGGCGATGCGGGTGGGCTGCTCGTAGCTGCGGATTTCCTGCACCCGCAGGATGTCGATGCCGTACTCCTCGCCGCCCAGGCGGAAGGTCAGGAACTCGCCGTGGGCAGTGGCGGCGGCGGTGGCGCCGCGGGCGTCGGCCTGGCCGCTGCGGGCGGCTTCGTGGCGGGCCACGTGGCGGGCTTCGGTGATCATGTCCATGGCGAGGTCCTTGGAGGGCGGTTCAGGGGTTCAGAAGGGTTCATCGGCCGTTGGCGGGCACACTTGAGCGGCGGTGTCAGAAGGTTTCCCAGTCGCCGTCGCCGCTGGCGCCGGCCAGGGCGGGGACGGGCATCGCCGACGGGCGGGCGGCCGCCATCGGGGTGGCCGGGGCGGGCGCCGCCTTCGGCGCCGGCCGCGGCACGGGCCGTGACGGCGCCTGCGCCGGCGCGCTGGCGGCCAAGGTGAGCGGCGTGGCCACATGCCCCGGCAGGCGGAAGCTGCCCACCAGGTTGGCCAGGCCATTGGCCTGGGTGCGCATGCTGTCGGCAGCGGCCGCGCTTTGCTCCACCAGCGCCGCGTTCTGCTGGGTCATCTGGTCGAGCTGGCCGACGGCCAGGCTGATCTGGCCGATGCCGTCGCGCTGCTCGCCGCTGTGGGCGGTGATCTCGGCAATGATGTCGGTGACGCGCTGCGAGGAGCCGACGATCTCGGTCATCGTGGTGCCGGCCTCCTGGACCAGGCGCGAGCCGCTCTCGACCTTCTCCACCGAGGCCGCGATCAGCGCCTTGATCTCGCGCGCGGCGTCGGCCGAGCGGCCGGCCAGGCTGCGCACCTCGCCGGCCACCACCGCAAAGCCACGGCCCTGCTCACCGGCACGCGCGGCTTCCACCGCGGCGTTGAGCGCCAGGATGTTGGTCTGGAAGGCGATGCCGTCGATCACGCCGATGATGTCGGCGATCTTGCGCGAGGCCTGGTGGATCTCGTCCATCGTGCTGACCACCTGGGCCACCACCTCGCCACCGCGCTGGGCCACCGAGCTGGCCGAGCTGGCGAGCTGGTTGGCCTGGGCGGCGGCGTCGGTGCCCTGGCGCACCGACTCGGTGAGCTGGGTCATCGACGACGCGGTCTGCTGCAGCTGGCTGGCGGCGGTTTCCGTGCGCTGCGACAGGTCCTGGTTGCCGGTGGCGATCTCGCTGCTGACGCTGGCGATGCTGTCGGCCGCCTGGCGCACCTGCTGCATCGACGACTGCAGGCGCTCGACCATGCGCGCCAGGCTGCGCTGCAGTGCGCCGATCTCGTCCTGGCGGTCGGTGTCCACGCGCACCGTCAGGTCGCCTTCGGCGACCGACTCGGCGGCGTGCGAGGCGCGCGACAACGCGCGGGCCACGCTGACCAGCAGCCGGGCGCCCACGCCCACGGCCGCACCGGTCAGCAGCAGCGTGGCCACCAGCAGGGCGATGGTGATGCGGTCGTTGGCGGCCAGGTCTGCCGCCTGCTCGGTCCGGCTGGTGGCCAGGATGGCCTTCTGCATCTCGACCAGCTGCGCCGCCAGCTCCTTGTAGGCCGCGTCGGCGCCTTGCATGGCCGCGATGCCGGTGTTGGGGTCGACCGAGGCCAGGTCCAGGGCCTGCGTGGCCTGCTTGGCATAGGTGGCCAGGGCCGTCTGCACCTTGGGCACGGTGACCGGGGAGTCGCCCAGGTCGGACGGGTCAATCGTCTGCGACAGGCTGTCGTCGATCGCCTTGCTGCCGTTGGCAATGCCCTCCATCAGGGACTTGAGCCCGGCCTCGTCGATCGAGCCGATGATGCTGATGCCGCGGTACGCCGAGGAATGCAGCTGGCCCAGACGGGCCTGGGCATCGGCCAGCGCGCGGACTTCGCCCAGGCTGGTTTCATGGTTGCGGGCGGCCTTGGCCGCCTGCAGGTGGCTGCCCACGCCCACCGCGGCGGCGCCAGCCAGGGCCACCAGGGCGGTGACCAGGGCGGGGGCCAGCAGCTTGGTGCCGAGTTTCATCGCGTTCTCCAGAGTCGAATCAGGCGGACCGTGTCAGCCCACGGGCCCCGGGCCGGCATCACTTGTAGATGCCGCCGCAGACGATGGTCTCGTCCAGCCGTTCGCAGTACATGGCCTTGGGTTCGATCTTCTTGGTCTCGGGGTTGGTGAACTTGTAGTCCTGCCAGAAGCTGGGCTTGGCCTTGGCCAGCTCGACGCGCTCGCGCACGAAAGCCTTGCCGTCCACGTCCTTCAGGTCGATCAGGTTCTTGCCCACCATCTTCTCGTTGGCGCCGTGGGCATGGACCATGCCGTCCATGCCGTAGACCACCAGGTAGAGGTCCTGGTGGCGGAACTGGCCGGTCTTGCTGGTGATCTCGGCGTAGCCCTTGTCCTTGCCGTTGGCCTTGATGAAGGCCAGGCCCTTCTTGACCATGGCGGTGGCATCGGCCTCGGTGGCGCCGCCTTCGGCGGCATGGGCGCCGATCAGCGCGATCGGCAGGAGCAGGGTGGCGGCGAGGAAGCGCTTCATGGCGTGTCTCCAGGGGGATGCGGACAGGGCCGCGGGGTCAGAAGGATTCCCAGTCATCACTCGGCCCGGCGCCGGGCGCGTTGGATGGGCGGGCGGGGGCGGGTAGGGGTGCCGGCGGCACAGACTGCGCACGGCTTTGCGCCTGTGCGATCACCTCGCGCGCGGCGCGGGCGTGCGATGCCTCGGTGGCGGCAGCGGGCGCCAGGCGGGGACGATCGTCCAGGTGGAAGGAATTGGCCGCCTGGTTCAGGCGGGCGGCCTGCTGCTGCAGGCTGTCGGCGGCAGCCGCGCTCTGCTCGACCAGCGCGGCGTTCTGCTGGGTCATCTGGTCGAGTTCCTGCACGGAGGCATGCAGCTCGAGGATGCCGCTGCTCTGCTGTTCGGCATCGACAGTGATCTCGCGCACGCGCTGCGACACATGGGTCACCGCGGCCGCCAGCTCGCCGATGCGCTCGCCGGTCTCGCGCACCTGCTGGGTGCCGCTGTCGACTTTCTCGCCGGAGCTGAGGATCAGGCTGCGGATCTCGCGCGCCGCCTCGGCCGATCGTCCGGCCAGGGTGCGCACCTCGGAGGCCACGACCGCGAAGCCGCGGCCCTGCTCGCCGGCGCGTGCGGCTTCCACCGCGGCGTTCAGCGCCAGGATGTTGGTCTGGAAGGCGATGCCGTCGATCACGCCGATGATGTCGCTGATGCGCCGGCTCGACTGGTTGATCTCTTCCATCGTCGACATCAGCTGCTGCATCGACGCACCGCCGCGTTCGGCGGCGTCCGAGGCGTCGCGGGCCAGGCGGTCGGCGTCGCTGGCGGCAGCGCTGCTGTGGTGCATGGTCTCGCTCAGGCGCTGCATGCCCGACGCGGTGCGCTGCAGGTAGCCGGCGGCGCGCTCGGTGCGCTGCGACAGGTCGAGGTTGCCGCTGGCGACCTCGCGGCTGGCGGTGTGGATGCTTTCCGCGCTGTCCTGCATCTGGCCGACGGTGCGGCGCAGGCCGTCGCGCATGGCGACCACCGAGCGCATCACGTCGCCGATCTCGTCGGGGCGGGTGGTGTCGAGCTGCACGCGCAGGTCCCCCTCGCCGATCTGGCGGGCGGCCCGGGCCAGTTCGGCCAGCGGACGGCAGATGGCGCGCACCAGCAGCGTCGAGGCCACGGCCAGCGCGGCGGCCACCAGCACCGAGACACCGGCCACCAGCCAGACGGTGCGCATGCGTTCCTGGCTGGTGCGCACGTGCAGGGCCTCGGCCAGCTGTTCTTCCAGGGTCACCAGGTCGGTCAGCGCCGCGCGGTAGGGCGTCAGGCCGGCCAGGTCCGCGGGCAGTGTGGCCAGACGGGCCAGGGTACGGCGTTCGTCCTCACTGGTGGCCAGCGGGCTCAGGCGCTGGCGCAGGGCTTCGATGCGGGCGGGCTGTTCCGCGGCCGGCGCACCGGCCGACAGACGGGCCTCCAGGGCCGAGACCTCGCCCTGCCATTGGTGGGCCAGGGTCAGGCGGGTCTGCTGGTCGCGCGAGGCTTGTCCGGCAGCCTCGATCAGGCTGCGGGTGCGCACGGCGGCGATGACACTCATCACCACAAGCATCACGATCAACACCAGGGTCGGCGTCCACAGCCGGGTCGAGAGTTTGAGCGTCATGGGTCGGCGGCGTTCAGAACGTGGTCCAGTCGTCGTCACCGGCGGTGGCGGTGGCGACGGGGACGGGGGCGGTCGGTGCCGGGGCCACGGCGGGCGACGGGCGCCGGACGACCGCGGGAGTGACCGCGACGGCCGCGGCGGGCTTCGGGGCCGGCGGCGCTGCGTCCACGGGGGCGGCGTGGCGCGGGGCTGGCGCCGCATCGCCCAGGCGGAAGGTGGCCACCAGCGTGTTCAGGCTCTCGGCCTGCTGGCGCAGGCTGGCCGCGGCGGCGGCACCCTGCTCGACCAGCGCGGCGTTCTGCTGCGTCATCAGGTCCAGACTGCCGATGGCCTCGCTGACGTGGCCGATGCCGCTGCTCTGCTCCTGGCTGCTGGCGGCGATCTCCTGCACGATCTGGGTGACGCGCTGGACCGAGCCGACGATCTCGTCGATGGTCTGGCCGGTCTCGCGCACCAGGGACGAACCGCTCTCGACACGCTCGGTCGAGCGGCCGATCAGCTGCTTGATCTGGCGCGCCGCGTCGGCACTGCGCTGGGCCAGCGTGCGCACTTCGCCGGCCACCACCGCGAAGCCGCGGCCCTGCTCGCCGGCCCGTGCTGCCTCGACGGCGGCATTGAGCGCCAGGATGTTGGTCTGGAAGGCGATGCCGTCGATCACGCTGGTGATGTCGGCGATCTGCCGGCTGGCCTGGGCGATCTCATCCATGGTCTGCACCACCCGCCCCATGGCCTCACCGCCACGGCGGGCCACCTCGCTGGCCGAGCTGGCCAGTTCGCTGGCCTGGCGGGCCGACTCGCTGCCCGACTGCACGATGTGGGTGAGTTGCTGCATGTGCGAAGCGGTCTGTTGCAGATCGCCCGCCGCCCGCTCGGTGCGCTGGGACAGGTCGAGGTTGCCGCTGGCCACTTCGGCGCTGGCGACGCGGATGTTGTCGGCGCTGTCGCGCACCTGGGAGACGATGGCGCGCAGCGCCTCCTGCATCGATGACAGGGTCCGCATGAAGCGAGTGACCTCGTCCGACCCCTGGCTGTCCAGGCGCCGGGTCAGATCGCCATCGGACACTGCGGCAGCGGCGGCGGTGGCGTGGCCGAGCGGATCGGTGATCGACCGGGTGGTGGCCCACATCAGGCCGATGAAGCCGGCCAGCAGCAGCAGCACGGCGACCAGGCGCAGCATCGACAGGCGTTGCGCGGTGGCCATGGCCTCGGCCTCCTGGGCCTCCAGCGCGGTCTTCTCCGCCTGCGACCAGGCTTGCACCGCCTGCCGGGCCTGCTCCAGCGACTGGGCGGCCCGCTGCGCATAGGCGTAGCCGGCCGCCGAATCCATCTTGGCATCCACCACCTGCTGCAGCACGTCGCGGACTTCCTTGGTGTAGCCCTCCAACCCTTCGCGGGCCGGTGCCAGCAGCGCCGCCCGTTCGCCCTGTGCCAGCCTGGCCAGCGCGGCGCGTGCGGTCTCGACGGCCTTGGCCCAGGCTGCCTGGGTCTCGCCAGCCTCGACGGCGTTGTTGCCGGCCAGCAGGACACCCTGCTCCAGCCGCTGGATATGCTCCAGCGCCAGGCGGATGCCGGCGTCGCCGGCGGTGAATTCGGCCTGGCGCTGCAGCAGGGCTGCGCCATGGTCCTGCTGCTGTCGCAGCGACCAGGCGGCCCACAGGCCCAGCACGATGATGGCCACGGCCAGCAGCACGATGCTGCCCAGCAGACGCTGGCGAATGCTCAGGCGACGCAGCAACTCCTGCATGTCAGTCCTTTCAGGCGGGCAGACGGAAGGAGCCCACCACCTCGGCCAGCGTGCTGGCCTGACCCCGCAGGTGTTCGGCGGCGGCGGTGCTCTGCTCAACCAGGGCGGCGTTCTGCTGGGTCACGCGGTCCAGGTCGGTGACGGCGGCGTTGACCTGGCCGATGCCACGGCTCTGCTCGGCGGCTGCGTGGGAGATCTCGCCGATGATGTCGTTGACGCGCTGGACCGAGGCGACGATGTCCTGCATCGTGGTGCCGGCCTCGCCCACCAGGCGCGTGCCGTTCTCGACCTGTTCGACGCTGGCGCCGATCAGGCGCTTGATCTCGCGCGCCGCGTCGGCGCTGCGCTGCGCCAGGCTGCGCACCTCACCGGCCACGACCGCGAAGCCGCGGCCCGATTCACCGGCGCGGGCGGCTTCCACCGCGGCGTTGAGCGCCAGGATGTTGGTCTGGAAGGCAATGCCGTCGATCACGCCGATGATGTCGGCGATGCGGTGCGAGGCGGCATTGATCTCGTTCATCGTCTGCACCACCTGGGCGACGACCTCGCCGCCGTGGCTGGCCACGCCGGTGGCAGCCTGTGCCAGGCCGCTGGCCTGCTGGGCGTTGTCGGCGCTGTGGCGCACGCTGCCGGTCAGCTCTTCCATCGAGCTGGCGGTCTGCTGCAGGCTGCTCGCCGCCTGTTCGGCGCGCTGGTTCAGATCGGCGTTGCCCGAGGCCACCTCGCCCGAGCCCATGCGGATGCTCTCGCTGGCTTCGCGGACGCGGCCGACGATGCGGCCCAGGCCGCCCTGCATCTGGTCCAGGGCGCGCAGCAGGTCGGCCAGTTCGTCGTGGCCGCGGGCGTCGATGCGGCGGGTCAGATCGCCGTCGGCGATGGCCAGGGCCACCTCGCGGGCCTGCACCATCGGCCGGGTGATCGAGGCCGAGTTGGCCAGCGTCAGCGGCACCACGACGAACACCGCCATCGCCAGCACGGCCAGGAAGGCGAGCGTGGTGCGCTGCATCTGCGCGTCGAAGGCGGCGCGGGTCTCCTCGACCTCGGACTGCAGGATCGCATCGATCTTGGTCAGATCGGCATCGACCGATTCGATGTGCTGCTTGCCACGGGCGAACATCTTGTCAGCGGCACGGGCGTTGTCGTAGGCACCGTCCTGGATGCGCACCAGCAGCGACTCACCGAACTTGACGTAGGCATCCAGTTCCGCCAGCGCATGACGGGCCAGCGGGTTGTCCTCGTCTTCCTCGCCTTCGAGCATGGCATTGAGGAACTGGCGCAGCGAGGCCGCTTCCTTCTGCCACTTCTCGCGGTGCGCCAGAACGGCCACACCGTCCTCGTAGTCGATCAGCATGTTGCGCTCATGCAGCCGCATCTCGCCCAGGTGGGTGTGCATCGCCGAGGCGTTGTTGATCTCGGCGACCGAGTGGTGCATGAACTCCTCGCTCAGCGAGGACAGGTGCCGGCCGCCCACCAGCGCGGCCACGCCGACCAGGGCGAACAGACCGAGGACGACACCGATCGCGCCAAGCATTCGCAGGCGGATGGAGAATCGCCGCATCAGGGGCATCAGGGCGTTGAACAAGACAGACTCCAGGTAATGCGTGAGGAGCGCGGGAGGAAGCGGCGGGCGGTGCTCAGTGGCGCGAGCGGCGCACCAGGGCGCCGACGTCCAGGATCAGCGCCACGCGGCCGTCGCCCATGATGGTGGCGCCCGACACGTCGTTGACCTTGCGGTAGTTGGCTTCCAGGTTCTTGACCACCACCTGCTGCTGGCCGAGCAGTTCGTCCACCAGCAGGGCGACGCGGCCGCCTTCGGCCTCGACCACCACCATGATGTTGGAGACGTTGTCGAACTCGAAGCGCGGCACATCGAAGACCCGCTCCAGGTCGATCACCGGCATGAACTCGTCGCGCACTTCGACCACGCGGCCGGTGCCGCCGATGGTCTTGATCATCGACTTGTCGACCTGGAAGGACTCGACCACCGAGGACAGCGGCAGGATGTAGACCTCCTCGCCGACACCGATGCTCATGCCGTCCATGATGGCCAGCGTCAGCGGCAGGCGCACCCGCACGCTCATGCCGTAGCCCTCGGCCGAGTCGATCTCGACCGAGCCGCCCAGCGCGGTGATGTTCTTCTTCACCACGTCCATGCCGACACCGCGGCCGGAGACGTCGGTGACCACCTCGGCGGTGGAGAAGCCCGGCGCGAAGATCAGGCCGTAGACCTCCTGGTCGCTCAGGCTGTCGGGCGCGTCGATGCCGCGCTCGCGGGCCTTGGCCAGCAGCTTGGCGCGCGACAGGCCCTTGCCGTCGTCACGCACCTCGATGACGATCGAGCCGCCCTGGTGCGAGGCGACCAGGGTGACGGTGCCGTGTTCGGGCTTGCCCTTGGCCAGGCGTTCGGCCGGCAGCTCGATGCCGTGGTCGCAGCTGTTGCGCACCAGGTGGGTCAGCGGGTCGGTGATCTTCTCGACCAGGCCCTTGTCCAGCTCGGTGGCTTCGCCCTGGGTGACCAGCTCGACCTTCTTGCCCAGCTTGCTGGCCAGGTCGCGCAGCATGCGCGGGAAGCGGTTGAAGACCATCGACATCGGAATCATCCGGATCGACATCACCGCTTCCTGCAGGTCGCGGGTGTTGCGCTCCAGGTCGGTCAGGCCCGACAGCAGCTGCTGGCTGAGCTGCTGGTCGCTGTCGCGGCTGTTCTGGGCCAGCATGGCCTGGGTGATGACCAGCTCACCCACCAGGTTGATCAGCTGGTCGACCTTCTCCACCGACACGCGCAGCGTCGACGAGTCCAGACCCTGGCCGGCGTTCTTGGCCTCGGCCTTCGGGGCGGCGGGCTTCGGTGCGACCGGCGCGGGCGCGGCAGCGGCCGGCGCGGCCGGGCTGGGCGTGGCGGCGGCAGGTGCCGGGGCGCTGGCGCCCGGCGAGCCCGGTGCATCATCGAAGAAACCATAGCCCGGATCGACGGCCGGTGGGGCGACCTCGGCGGGCGCGCCGGGGTTGCCGTCGTGGAAGCCGTAGCCGGGACCCAGTGGCTGCAGCTGCATGCGCTCGCGCGCCACATGGAAGGTGAACAGGTCGAGCAGGTCGTCGTCGCTGCTCGCCGTGGTGATCTTGAAGCGGCGCATGCCGTCGGCGTCGCGGCCGGCGTCCAGCGGCTCGATGCTGCCCAGGTCGGTGATCTCCTTGAACAGCTCGGCCAGGTTGTCGGCCTGTGCGGGATCGTCCAGCGGGCCGACGGTCAGCTCCAGCGTGCGCACCGCGCTGCCCGACGCAGCGGCTGGCGCCGCCGGGGCCGCCGGGGCCGCAACCGGGGCCACTGCCACCGGCGCGGGCGCGGCGGCGGCAGCAGGCGCGCCGCCATCGGCCAGCGCGCGGATGTGGGCGACCAGGTCGCGGGTGTCCAGGGCCTCGCCGGCGCCACCGGCCTGGTGGCGGGCGAGCAGGCTCTTGAGCGCGTCGCCGGCCTGCAGCAGCACGTCGACCATGGCCGTGGTGGGGGTCAGCTCGTGGCGGCGCAGCTTGTCCAGCAGCGTCTCCATCTGGTGGGTCAGCTCGGCCACGTCGTTGAAGCCGAAGGTGGCGGCGCCGCCCTTGACCGAGTGCGCGCAGCGGAAGATCGCGTTGAGTTCCTCGTCGTCGGCGGCGGTGACGTCGAGCTCGAGCAGCTTCTGCTCCATCAGCTCGAGGTTCTCGCCGGCTTCCTCGAAGAAGACCTGGTAGAACTGGCTCAGGTCGATGCCGGCGCCGGTCTGTCCGGATTCGTGGTGCATGGTGTCGGCCATGGGAGGCTCCTGGTCGTTGTCGTGGCGGGCCGTGCAGGTCCGTTGGCGCAGGTCAGCGGATGACCTTACCGATCACCTCGATCAGCTTCGCGGGGTCGAAGGGCTTGACCAGCCAGCCGGTGGCGCCCGCGGCGCGGCCAGCCTGCTTCATCTGGTCGCTGGACTCGGTGGTCAGGATGAGGATCGGCGTGCCCTTGAACTTCGGGTTCTCGCGCAGCTTCTTCACCAGGCTGATGCCGTCCATGCGGGGCATGTTCTGGTCGGTCAGCACCAGGTTGAAGTCGCGCTGGTTGGCCTTTTCCCAGGCGTCCTGGCCGTCCACCGCCTCAACGACGTTGAAACCGGCGTTCTTCAGCGTGAACGACACCATCTGGCGCATCGAGGGAGAGTCGTCAACGGCAAGGATCGAGTGCATGGCAGTTCTCCAGAAATCTTTCGGTGCAGGCGGGATGGGTGGGTCAGAAGAGTTCGATGGACCCGGCGTCCATCTCGTCCTGGGTCACGGGATTCGGTCGGCCTGGGCCTTCCTCGACGATGGTTTCCCCTTCGGGGTCCTCGCCCATCGCCTCGGCGGCGATGCGGTCCGCGCAGTTGCGCAGACGTCGGTGGGTGTGGGCAATCAGCTGCGTGGCCATGTCGTGGAACTGCAGCGCGGTGATCGCCCCGGCGAGTTCGGTCATGGCCTGGTTCAGCGCGCCGTCGTCGTCGCCACCCTCGGCCAGGATGGCCAGGTCGCGCAGCACGTGCTTGATGCGGTCGGTGGCACCGTAGAAGTGCCCCGACAGCGTCTCGCTGGCGTCGTCGAGCAGACGTTGCAGGCGCTCCAGATCGTTGCTGGCCACCATCAGGTGGTCCTGCAGGTCCGCGGCCATCAGCAGCGGAAGGGCAGCGCCGGGGTCCGGTGGCGGAGTCTCGTTGAGTTGCATCGGCGTTCCACGCGAGTCGTGCATGGGTGGGAGGCCCCCGAGGTGGCGGTCGCCATCCGGGGAGTTGTCATGGATTCTTCGGCAGCACCCGGACCGGCGTTGCGTCGATGACCCCGGCATTCCGGCCGCATTTCGCGCGACAGGGGGGCTCAACCCGGCGGCCCAGGCTGGGCCATACTTGCGGTATGCAGGCCCTAGCCGTTCGAACACCCCTGCGCGTGCTGCACCTGGAGGATTCCGACCTGGACCATGCGCTGGCCATGGCCCAGCTGCAGCGTGCCGGGCTGACGGTGCTGGCCACCCGGGTGGAGGACGAAGCCGCCTTTCGCGCTGCCCTGTCCGAATCCTGGGACATCGTGCTGTCCGACTACAACCTGCCGGGTTTCAGCGGCATCCGCGCGCTCGAGATCGTCCGCGAGATGGCCGAGCCGCCGCCCTTCATCCTGGTGTCTGGCGAGATCGGCGAGGACGTCGCGGTGGCGGCCATGCGCAACGGCGCCAGCGACTACCTGCTCAAGCAGAACCTGGCCCGCCTGGCGCCGGCGGTGGAGCACGCGATCGACGCCCACGCCAGCGAGCGCGCCCGGCGCGCTGCCGACCAGGCGCTGGCGGCCTCGCGCGAGCGGGTGTCCGAGCTGGCCCAGCACCTGCAGACCACGGTCGAGCAGGAGCGCGCGGCGATCGCCCGGGAAATCCATGACGACGTCGGTGGTTCCTTGACCGCCCTCAAGTTCGATCTGGCCTGGCTGGGCCGCCACATCGGCGAGAACACGCCCGAGGTGCGCCAGCGCCTGGAGACCGCCACCGAGACGCTGACCCACGCGCTGGAGGCCAGCAAGCGCATCATGCACAACCTGCGCCCGGCCATCCTGGAGCAGGGCCTGGTGGCCGCGCTGCAATGGATGGCCACGCGCTTCGAGCGCCGCACCGGCATCGCGTGCAGCTTCCGCGCCAGCCAGGACCTGCCGCCGCTGCCGGCCGGCGTGCCGCTGGTCGCCTACCGCACCGCCCAGGAGGCGCTGACCAACATCAGCAAGCATGCCCAGGCCACGCGGGTGGCGATCGACCTGACTCTGGCCGGCGGCGTGCTGTCGCTGGAGGTGGCCGACAACGGCCGCGGCCTGTCGCCCGAGGACCTGGCCAAGACGCGCAGCTTCGGCATCCGCGGCCTGCGCGAGCGCTCGGGCACGGTGGGCGGCTGGGTCGATCTGTCCAGCGGCGCCGGCGGCACCACACTGATCCTGTCGATCCCGCTCGACGGCCAGGCCACGGCCGACGAGGAACCGGGGGCGCCGGATCCGGGACTGTTCGGCGAGGTGGGACACGACCCGTCCGCCTGGGGGGAGCCATGACCCGCGTCATCATCTGTGACGACCACGCGCTGATCCGCCGCGGCATCCGCGACACCCTGTCGGATGCGCCCGACATCGAGGTCATCGGCGAGGCCGGCGACTACGGCGAGCTGCGTGCGCTGATGCGCCAGGAACGCTGCGACGTGCTGGTGCTGGACATCAACATGCCCGGCCGCAGCGGCCTGGACGTGCTGCACGTGCTGAAGGACGAGGGCTCGCCGATCAAGGTGCTGGTGGTCAGCATGTACCCCGAGGACCAGTACGCGATCCGGGCGCTCAAGGCCGGCGCCTTCGGCTATGTCAACAAGGGTGGCGATCCGGCGCAGCTGGTGCAGGCGGTGCGCACCGTGGCGCAGGGCCGCAAGTACGTGACGCCCGAGATCGCCCAGATGCTGGTCGAGAGCCTGACCGCCCCCGAGGTGGCCAATGCCCACGAGAAGCTCTCCGACCGCGAGCTGCAGACGCTGGTGATGATCGCCAGCGGCAAGCGCCTGGCCGACATCGCCAACGAGCTGATGCTCAGCCCCAAGACCGTCAGCGTCTACCGCGCCCGGGTGCTGGAGAAGCTGGGCCTGTCGAACAACTCCGAGCTGACCGTCTACGCGATCCGCAACGGCCTGGTCGGTGAATGAGGACACCCGGCGCGGGGGTACCCGCGCCACCCTCCGAGAGGGTGCGCGGCCGCTTGGGGCGAGCCAGGACGCCAGGGCGTCCTGCGGACGGCCTGGCGCCTGCCGAGCCGTCCGAGCTCTGCGAGGCCGTGGGGAGGGCCCGGCGCTGGCCGCGCGGGCCGGCCCGATCCTCAATGGAAAGGCGCGCGGTAGACCCACACCGGCTTGCCCGGCACGGTCTCCAGGCGCGCCGCGGGCGTCCAGCCCACCGCCTCGAACTCCAGGCTGACCAGCCAGGCGCCGGGGCGCAGTTCGGCCTGGGCCTTGGCCATCGCCCGCGGCATGCTTTCGGGCCGCTGGAACAGGTAGACCATGTCCAGACCCGACCAGTCGGCGCGCCAGATGTCGCCGCGCCGCACCCGGGCGAAGCGGCAGCGCAGCCGGCACAGCACGGCCAGCGGCCAGCTCCATTCCAGGCCTTCCAGCCGGGCACCGGGGTATTCGGCGCGCAGCGCCAGCAGGCCGTCGCCCAGGCCGCAGCCGGCGTCCATCACCCGGGCACCCGGGGGCAGGGGTGCCGCGGCCGCCAGGCCGCGCAGGGCCGCGGTGGGCGTGGGAAACAGCGGCGCATCACGCCAGGCGTTCACCGGGTAGAGCAGGGCCAGCAGGGCCAGCGGCAGCAGCCAGGCCAGCGGCGGGATGGCCACCTGGCCGGCGACCAGCACCGACAGCGGAAAGCCGGCAAACAGGATCAGCCGGCGCATGCCGGTGGCGCCGCGCCAGGCCAGCAGGGCCGACAGCCCCAGCGCCAGACCGAAGCCGACGACCGGCAGACCCGCGGCACCCAGGGCGAGGAACAGCGCCCAGGCCGCAGCCCAGGTCAGCAGCGCAGGAAGGGGCCAGACGAGTGACATCGGGCCGATTG
The DNA here is from genome assembly GCF_018069845.1 of Ideonella alba. Lineage (NCBI taxonomy): Bacteria > Pseudomonadati > Pseudomonadota > Betaproteobacteria > Burkholderiales > Sphaerotilaceae > Ideonella > Ideonella alba. The sequence continues at coordinate 152,323 of NZ_JAGQDD010000002.1, forward strand.
TGACGACGCCCGCACAGGGCGGGCGCCGGGAAAAGCGGGCGAGGCCGGGCTCAGAAGCCCAGCGAGGCCAGCAGGTCGTCGACGTCGTCCTGCTGCAGCGCGCGGTCGGGCACCTGCACGCCGGCCAGATCCTCGGTGGCGCCGCTCATCGCGCTGACCGGGTCCGGCAGGTCGCCGTCGGCCAGCACATGCTTGAGTTCGTCCTCGACGCGGAACAGGATCCGCATCACCTTGCCGATCACCTGGCCCGACAGGTCCTGGAAATCCTGCGCCAGCATCACGTCGGTCAGCACCCGGTTCTGGTCGTCGGCGAAGGCGGCAGCGCTGGCGGCGTAGTCGGCGCACAGCTTCATCATCACGCGCGAGCGGGCGGTGTCGATCTCGGGCGACTCGGCCAGGCGGCGCATCGCCTCGGCGATCTCCAGGCCGCGGCGGCGGACCTCGTCGCAGGCGGGCTTGGCCTCGTCGATCAGGGCCAGCACGCGGTTGGCCGCCTGCTCGGTCATCTTGCCCACGTACTCCAGGCGCTCGCAGGCGTCGGGCACCTCGCGGACGGCCTGGCGCAGCTCGGGCTTGACCCAGGTACCCGGGGCGGTGTGATGGGAGGGATCGGGCAGCATGGGAGTGCCTTCTCGGTGGTGTTGTGTCGGGGGCGGTGGCGGTTCGGCGGGCTCAGTCCGGGCGCAGGAAAGGCATCGGCGACTGTCGCCGTGCGCCGTTCTTGCGGCTGCGGTGCACGGCTTCCAGACCGTCTCGACCGCCGTTGAGCAGGCCGTTGACCAGACCCTGCACGTCATCGACGCCCAGGCCGGCCACCGCCGGGTGGTAGCGCTGGATCGCGGCGGCCAGGCTGGCCCGCGGCACACCCTGGTGGGTCGCGCAGATCAGCAGCACCGCCTCGAACAGGTCGGGCACCTCCTGGCAGATCCATTGGATCCTTCGCAGGCACTCGACGGGTCTTCCGGCCTGGCGGGGCAGCAACCAGTGCGGCGCCTCGTCGGCGGGCAGCGCGGTCTCGTCGGCGGCGTGCGCCTCGGTGATCACGGCAGCCTCAGAAGCCCAGGCTGGCCAGCAGGTCGTCGACCTCGCCCTGGTTGGCCACCACGTCGGCGCGGCCTTCCGGCGCCACGACCGGGCCCTGCAGCACGGCCGGGTCGACCTTGTCGCGCTGCTCGGGCGGCACCACCTGCAGCAGCAGCTTGACGAGGCTGTCTTCCAGGTCGTTGGCCAGGGTCACGACCTTGGCCACCACCTGGCCGGTGAGGTCATGGAAGTCCTGGGCCAGCATGATGTCGGTCAGGTGGCCGTCGATGCGGCTGGTGCTGTCCTCGACATCCTTGACGAAGTTCATCACCCGGCCCGAGGCGACCGCGCGCACCGGGTCCCTGACCAGCGCCTCGGCCAGCTCGCGCGTGGCCTGGCTGATGTGGTGGTGGTCGGCCTTGGCCTGGTCCACCGAATTCAGCACCTTGTTGGCCGCGTCGGCGGTCTTGTTGGCGATGTAGTTCAGGCGGCTGCGCGCATCGGGCAGGCCATCGGCGGCGACCTGCAGCTTGGGCATCACGCCCAGCTGCTGCATCGTGTCGTGCAGCAGCCGGGTGATCGAGCCCAGCTGCTGGAACACCTCGGGCGATACCGTCAGTGGCTCGGTGGGGGCCAGCGTGGTCAGATCTTCCATCTTCATGGGACGCTCCCGGGCGTGGAGGAAGGGGTCAGGCCGGCGTGGCCAGCTTCTGCAGGATCTTCTGGACCTTCTCTTCCAGCGTCGCCTTGGTGAAGGGCTTGACGATGTAGCCGGCCGCGCCGCTTTGCGCCGCCAGGACGATGTCCTCCTTGCGCGCCTCGGCGGTGACCATCAGCACCGGCAGCTGCTTCAGGCTGTCGTCGGCCTTGATGGCCTTGAGCAGCTCGAAGCCGTTCATGTTGGGCATGTTGATGTCGCTGACGACGAAGTCGAAGCGGGCGTTCTTCAGCATGTTGAGCGCCACCTGGCCGTCCTCGGCCTCCTCGACGTTGTTGCAGCCCATCTCCTTGAGCAGGCCGCGCACGATGCGGCGCATCGTCGAGAAGTCGTCGACGACAAGGAACTTCAGATCACTGGGATGGCTCATGGCGGTCCTCGGTACGGGGGGAATGAGGCGTTTATCGGTCGCTGGCGGCCGGGCTTGAGCCCGGGGTGTCCTCGGCGGGCGGGGGATCGGCCTGGACCTCGGGCTTGAAGACCCGGTCCTCGGCCTCGCGGTTCATGACGATGATGCTGATGCGCCGGTTGGTGGGCGCATTGGGGTTGTCCTTGTCGAACAGCTGACTGCTGGCCAGGCCCTGGACGCGCAGCACGCGCCGCTCCTCCAGACCGCCCAGGATCAGCTCGCGCCGGCTGGCGTTGGCCCGGTCGGCGGACAGCTCCCAGTTGCTGTAGCCGCGCTCGCCGCCTGAAAAGGGCTGGGCGTCGGTGTGGCCTTCCAGGGTCAGCAGGTTGGGCACCTCGCCCAGCAGCTCGCCGATGGCGCGCAGCAGTTCACGCATGTAGGGCTTGACCACCGCCGAGCCGGAATCGAACATTGGCCGGTTCTGGTCGTCGACGATCTGGATGCGCAGGCCGTCGCGGGTCATGTCCAGCCGCACCTGCGAGGAAATGGCCTTGAACTTCTCGCTGCCGGCCATGCGCTGCTCGATGGTGTTCTTCAGCTCCTCCAGGCGCTGGGCCTCGGCGCGGATCTGCTCGGCCTTCAGCGCCTGCAGGTTGAAGGTGCGCTTGGGCGCCTCCACCGCGCCGCGCTTGACCTGACCGCCGCTGCGGGTGATGTCCTCGCCGCCGCCCTTGATCACGCTGGATGAATCGCCCGAGCCGCTGCCGCCGCCCAGGGCCACCTTCAGCGGCGACTGGAAGTAGTCCTGCAGACCCTTCTTGTCGCCCTCGGTGGTCGAGCCCAGCAGCCACATCAGCAGGAAGAAGGCCATCATCGCCGTCACGAAGTCGGCATAGGCGATCTTCCAGGCGCCACCGTGGGCACCGTGGCCGCCCTTCTTGACCTTCTTGACGATGATCGGTTGAAGCTTCTTCGCGTCGCCAGCCATGGCGAACCCCTTACTTTTTCTTCACGTGGCCTTCGAGCTCGGAGAAGCTCGGGCGCTCGGTGGAGTAGAGGACCTTGCGGCCGAATTCGATCGCCACCTGCGGCGCATAGCCCTGCATCGAGGCCAGCAGCGTGGTCTTGATGCACTGCAGCTCCTTGCCGTCCTCGTCGATCTTCTGCTCGAGCAGGCCGGCCAGCGGCTCGGCAAAGCCGTAGGCCAGCAGGATGCCCAGGAAGGTGCCGACCAGCGCCGAGCCGATCATGCCGCCCAGCACCGCCGGCGGCTGGCCGACCGAGCCCATGGTGTTGACCACGCCCAGCACCGCGGCGACGATACCGAAGGCGGGCAGCGCGCCGGCCAGGCGGGCGATCGCCGCGGCGGCGGCGTGCGCCTCGTGGTGGTGGGTCTCGAGCTCGGTGTCCATCAGGCTCTCGATCTCATGGGCGTTGAGGTTGCCCGAGACCATCATCCGCAGGTAGTCGGTGATGAACTCCACCGCATGGTGGTCGTTGCCCACCACCGGGTACTTCTGGAACAGCGCCGAGCTGTGCGGGTCTTCCACATCCTTCTCGATCGACATCAGGCCCTCCTTGCGGGCCTTCTGCAGGATGTCGTAGAGCAGCGCCAGCAGCTCCATCGCGCGGGCCTTGGAGTACTTGCTGCCCTTGAAGCAGGCGCCCAGGCCCTTGGCCGTGGCCTTCAGCACCTTGGGCTGGTTGTTGGCCACGAAGGCGCCCAGCGCGCCGCCGAAGATGGTGAGCATCTCGAAGGGCAGCGCATGCAGGATCACGCCGATGTTGCCCCCGTGCGCGATGTACACGCCGAAGATGCAACCGATGGCGACCAGCCAACCGACGATGACAAACATGGTGATTCCGTTCCCGCAGGCGACGTGCTGGCCACACCGGACATCGGGCGGCCTCTGGGGCTCATATCGGTGTGATCTTGGCGGGCCTTGAGCCAGGCAAGGGGCCGATAAGCCCCGCGGTGGCGGGCCTGTTCATGCTGGACAAGAAAAAAGGCGGGCGCCTGTGGGGCGGCCCGCCTGAAAAGCACAGGGGTTGTGCTAGGAGGAGACAAGCATGAACGGAAAACGGTTCAGTGATGAGAGCGTTGTCGGCGCCACAAGTTCCGGCCTTGAGCGGCGGCTTGTGCGCTTTGACACGGTCCCGGCACCTTCAAGGGGTCATTCGCAGGTGGCCGCCTGGCGCGCCACGGCGCTGGGCAGTTGCAGCGAGCCGGCCTGGCGGCCCTTGCCGGCACGGGCGGGCGGGTTGCACAGGCCGCACACATAGTGCTTGGCGATCTCGTGCGGGTGGGTCACGTAGTGGCCGCCGCACTTGGTGCACTTGGTCATCGTCAGCATGCCGTTGTCGACGAACTTGACCAGGCGCCAGGCGCGGGTGATGGTCAGCTGGGGCTCCAGTCCCTGGGACTGGGTCTGCTCCAGGTAGAGCTGGTAGGCCTTGATGATCGTGTCGATCTCTTCCAGCTCCGAGGTCTTGTTCAGGTACTCGTGGATGTTCAGGAAGAGGCTGGCGTGGATGTTGGGCTGCCAGGTCATGAACCAGTCGGTGGAGAAGGGCAGCTGGCCCTTGGAGGGGCTGCGGCCCGAGACTTCCTTGTACAGGCGCAGCAGTCGCTCGTAGGACAGGTCGGTCTCGGACTCCAGCACCTGCAGGCGCGCGCCCAGGTTGATCAGCGTCACCGCGCGTTCGATCTGGCGGGCTTCGGTGAGGATGCTCTTGGTGCGGGCCATGGTGCTTCTCCGTCCTGGGGTGTCTGGTTCAGTGAGTGTTCAAGGTCGGCCGGGCCAGCGCCGGGCCCGGCGACTCAGTTCATGCAGCTTCCTGGTGGCGGCCGGCCATCAGGATCGAGGCGTGCAGGCGCTGGACGCTGTCGTTGGCGGCCGACTTGCCGTGGCTGGTCAGCAGGCTCCAGACCAGGTCGTCGTCCATGCGGAAGCGGCACAGCAGGGTGTTGCCGGTGGCGATCTTCATCATCTGGGCCGGGGTCAGCGTGACCAGCAGGTTGGCGGTGTCTTCGGAGATGCCCAGGCGGAACAGGGCCTGCTCGCGGTCGGCGCGGATCAGGCTCTGGGCCAGCATCAGGTACGACAGGTTGGCTTCGCGGATCTCGGCGAGGATTTGCTGGGTGTCCATGGTGTTGCTCCTGTGTGCGGTGGAAGGGATTCGTGTCGGCGTGGAATGAACTGTAAGGACCGAAACAGGCTGGAAACATCGGTTCACTTCCAGCCCTTGAGTCCGGGTTTTTCTGTCAGCCGTGTCAGGCAAATTCCTACAAGCCGTGTCATCCATCCGCGGATCGGCCCGGCGGCGGGCGATCCGAGAGCGGCCCGGGGGTGGCGTGGCGCGTGGCGTGCGAGCCGGTCACCGGCCCAGAAACGGCCGCTCGGCGCCCTGTTGTTCGGCCGATCTGCCCGGCGTGGGCGCGCCACCATGGGCGTCTCGGGCCGTCCGGTCCGCATTCGTCAGGAGACGCCGCGTTGAAAGTCGCCGTCATCACCCCGTACTACAAGGAATCTCGGGCCTGGCTGACCCGCTGCCTCGACAGCGTGGCGGCGCAGACCCATGCCTGCACCCACATCGTCGTCGCCGACGGGCACCCGCAGGACTGGATCGACCAGCGAGAGGTGCGCCACCTGCGCCTGGACCGCGCCCATGCCGACTATGGCGACACCCCGCGCGCGCTGGGCGGCCTGATGGCGGCCAACGAGGGCTTCGATGCGGTGTGCTTCCTGGATGCCGACAACTGGTACGGCCCGCGCCATGTCGAGTCCTGCATCGCGCTGGCGCAGCGCGGCGACTTCGACTACCTGACCACCAAGCGCCACATGGTGCGTGACGACGGCAGCATCCTGCCGCTGCGCATCCGTGAGGACTGTGACGGCTCGCACGTCGACACCAACTGCTACTTCCTGATGCGCGGCGCCTTCCACACCCTGGCGCGCTGGACGCTGATGCCGCAGCCGATGCATGTCTTCGGCGACCGTGTCTACCTGGCGTCGCTGCTCGACGAGGGCCTGCGCACCGCCTGCACCGAGCAGCGCACCGTGCACTACCTGTGCACCTGGGCGCACCTGTTCCGCGCGGTGGGCGAAACCCCGCCCGACTACGCCAAGGAGCCGCGTCCGGTGGAGGACCTGCCGCGCTGGTACGCGGCCCTGTCGCCGCGCGAGCGCCAGCTGACCCAGCGCCTGTCCGGCATGCCGCCGCCGGGCCCGCGCGCCGTTCCCCAAGCCTCACCGGAGAAGGCCCATGTCCAAGCGTAACCTCGTGATCGTGCGTGCCGGCGACAAGTCGCTGCATGGGGACTGGCTGCGGCCCCTGGGGGCCGAGCGCTCCTGGGACCTGGTGGTGAGCTACTTCGGCGACGATCCCCAGATGCACCGGCGCCCCGACGTGGTCCGCATCGACGGCAAGGGGCCGAAGTGGAAGGGCCTGCACCAGGTGCTGGTCTCCGGCGCGCTGGACTGGTCGGCCTACGATCGCATCTGGCTGCCCGACGATGATCTGGCCTGCACGCCGCAGGCCATCGACCGGCTCTTCCTGCTGGCCGAGTATTTCGAGCTGCAGCTGGCCCAGCCTTCGCTGTCGCACGACAGCTACATCAGCCATGCGGGCACGGTGCACAACCCGCGCTTCCTGATGCGGCGCACCAACTTCGTCGAGGTGATGGCGCCGGTGCTGACGCGTGAGCTGCTGCAGCGCGTGCTGCCCACGCTGATCGAGAACGAGAGCGGCTGGGGCCTGGACTACCTGTGGGCGATGTATGTGGACCGCCCCCGCGAGGACATCGGCGTCATCGACGCGATCCAGATCCGCCACACCCGGCCGGTGGGCGGGCCCAACTACGAGCGCCTGCGCGCCGAGGGCAAGTCGCCGCACCAGGAACTGGCGCGCCTGCGCAAGAAGTACGAGCTGACCGACATCGCCCATGTCTGCTGGTCGGCGATCGCCGCCGACGGCACCGAGATGAGCATGGACGAGGTCGACCAGGCGCTGCCGCTGCTGCAGGCGGTGCTGGCTGGCCAGCGGCCGTGGCTGAAGGCCGAGTTGCAGGAGGAGGGCGGCGTCATCGCCGGTCACCTGCGGCACTGCCCGGCGCTGCGCCTGGCGGCCGAGAGCAGCCGGCAGATGGCGGCCTGAGATCGGCGCGCCGGCCCCACGGCATCAGGGCCATCCTCGGATGGCCCTGCGTCTTTATTGGTGAGGGGGGCGTGCGGGCCGATCAGGCCGCGGCGCGGACCGGCTGCGGCGGCGCCTTGTTCAGCGACAGGTCGCGGTACTGGCCGGTGGTGTCGGTGAACGAAAAGCCGCGCTGCGGCGCGATCTGGATCATGTACTGGTTCATCGGCAGCGCCACGAAGGGCAGACCGATCGCCTCGGCAAAGTAGATCGCGAACGGGCAGACCAGCGTGGGCTCGAAGCGCAGGTCGTGCTGCCACGGGTTGTTGCACAGATCATCGCCGCCGATCACGCCGCCCGCCTTCATCTTGGGCAGCAGGCGCAGCAGGTCGATCGTGATGCCGCGCAGCGTGTGGTCGCCGTCCACATAGGCGAAGTCCAGCGACTGGTCGGGGATCTGGTCGATCACCTCCAGCGTGCGTCCGCGCAGCACGGTGATCCGCTCGCGCGCGAAGGCCGTCTTGGCCATGGCCTCGGCGTAGACCGCCTCGAAGGCCTCGGGCGCCACGTTGAACGGCTTGTTCCAGTCCGGCAGGCGGGCCCAGGGGTCGACCATGTAGTAGCGCGCGATGTCGGGGCGCTGGGCCAGGATCTGCGCGGCGAAGTCGCCCTTCCACACGCCGATCTCGGCCATCTGGCCGGCGGGCATGGTCTGCATGGCGCGCAGCCACAGGCCGGTGCGGCTGGGTTCCTGGACCAGGGGCCGCAGGAAGTCGGGGGCGGTGATGTCCATCGTGGTGTTCTCCTCGGTGTCAGCCGACGCAGGCGGGCGCCGGCGACGCCGCGGCGCGGCCGTGGAAGGCCACCGTCCGGTCCGGCCAGCGAGCCAGGTATTGGTCGATCAGGGCGCAGGCCTGGGCGCGCTGGCCGGCAAAGCTCAGCTCGGCCAGCGCATCCAGCAGCTGGTGCAGGGCCTGGTTCTCGCTGTCCACGACCAGCTCGGCCTGGGTGCGGTTGAGCTGGCGCTCGGCGAAGTCGCGCCGCAGCCGGGCGCCCACCCGGGACTCCAGCTGCTGCAGGCGCTGCTCGTCGAACAGGTCGTCATAGCGCAGGAACAGCACGTCGACGCCCGCGCGGTAGGCCTGCACCATGCGCCGGTAGGACTGGCGCCACACGGCCAGCGCGTCGTGCAGGCTGATGCGGAAATCCAGCAGGTAGGTGGCCACCTGGCATTCGCGCAGGATGCTGGCCGCGCTGACCGCCGGCGGGCGGTGGATCGACAGCACCAGCGCATCCGGCAGCTGTTCCAGCCAGGCCGGCAGCGTGATCGACATGCGAGGATCCTTCAGGCACAGCGGGCGGTCGCGCACGGCGTCGGCGATCTGGCGGCGGTGCTGGTCGTTCCAGGTGGCCGGCATGCCATCGTCGAAGCGGGCCAGCCACAGCTGGTGCGGCTCGAAGCCCTGCAGCAGGTGGCGGGTGGCGTCGGCGCCGTGCCGGGCCATGGCCGAGTGGACCTGGATGGACTCGTTGAGGTCGTTGATGTGCGCCGCCTCGAAGAAGCCCTTGGGGTTCGATACCTGCGGCTTGTACAGGTCGCGCGCATGGTGGTGGGTCTCGGGGCTGAACATGCCGGCCAGGCAGCTGGTGCCGCTGCGGCCGGAGCCGACGATCAGCACCGATCGCACCGGCGGCGGGGCCGCGGGCGCTGCCGCCGCTGCGGCCGGGGCTTCGGTCTGTGCCGGCGCCGGCAGCTGCACGCCCAGGGCCTGCAGCGGATGCCACAGCAGGGCGGCCGGCGGATCGGTCCAATCCGTGTCCTGCGCGTCCATGGCCAGCAGGGCGTCCCGGATCGCGGCGTCGCGCTCGGCCCGCGCCGGGTCGGCCGGCGACAGCACCAGGGCGGCGCGGCGGATGTCGCGGTAGCTGGCCAGCGCGCGCAGGCTCAGCGTGCGCAGCAGGTTCGGTCGCCAGCCGGCGGCTGCCCAGGTGTCCAGCTCGCGGGCCAGCGCGCCGGCGGCGCGCGGCGTGGCCGGCCAGTAGGCGATGCCCCCAACCAGGCCGGGCGCCGCCGCGGCGGCGATCTCGTCGGTGAAGCCGCTGTCGGTCTCGGGCGCCAGCAGCAGGTCCACGGCCTCGTCGGCCTGGTCGGGCTGCGGCACATGCTGGTGCAGGTCGGGACAGGCCAGGGCCAGGCCGTCGCGCCAGAGCGGCGGGCCGATGACGATGGCCCGGCGGGCGTCGGTGGCGCCGACCAGGTCGCGCAAGGGGGCCAGGTCCAGGCGCTGGCCCTCGGCCTCGGTCCGGGTGGGAGCCGGGGGATCGGGCCAGCCCAGCCCGGCGCTCAGGCGCGCCACGGCGTCCGAGCGCAGGCAGCGGGCGTGGCGGATCAGCGGCGGGTCGCCGGGCAGCGGGTCGGCCTGGCAGGGCGCGTCGGCGCCTTCGCCGGCGGTGGCCAGCGCGATCACGTCGGCGGTCTCCAGCGCCTGCCCGGTGACCAGGCGGTCCAGCCAGCGGCGCCAGCCGAACTGCGCCCGCGGCAGCGCATGGGCGCCACTGCGCGCCCGATGGACCTGCCAGGCATGCAGGATGCTGGCCGCCACCTGGCCGCGATGGCGCGCCGGATAGCAGGCCAGCGTGGCCGAGGTGCACTGGTACAGCGGCAGCGGCTGCTCGTCGAGCACCGGCGTCTGGCCGGGGCCGCCCAGCCCCAGGCGGGCGTCGTCTTCGCTGCGGCGGCGCAGCACGGCCGGTGCCGGTGGCGACAGGGGCTGGCTGAGCCGCATCGGCAGCTCGGCCGGGTGGCTCGGGCCGCCGTCCCGGGCGGCGCGCGCGGCGTCGGGCACATGGCCGTGGCGCTCCAGCACCGCACCGGCGCCGGGGGGCAGTGCGGCCAGCTCGGCCTCCATCGACGCGCGGTCGGTGCAGCGGATGAACTGGTCCAGCGTCAGCAGGAAGACCAGCTCCGGATTGAAGGTGGGCGCCACCATCCGGTAGGTGCGCGTGCACTGCTCGGCGTCGGACTGGCCCAGCGCCGGTGCGTCCACGATCAGCAGGGGCAGGCCCTCGGCGCGCAGCGCCTCGAGGACCTCGCGGGTCCCGTCGAACGAGCCCTGGTCGATGACGACCAGCAGGTCGGTCAGCGGGGCGTGGTGGCGGACCCAGGCCTCGGCGATGTCGGCATCGTTGCGGGCAATGGCAAGCAGGGCGGTGTTCATCATGGGGTGCAGGTCAGGGTCACACCGCCGACGGGGCGCGGCGGTGGTCGATGATGGGCGAGCGGCGCAGCGTGGGTGCGCTGCCGCGCTGGTCCGGGGCGCGCAGGTCCAGCGCGGCCGGCGGCGGCGCCAGGCTGCGCGTGAAGTGCTGCAGGAAGACCTCGCCGATCGGCAGCGGCTCGGCCACGGCGCAGGCATAGCCGGCAGCCAGCAGGCCCAGGAAGGTCTCGCGGCTGTCGTCGAACAGGGCGACGCGCTGGCCGCGCAGGCCCAGGCCGCCCCAGCTCAGCGCTGCCTCGTGCTGCGGGCCGTCCTCAGCCAGGACGGCGGGCCAGTCGGGCTCGGCGAATTCCTCGTCGGCCGGGGCGCTGGTGCGCAGGGCCTGGACCGCGTCCAGCACCGCGGCACCGGCCTGCGGCACATCCTGGCAGGCCGGCAGCAGCCGCGCCAGCGCGTTGCGCGAGGGCATGGCCTGCATCAGCGGCAGCAGGCGGCGCAGCGCCGCCGTGCCGAAGGCCAGCACCGCGCTGTCGAGGCGGCTGGTGTGGCGGTAGACGAAGCAGGGGTTGTGCAGCGTGGTGGCGTCGGCGAAGTGGCTGTTCCAGGCCAGGCCGGGCTGGCACAGCGACAGGCCGTGCTGGCGCATCAGCCGCAGGCATTCGGCCACGGCCACGGCCTGGATCTCGATGTCATCGTCCCAGGCCATGACCTGGGGCGCGTCCTGCCACAGCGCCGCATGGGCCGTCAGGAAGGCGACGCGCTCGGCCCAGGGCCGGTCGGCGGACAGCGGCCGGTCCATGCGCACGATGCGCCAGGCGGGCGCACCGGCGGGGGCGTCGCCGATCGGTTCGCGCCCTTGCGGGCCCAGCAGGATGACGGCAGGCGCTGTGCTTGAGGTGCTCACTGGACTACCCTCCGCACTGCGTGCTCCGGGATTCGCGCTTGGGAGCGGCCCGGCGCGCTCATGCGACCTCCTGAGGCTGGTTGAAGCGCACGCGGCTGGCGGCGAGGCGGTCGACGATCTGCCGGTCGCGCTCGTCCAGCGCGTGCCACCAGCGCGTGGTGTCGGCCAGGTCGATCGTGGACTTGGCGTAGTCGGGCACCGGCTCGCCCACCGCGCGGAACACGAAGGCCCAGGTGCACAGATAGTTCACCGTCACCCGCGGGTTGCGGGCGCTGCGCAGGCCCTGGGCGCGCAGGCTGCCGGCGTAGATGCGGTCGCCCACCACCGACAGCGGCTTGGGCATCACGCCCCACTGCCCGAGCGTGTGGAAGCTGCCGGGCAGCAGGAAGAAGCAGTTGGTGTCGATGTGGCTGCCGTCGCGGTCGTCCTGGGTCAGGAAGGGCAGCACGCTGCCGTCGTCGCGTGTCAGGCGGCGGCTGGCCACCACATAGTCCAGCTCCTGCGGCGACTGCGCGGCCACGGCCAGGCAGCTCGACACATGGTCGGGCTCCAGCCAGTTGTCGGCGTCGACAAAGGCAATCGCGTCAAAGCCCTCGCTGGCGGCCAGGATGCCGCCGATCGATCGCGGCGTGTTGCCGAAGTCGCCATGGGCACATCCCAGGCGCAGGTGGCGCACCGGCTGAGCGTCGATCCAGTCCTGCGGGTGGCCGTCGGAGACGACGAAGTGCGTGACCGGCAGGTCCTGCGCGGCGACCGAGCGCAGACAGCGCTCGAGCATGGTCCTCGGCTCCTTGTAGTACGGAGTCACGATGGCGGTCTTCATCCGGTTCTCCTCGCGGCGCAATGCCGCCATGGTGCAGGCGGACCGGGCGGCACGAAGCCCGGAAGTAGCGCCGGATCCCGGCGTCTTTCCGGGGTGGGGCTCAGACCGCCGGCTGCGCTGCCAGCGGCGCCGGGGGCAGCCCGGCCTGGGCGCGCTCGGCCATGCGTTCCAGCAGCGCTTCCCAGTCGCGCACGAAACGGTCGGTGTCGAACAGCGGCAGCGACAGGCGGCGCGTTTCCAGGTGCTGTTTCAGCGCGGCCAGCTCGGCGGGCGACTGCGCCAGCGCCGTGGCCTGGTGGACATAGGCGTCTTCGTCGGCGCAGGCCAGTTGCGGCAGCGCGCAGGCATGGACCAGGCTGGCGGCCACGCGCGAGGCGAAGGTGGGCCCCGGCACGGTCAGCACCGGCACGCCGGCCCACAAGGCTTCGCTGGCGGTGGTGTGGGCGTTGCAGGGCCAGGTGTCCAGGAACAGATCGGCGGCGCGCAGCCGGGCGATGTGCTCGGCCAGGCCCAGCTTGGGCGCCCAGAACACCCGCTCGGCGGGCACGCCGCGCTGGCCCAGCTCGCGCGTCAGCACCTCGCGCGCATGCGGATCCCAGGCCAGCATCCACAGCACCGCGCGCGGCGCGCCGTGCAGGATGCGGGCCCACAGGTCCAGCATGTGCGGCGACATCTTGTAGGTCTGGTTGAAGCAGCACAGCACGGCCGCGTCCTCGGGCAGCCCCAGCGCGGCGCGCGAGGGCGCTGGCGGCAGCGCACGCTGGCGGTCGTTGGGCTGGTAGCTGTGCGGCAGCTGGGCGATCTGCTCGCTGTACTGCGGGGCATGGTCCAGCGGCGTGACCACCGGGTCGCCCACCATGTAGTCGATGAAGTCGGCGCCGGTGGTGGCCGGGTAGCCCAGCCAGGCCAGCTGCACCGGCGCCGGCCGGTAGGCCAGCAGCTCGAAGCGGCTGCCGCGGGTGTGGCCCTTGAGGTCGACCAGCAGGTCGATGCCGTCGTCGCGAATGCGCTGGGCGATCGCCTTGTGGCCCAGCAGCGAGACATCGACGAAGTGCTCGCAGGCGCTGCGCACCCGCTGCTCCAGGGCGGTGCCGTCGCTCTGGCTGTGGGAATACAGCGTGACCTCGAAGCGCTCGCGGTCGCGGCGCTCCAGCACCTCGGCCATCAGCGCGGCGGTGGCGTGCTGGTGGAAGTCACTGGACAGGTAGCCCAGGCGCAGCGGGCCGGGCCGGCGCGGGCCGGGCGGCGGCAGCGGGCGGATGTGCTCGGTCAGGCCGCGGGCGCGCAGGGCCCCCATGCGGCGCTGCTGCGCCGGGGTGGCTTCCACCGCCAGCAGGGCGAAGGGCGAGAGCAGCTGGCCCAGCGCCAGGTCGGCGCCGTCCATGGCCTGCAGCAGGGCCGCGGTGTCGGTGTCCAGCGTGGCCCAGTCGCAGGTCTGGCGCTGTTCGTGCACCAGCAGCGACAGCGCCAGCGCGCGCACCGTGGGGTCGTCCAGCGCGATCGCGGTGCGGAAGCACTGCACGCCTTCGTGGCGCAGGCCCAGGTGCATGAAACTCAGTCCCAGGCGGTAATGCGCCAGCGGGGCGTCGATCTTCAGGGCCAGCGCCTGGAAGAAGGCCTGGACCGCGTCGGCATGGCGGCCGGCCAGCAGCAGCGCGTTGCCATGGGCGTTGTGCCAGTCGTGGTCGCGCGGGCTGTCGGGCGGCAGGGCATCGAAGACCTCGGCCGCCTCGGCCGGGCGGTGCGCCTGCACCAGGGCGTCGGCCAGCAGGCGGCGGGCCAGCGGCTGGGCGGGGTCGGCGGCCACGGCTTCCCGGCCGGCGGCGATCGCGGCGTCCAGCTGGCGCAGACCCAGGCGGGCGCGGGTCAGGTTCATCCACAGCAACGCATCGGCCGGGGCCAGGCGGGTGCCGCGTTCGAACTCGGCGGCGGCCTGGGACCAGGCCTGGGCGCGCATGGCGGCCAGGCCGGCGCGACGGTGCGCCTCGGCGCGGTGGGCGGAATGCTTCATGCCACCGCACTGTAGGCAGCGCGGACCGGGGTGTGGCCCGGATGAGACGGCCAAAACGGCCGCGTTTTCAGCCCAGCAGCTCGTGCAGCAGGCGCAGGTTGCGCTCCGCCAGGTGGCTGCCGCGGCCGGCCACCGCGCCTTCCAGGTCGGGGCGCTCGCCGATGGCCAGGCAGCGCTGCCAGGCGGCCTCGATCAATGGCACCAGCTCGCCGGAGCGCGCCGGTTCCTGGGCGGCCCAGTCGAGCAGCAGGTCGCCCAGTGCGAAGAAGAAATCAGGCGAATCGGCCCAGCGCGCCAGTTCGGCCTCGGCCAGCTGCATGGCCTGGCCGTGCCGGCCCAGGCATTTCATCGCATGCAGGCGGCGCACCGCCAGGTCATGCCGCCAGGCCTGATCACCGGGCCGGCGCGCGGCCTGGTCGAAGTCGGCCACCGCCTCGGCCCAGCGGCCGTAGACGTCATGGTCCTTGCCCCGCTGGTACCAGAGGTAGGCATCGTCGGGGTCGGCGGCCAGCGCCTGGTCCAGCAGCCGGGCGTTGCGGCCGGCCTTGCGGGCCAGGGCCTCGCCCTGGTAGCCGTCGTGGCCCAGCTGCAGTGCCAGCCGGCGCACCGGCAGGGCGTGTTGCGGCTGTTCATGCACCCGGCCGACATAGCGCACCGGGCCGGGCAGCACCCGGCTGATCCAACTGGGCACGCTGCCGGCGTCGCCGTCCTGCTGGCTGTCCACACGCACCTGGCCCACAAAGTCCGGCCGCTGCCGGCGCAGCGCGGCCAGGGCCTCGGCGCCGCTGATCAGCCACTCGTCGGCATCGACCACCAGGTGCCAGTCCGCCGCGGCCAGGTCCAGCGCGGCGTTGCGGGCGGCCGAGAAGTCGTCCACCCAGGCGAAGTGCGCCACCCGCGCACCGGCGGCGCGGGCGATGGCGGGGGTGGCGTCGTCGGAGCCGGTGTCCAGCACCAGGCAGTCGTCGACATGCGGGCGCAGGCTGTCGATCGCGCGGCGCAGGCAGCGGGCTTCGTTGCGCGCAATCATCACCAGCGCGATGCGCGCGTGCGTATCGGTCGTCATCCGGCGGACCTTAGGCCTCCAGTGGGGCGGCCGATGCGCCGAAAAGAAGGGCTCGGGGAGGGCAGATCGCCGCCTGGCAGAACTTGAGGCCCGGCGGTCGATTGAAAAAAGATGTGAATCCGCCTCAAGTCCGGCGATCGACCCTCCGAAATGCATCTCACGGCCCCAATCACTGTCCTGCGGGGGCGAATCCAAGGGTCCCAAGGGCCCGTATCTCGAACCCGTTGAAGGAGTCTCATCATGTCTGCAACGATCAACACCAACATCGCTTCGCTCAATGCCCAGCGCAATCTGAATGGCTCGCAAAGCTCGCTGGCCACCTCGATGCAGCGCCTGTCTTCCGGCCTGCGCATCAATTCGGCCAAAGACGACGCCGCCGGCCTGGCGATCGCCGAACGCATGAACGCCCAGGTGCGTGGCATGAACGTGGCCATCCGCAACGCCAACGACGGCATCTCGATGTCGCAGACGGCCGAAGGCGCGCTGTCCAAGGTCGGCGACGCACTGCAGCGCATGCGTGAACTGGCGGTGCAGGCCCGCAACGCCACCAACTCCAGCTCGGACAAGAACTCGCTGGACAAGGAGTTCAAGCAGCTGCAGTCGGAAATCACCCGCGTGCTGGGTGGCACCAGCTTCAACGGCACCAAGATGCTGGGCGCCAACGCCACCGCCATGACCTTCCAGGTCGGCGCCAACACCAGCACCGACGATTCGGTCACGATCACCACCACCGACCTGACGGGCGACACCTCGATCACCGCGGTCACCGGCGGCACGGCGACGATCGACTCGACCGCCACGGCCGGTGCCATCGCCACGGTGATCGACGACCTGGACGCCGCGATCGACACGATCAACGACCAGCGCGCCACCTTCGGTGCCTCGCAGAGCCGCTTCGAGGCGATCATCTCCAGCCTGCAGCAGGGCGTGGAGGCCCAGAGCGCCGCCCGCAGCCGCATCATGGATGCCGACTACGCCCAGGAAACGGCCAACATGAGCCGGGCCCAGATCCTGCAGCAGGCCGGTACCGCGATGGTCGCGCAGGCCAACCAGCTGCCCAGCACCGTCCTGTCGCTGCTTCGATGACGCTGGCCTGGCATCCCTGAACCGGGTGCCAGGCGGCGGGGCAAACGTCCCGGGTTAGCCCCGGCGACCGACGGCTCCCACCAGGAAGGCTCCCGCAAGGGGCCTTCCACAGCTTTTTGTAAAGACACCCTCAAGTTCCGAGAAGACGGCACCGATACCCAGTCCAACGGGATCTGATTCAACAGGTTCCGCGGTCCGGTGAGATGGCCAAGGGTCAGGCAAAGCCGCAAGGCAGCGCCCGATCGGAGGAGCACCTGGCGCTGGGCGTATCGACTGACGCGCCGGTGCTTTACCGGAGACTTCTGGAACCCCTTGTAGGAGTGTCATCATGGCTCAATCCATCAACACCAACGTCGCTTCGCTGAATGCTCAACGCAACCTGAACGGCTCGCAGAGCTCGTTGGCCACCTCGATGCAGCGCCTGTCTTCGGGCATGCGCATCAACTCGGCCAAGGACGACGCCGCCGGCCTGGCGATCGCCGAACGCATGAACGCCCAGGTGCGTGGCATGAACGTGGCCATCCGCAACGCCAACGACGGCATCTCGATGTCGCAGACGGCCGAAGGCGCGCTGTCCAAGGTCGGCGACGCACTGCAGCGCATGCGTGAACTGGCGGTGCAGGCCCGCAACGCCACCAACTCCAGCTCGGACAAGAACTCGCTGGACAAGGAGTTCAAGCAGCTGCAGTCGGAAATCACCCGCGTGCTGGGCGGCACCAGCTTCAACGGCTCGCACATGCTGGGCGGCAACGCCACGGCCATGACCTTCCAGATCGGTGCCAACACCAGCGCCGATGACGTCATCACCGTGACGACCACCGACATGACCGCCGACTCGACGATCTCGGCCGTGACGGGCACCGCCACGATCGACTCGAGCGCCACGGCCGGCGCCATCGCCACCGTGATCGACGACCTGGACGCCGCGATCGACACGATCAACGACCAGCGCGCCGACTTCGGTGCCACGCAGAGCCGCTTCGAGGCCATCATCTCGAACCTGCAGCAAGGCGTGGAATCGCAGAGCGCCGCCCGCAGCCGCATCATGGACGCCGACTACGCGACGGAAACCGCCAACATGAGCCGCGCGCAGATCCTGCAACAGGCCGGCACGGCGATGGTCGCCCAGGCCAACCAGATGCCGCAGCAGGTCCTGCGTCTGCTGCAGTGAACCCGGCCGGGCCTGGCGCCCGGTTCTGATCGTCCCCTCAGCGCCCCGACCGGCACCCGCCGGCCGGGGCGCCCGTGTTTCAGGGGACCGAAGTACCCGTCCAAGTGCCTGCATTTCGCGGCTTTGGCCGGGGGGCAGCCTGTTCAGAATCACTCCAACGCCTCATCCAGCCGGAAGGGGCGTGGTCCGACAAGCACTGCGACGACTGACGCAAGGCACCGAGGGGTGCCGCGGTGGTCCCAACGGTGACGTTGTGCCGGGCTCGTTGGTTCAGGCCATCTCCGGATGGCCGGGGCCGCAAGGCCGGCACTGAGCGCCGGGCGTGGTCGACTTTGAAGAGGTACTCACATGCCACAGACCATCAATACCAATCTCGCTTCGATGAATGCGCAGCGAAACCTGAACATGTCGCAGTCCTCGCTGCAGATCTCGATGCAGCGGCTGTCTTCCGGTCTGCGCGTGAACTCGGCCAAGGACGACGCGGCCGGCCTGGCCATCGCCGAGCGCATGAACGCGCAGGTGCGCGGCATGAACGTGGCGATCCGCAATGCCAACGACGGCATCTCGCTGGCGCAGACCGCCGAAGGCGCGCTGTCCAAGGTGGGCGATGCGCTGCAGCGCATGCGTGAGCTGGCGGTGCAGAGCCGCAACGCCACCAACTCCAGCTCGGACAAGGACTCGCTGAACAAGGAGTTCCTGGAGCTGCAGTCGGAAATCTCCCGCGTGCTGGGCGGCACCACCTTCAACGGCAAGCACATCCTGGGCGCCGATGCGACGATGCTGACCTTCCAGATCGGCGCCAACACGACGACCGACGACGTGATCACCGTGACCACGACCGACATGAAGTCGGCCTCGCAGATCACGCTGGTCACCGGCGCCAGCGCCGCCATCGATGCGGCGGCCACCGCGGGCGACATCGCCACGGTGATCGACAACATCGACGCCGCGCTGGACACGATCAACGACACCCGTGCCACCTTCGGTGCCACGCAGAGCCGCTTCGACGCCATCGTCTCGAACCTGCAGCAGTCGGTGGAGAACCAGGCCGCCGCCCGCAGCCGGATCATGGATGCCGACTATGCGGCGGAAACCGCCAGCATGAGCCGGGCGCAGATCCTGCAACAGGCCGGCACCGCGATGGTGGCGCAGGCGAATGCGCTGCCGCAGCAGGTGCTCAAGCTGCTGGGCTGAAGCCCCTCGCGCCGTGACATGCGCCGCGCAAACGGGCAGGGGCTCGTTGCGCGGCGTTGCACTTGGGGCTCCAGAACAGCCCGACCTCGGCCGATAACCCGACACGAACACCGACAGGATCGACCATGAGCACCATCTCCTCGCTGGGCGTGGGCAGCGGCCTGGATGCCGAGACCATCATCGCCAAGCTGATGTCGATCGAGCATCGCCAGGTCGATCTGCTGCAGACCAAGCAGACCGAGATGAAGTCGCAGCTGTCGACCGTGGGCACGCTCAAGAGCCTGCTGTCGACGATGCAGGACAAGGCCCAGGCGCTGACCTCCACCAGCCTGTGGGGCCAGACCACGGTCAGCAGCAGCGACGCCACGGTCGCCACCGGCACCACCGCCACCGGCACCGCCACCGGCAGCTACCAGGTCACGGTCCAGGCGCTGGCGGCGTCGCAGACGGTCACCTCGACCGCCCTGGCCAGCTCGTCGACCGAGCTCAACGAGGGCAGCCTGACGATCCAGCTGGGCAGCTGGAGCGGCAGCAGCTTCACCGCCAAGACGGGCAGCGCTCCGGTGTCGATCACCATCGGCGCGGGCGACACCAGTCTCAGCGCGATCCGCGACAAGATCAATGCGGCGGGTGCCGGCGTGACGGCGACCATCGTCAATGACGTGAACGGTGCGCGCTTGTCCTTGCGCTCCACCGACAGCGGTGCCGTCAACGGCTTCAAGATCACCGCCGCCGAGACCACTGATGACGGCGACGACGCCACCGGCCTGTCGATGCTGGGCTACGACCCCTCCGTCGGCACGCCACCGATGAGCCTGAACCAGGCCGGCAGCAATGCGCGCGCGCTGATCAACGGCATCCAGGTGGAATCGGCCAGCAACACGCTGAGCAACGTCTCGGACGGCCTGAGCCTGACGCTGAACAAGGTCAGCGCCACGCCGGTGCAGTTGACGGTGGCCACCGACACCTCGGCCATCAAGACCGCGGTCAATGACTTCATCACCGCCTTCAATGCGCTGGCCAGCAACCTGCAGACCAACCTGAAGTACGACAGTGGCACCAAGAAGGCCGGTGCGCTGCAGGGCGACCGCATGGCCGTGAACCTGCAATGGGGTCTGCGCGGCGTGATCAACCAGCCCAGCTCGGCCTCGTCGGTGTTCTCCACGCTGTCGTCGATCGGCATCACGATGCAGCAGGACGGCAAGCTCAAGCTCGCCAGCTCGGACTTCGATGACGCGCTGTCGAACCAGACCGAGCTGAAGAAGATGCTCACCGCCAACACCGGCGTGGCGGGCACCACCGGCTTCATGACCCGCTTCGACGACCTGGCCGCTGCGCTGCTGGACACCGAGGGCTCGGTCACGATGCGCGAGGACGGCCTGCAAAAGGCGATCGATCGCAACCAGAAGCAACAGGACGCGATGGAAGACCGCCTGACGCTGACCGAGAAGCGGCTGCGCGCCCAGTACGAGACGCTGGACACCAAGATGGCCACGCTGAGCACCCTGGCCAGCTACGTCACACGGCAGTTCTCGTCCTGACCCGGCACCGCGACCGGTCGACAGGGGCGCCTCAGGGCGCCCCTGCTGCTTTGGAGCGTCTGTCAAGGGAGCGAAAGCCCGGAAATGGGGCCCACGCGCCGACAGCGGCGGCTTAAGCGCCCCGGAGCCAGGGCCGATAACTGGACAACACCGCCATAGACCGCGCGCCCCGCGGACCCACCACGATGTACCCCGCTGCCATGACCTCTCCCTTCGGCCGCACTGGTGCCCTGGCCCAGGCCTACCGCCGCATCGGCGCCGAAACCAGTGTCGTCGATGCCGATCCGCATCGACTGATCGAGCTGCTGTTCGACGCCTACGTCGACAGCCTGGTGCAGGCGCGCGGCGCGATCCAGGCCGGTCAGACCGAGGCCAAGGGCAAGGCGATCAGCCGCGCCGCCCGCATCGTCGACGAAGGACTCAAGGCGGGCCTGAACCTGGACAAGGGCGGACGCCTGGCGGCCGACCTGCGTGACCTCTACGAATATGTGTCGCTGCGTCTGGTGCTGGCCAATGTGCGCAATGACCTGGCGATCCTGGACGAGTGCAGCCGACTGATCGAGCCGCTGCGCCAGGCCTGGAAGGACATCCGTCCGACCGCCCTCCGTGCCGTGAACTGATGCGCAATTCCTGGCCGGCCAGGGCCGGCGCAGTGGGTGGCCCGAGTGCCGTCCAAGGACCCGAGATCATGAATACCTCCCTGCTCACCTATTACGAGGCCATCGAGAAGGCCAGTGCCGACATGCTGGAGGCCGCCCGCCTGGGCGACTGGGACCAGGTGGTTCAGCTCGAGGGCGCCTGCGCCGTGTTGATCGCCCGCCTCAAGCAGGCCGCGCAGACCGAATCACTGCAGGCCGACGAGGCCCGCACCAAGTCGCGCATCATGCAGCGCATCCTGCTCAACGACGCCGAGATCCGCCACCTGGCCGAGCCCTGGATGGAGGACCTGGACCTGATGATGCGCGGCAAGTCCCGCACCCTGCACTGACGCGCCGGAGGCCAGGCCATGTACGAGGACACCCGACCCGCCGACCTGGGTGATGGCGGCCCCGACGATCCGATGGCGGAGTTCAGGGTCACCTCGCCGCCCGAGGTCCGCAGCCTGCTCAAGGCCCTGATGGACCGCGGCGTCATCGTCAACCTCAACGCCTCGGACGGCAGCGTCTACGGCAGCACGCTGTGGTCGGTCGACGCCGAGCAGCGCCGCATGGCCTTCACCGCCGATCTGGGCTCACCGATGGTGCAGCGCATGGTCGAGGCGGACGAGGTGGCCGCGGTGGCCTACCTGGACAAGGTGAAGCTGCAGTTTGAGGTGTCCGGGCGCCTGCTGGTGCATGGCCGCCAGGCCTGTGTGCTGCAGGCCGACTGGCCCCGTGCACTCTACCGATTCCAGCGCCGCAACGCCTACCGCGTGCGCACGATCGAGCGCATGGCGCCGCACGTGGAGTTCCGCCATCCGGCACTGCCCGAGATGACGCTCAGCCTGCGCGTGCTGGACCTGAGTGTCAACGGCTGCGCGCTGTTCCTGCCCGACAACGTGCCGCCGCTGCAGCCCGGCGTGACGATCCATGCAGCGCAGCTGCAGCTCGAGCCTGGCGAGGGCCTGGCCCTGCGGCTGCATGTCCACCACGTGACCGCCATCCAGCCGGATGCCCGCGGCGTGCGCCTGGGCTGCGAATTCGTCGCCCTGCCGGGCGACGGCGACCGGGTGCTGCAGCGCTACATCGATGCCATCCAGAAGCGCCGCCGCATGATGTCGTTGGATTGAGTCCCCCCGGGCGGGCGCGACGCGCGCGACCTGCCCCTTGACGCGTGAGATCAAGCACCAGGGGCATGGCGGCACCCGCGCCGGCCAGCGCCGGGCCGGTCCACGGCCTCGCGGCGCTCGGCCGGTTCGGCAGGCGAGCCGGGGTCCTCAGGACCCCGTCACGTCCGGCCTCACCCAAGCGTCCGGCCGGCGCAGCCCCCTCGGGGGGGCGAGTCCGGACGTATCGTGTCCGGCGGACGCGATGCGCCTGACGAGCGGGTCGGCCGCAAGGCCGGCCGCGGCCTGCAAGGCACGGGCGGTACCCCGCCCGTGGGGGCCAACACAGTTACACCTGCATGTTCATGACGTCGGTGTAGGCCTGGACCATGCGGTTTCGGACTGACAGCACGGCCTGGAAGCCGAGCTGCGACTTCTGCATGGCCACCATGGTCTGCTCCAGGCTGACCGTGGGGTTGTCCAGCTGCAGTTCGCGCTGCAGGCGACCGGTCTCGTTCTGGGCGTCGCTGACCTGGCGCAGCGCCTGGGCCATCGCATTCTGGAAGCCGCCCTTGTCGACCGCGGTGGTGCTGCCCACGGCCGCCGGTGCGCTGACCGCACGGGCGCGGGCCAGCGGCTGGCCGTCCGGGCCCATGCCGGCCTTGGCCAGGGCCTGGTTGAAGTCGAAGGGTTTGAGTTTCAGGTCCATGCGAGCAGCCTCCTCGGCGAGGTGACATGGCTGGCATCGTAGGTCGGGCGGCCGGTCGGTGTAGGGGGGAACTGCCGGGCCTTAGGCGCGCTTCTCGCACCATGGCGGGGCCCTCGGCTGCCCAACAATCGCTGGCAACTGGTCACTAGCCCGCTTGGCGGGCCCGGATTGCCCGACACCATGGACGCCGTCGTCGAATCTCCCACCCCGCTGGTTCCCGCGCAGCCGCCCGGCCTGATGGCCCGGTTGGCCGGCCTGCCCCAGGCGACCAAGATCAAGCTGGGCGTCGGGCTCGCCGGCCTGCTGGCCACCGTGGTAGCCATGGCCCTGTGGGCCAGCCAGGGCGACTGGAAGGTGCTGTACGCCAACCTGCCCGACAAGGAAGCCGGCGCGATCATCGCCCAGCTCTCGCAGATGAAGGTGCCCTACCGGCACACCGAAGGCGGCGCGGCCATCATGGTGCCCGCCGATCGGGTCTACGACCTGAAGATGACGCTGGCCGCCGCCGGCCTGCCCAAGGCCTCGGTGCCCGGCAACGAGCTGCTCGACAACGCCCGCTTCGGCCAGACCGACCGCCAGGAGCGCATGAACATGCAGCGCGCGCTGGAAGGCGAACTGGTGCGCACCATCACCCGCCTGGATGGCGTGCAGGAGGCCCGCGTGCACCTGGCCCTGCCCAACCAGAACGGCTTCTTCCGCGAGCAGCAGAAAGCCAGTGCCAGCGTCATGCTGACCCTGCACCCGGGCCGCAGCCTGGACCGGGCGCAGGCCGCGGCCATCGTCCACCTGGTGTCGTCCAGCGTGCCCGAGCTGAACCCCAAGGCGGTCAGCGTGCTCGACCAGACCGGCACACTGCTGTCCGGCCCCGATGAGGCGGCCCGCAACCTCAACGAGCAGGAACTGCAGTACCAGCGTCAGATCGAGACCACCTATCTGAAGCGCGTGCAGGAGATCCTGGAGCCGGTGCTCGGCCGCGACAACATGCGCGCCACCGTCACCGCCGAGATCGACTTCACCCAGACCGAGGCCACCCAGGAGCAGTACCGCCCCAACCAGGGCGACCAGCCGGCGGCGGTGCGCAGCCAGCAGACCCTGGAGTCCACCCAGCCCGGCACGCCGGTGCCCACCGGCGTCCCCGGTGCCGCGACCAACCAGCCGCCGACCCCCGCCACCGCACCGGTGAACGGCGCCTCGGCACCGCTGCAGGCCAACCAGAGTGGCCAGGCCGGTGGCGGCTCGCGCCGCGAGGCGGTCACCAACTACGAGGTCGACAAGACCACCCGCGTGACCCGCGCCCCGGTGGGCAGCGTCAAGCGCCTGAATGCCGCGGTGGTGGTGAACTACCGCCTGCCCACGCCCGACCCCAAGGCCAAGAGCAAGACCGAACCCAAGCCCGAGGCGCTGCCGCAGGACGAGATCGACAAGATCACCGCCCTGGTGCAGGAAGCGGTGGGTTACAGCAAGGACCGCGGCGACTCGATCAAGGTGATCAGCGCCCCCTTCCGCGCCGACGACACGCCCAAGCCCGACGAGCTGCCGCTGTGGAAGCAGCCCTGGGTGCTGGACCTGCTGCGCGCCGGTGCCGTGCCCGCCGCGCTCGCCATCGTCGCGCTGGGCCTGATCTTCGGCGCGATCCGCCCGGCCATCCAGGCGGCCCGACCGCCGGTGCCCGACGAGGCCCAGGCCACCGAAGCCACCGCCGTGGCGCAGCTCGACGCGGTGGTCGACGACGGCCTGGCGCTGCCCGGCGCGGCCGAAGGGGCGCTGCCGGCGCTGGAGTCGCCGCAGGAAAACGCCAAGCTCGAGGCGGCACGCCGCCTGGCCCGCGAGAACCCGCAGGCCGTGGCCAACATCATGCGCGAGTGGGTCACCGGCGAGGCCGTGGCCTGAATCTGAGAGACCATCACCATGGCCAGCGAAGACGAAAGCATCGAGAACGCAGCGATCCTGCTGATGTCGCTCGGTGAGGAAGAGGCCGCCCAGGTCTTCAAGCACCTGGGCCCCAAGGAAGTGCAGAAGCTGGGCGAGACCATCGCCCGCATGAAGGTCATTCCGCGCGAGCGGGTCGAGCAGGTGCTGGACCGCTTCACCGACGAGGCCGAGAAGCAGCACATGCTGGTGCCCGACACCGACGAGTACGTCAAGAGCGTGCTGCGCAAGGCCCTGGGTGACGACAAGGCCAACCTGCTGATCGACCGCATCATCCAGGGCAGCGACATCACCGGCATCGAGAGCCTGAAGTGGATGGACGCCGCCTCGGTGGCCGAGCTGCTGCGCAACGAACACCCGCAGATCATCGCCGCCATCCTGGTGCACCTGGACCAGGACCAGTCCTCCACCGTGCTCAAGAGCCTGCCCGAGCGGCAGCGCAACGAGGTGCTGATCCGCATCGCCACGCTCGACGGCATCCAGCCCACCGCGCTGAAGGACCTCAACGAGGTGCTCTCCAAGGTGCTGGCCGGCGGCGATCGCCTGAGGAAGGCCTCGCTGGGCGGCGTCAAGGCGGCGGCCGAGATCATCAACCTGATGGGCTCGTCGGTCGAGACCTCGGCGCTGGACTACATCCGCGAGGCCGATGGCGACCTGGCCCAGAAGATCATGGACAACATGTTCACCTTCGAGGACCTGAACAAGCTCGACGACAAGGGCTTCCAGTCGGTGCTCAAGGAAGTGCAGGGCGAGTCCCTGGTCATTGCGCTCAAGGGCGCGACGCCGGAGTTGCGCGAAAAGGTGTTCAAGAACATGTCCAGCCGCGCTGCCGAGACGCTGCGCGAAGACCTGGAAAGCCGTGGCCCGGTGCGGGTCAGCGAGGTCGAGGCCGAGCAGAAGGAAATGCTGAAGATCGTCCGCCGACTCGTCGACGAGGGCCAGATCGTGCTGGCCTCGGGAGGCGCGGATGACTTCCTCTGACCGGCGCGGCCCGCGCCAGGTGCCGCCGCCCCAGGGCAGCACCACCCGGCCGGCTGGCCACTACACCCGCTTCATCCCGCGCGAGGAGCTGTCGGCCTTCTCGAACTGGACCCCGGATGCCTTCGTCGGCCTGGCCGACGAGACCGAGCCGGTGCCCGTCGGCCTGCGCCGGGCGCCCACTGTGCCGGTCGAACCGCCGCCCGCGCCCGAGCCGCCACCCCTGGCCGGCCCCAGCGAAGAAGACTGGCTGCAGCGTGTCCAGGAGGCGCGCCAGCAGGGCTACCAGGACGGCTACCGCGATGGCCTGCAGGCGCTGGACGCCGCCCGGCGCCAGCACCTGCAGCAGGTCACCGCGCAGTTCGCCGGCCTGGCCAGTGCCTTCGAGGACCAGATGATGGCGCTGGAGCAGCGCATGGCCGAGGCCGTCACCGCCACCGCGCTGGCGCTGGCGCGCCAGGTGGTGCGCAGCGAACTCAGCCAACGGCCCGAGCTGGTGCGTCAGGTGGCCCAGGAGGCGATCGGTGCCGTGGTGCTGTCGGCCCGCCACCTGCGCCTGCGGTTGCACCCCGAGGACCTGAGCCTGGTGGCTGCCGATGACGGCGAACTGCTGCGTTCGCGCGAGGTTCAGCTGCAGCCCGACCCGGGCCTGCAGCGTGGCGGCTGCGTGGTCGAGTCCGACCTGGGCCGCGTCGATGCCCGCATCGGTCAGCGCTGGGCGCAGGCCGTGGCGGTGTTCGGCGCCGACCTGCCGCTCGACGGTGACACCGCACCGGGTGGAGACGCGCCATGACCGCGTCCGACCGCGCCCTGCGCTGGGAGCGCTACCTGGCCGACCTGGGCCGCTATGCGGCACTGCGCCAGCCGCTGGAGATGGAAGGCTCGCTGGTGCGCGTCACCGGCCTGGTGCTGGAAGCCACCGGCGTGCGGGCCCCGGTGGGCGCCGTCTGCGCCGTGGGCATGCCGGGCGACACGCCGGTCACCGCCGAGGTCGTGGGCTTCGATGGCGACCGTGCCTACCTGATGCCCACCGGCGAACTGCACGGCCTGGCCAGCGGGGCCCGCGTGGCGCCGCTGCCGGTGCCCCAGCTGCCACCGCGCCTGGGCGCCGAGAACCACCCCTGGCGCCGCACCGAAGACCGCGGTCTGCACCTGCCGATCGGCGACGGCCTGCTGGGCCGCGTCATCGATGCCCATGGCCAGCCGATGGACCGCGCGGGCCCGCTGCAGGAGGTGCAGAACGAACCGATGCTGCGCCGCCCGATCAATGCGATGGACCGTGACCCGGTGCGCACCCCGCTGGACACCGGCGTGCGGGCGATCAATGCGCTGCTCACCGTGGGGCGCGGCCAGCGCCTGGGCCTGTTCGCCGGCACCGGCGTGGGCAAGTCGGTGCTGCTGGGCATGATGGCGCGCTACACCGAGGCCGATGTCATCGTTGTCGGCCTGATCGGCGAGCGCGGCCGCGAAGTCAAGGAGTTCATCGAGGACATCCTGGGCGAGGAGGGCCTGCGCCGCGCCGTGGTGGTGGCCGCGCCCGCCGATGCGCCGCCGCTGGTGCGCATGCAGGGCGCCAGCTACGCCACCGCGATCGCCGAGCACTTCCGCGACAAGGGCCAGCACGTGCTGCTGCTGATGGACTCGCTGACCCGCTACGCGATGGCCCAGCGCGAGATCGCCCTGGCCATCGGCGAGCCCCCCGCCACCAAGGGCTACCCGCCCAGCTGCTTCGCCAAGCTGCCGCAGCTGGTCGAGCGCAGCGGCAACGGCCTGGCCGGCGGCGGCTCGATCACCGCCTTCTACACCGTGCTGACCGAAGGCGACGACCCGCAGGACCCGATCGCCGATGCCGCCCGCGGCATCCTGGACGGCCACATCGTGCTCTCGCGCGAGCTGGCCGAGAGCGGCCACTTTCCGGCGATCGATGTGGAACGCTCGATCTCGCGCGTGATGAACGCGGTGGCCGGTCGGCCGCACCTGGAGGCGGCGCGCCGCGCCCGGCAGTGGCTGGCGAAGTTCAACAAGGCGCGCGACCTGATCCAGCTGGGCGCCTACACGCCGGGCGCCGATCCCGAGCTCGACGCCGCCGTTCGCGTGCATCCGCAGTTGATCGCGCTGCTGCAGCAGGACATGCATGAGCCGGCGCCGCTGGGCACCAGCAGTGCGCAGCTGCAGCAGCTCACCCCCTGACCCCTGACCGAAAGCCCCCCGAACCATGGACCGGATGCAGTTGCTGGCCACCCTGCTCGAGCGCGAGGAGCGCCGCCGCGACGAAGCCCTGGCGCACTGGCGCGGCTGCCAGCAGCGTGCCGAGGCCGCCCGCGGCCAGCACCAGGCGCTGCTGGGCTACCGCGACGAGTACCGCCAGCGCTGGGCCGGCCAGTTCCGCCAGGGCTGCGGCATCGACCTGCTGCGCTGCTACCAGGGCTTCGTCAGCCGCCTGGACCAGGCCATCGAGATGCAGAGCCAGCAGGCCGATCACAGCCAGAACGTGCTGGACGCGGCGCTGCGCGCGCTGCGCCAGCGCGAGACCCGGGTGGCGATGGTGCGCAAGCTGATCGAGCGCCGCCAGGCCGCCGCCCAGCTGGCGCAGTCGCGCCGGGATCAGAAGACCAGCGACGAAGCCGCCCAGCGCATGGGCCGCCGCGGCCCGCGCGCGCTGCAGCCGGCCTGAGCGTTCCCCTTCCAGAGTGCCCCCGATGAGCCAGAGCGTCCACAGCACCCCCAGCCACCCGCGCACGCCGAGCGCCCACGCCGCGCGCGGTCACGCCACGCCAGCGGGCCAGGCCGCCACCGGGACCGCCCCGGCCGGGCTGTTCGCGCTGCTGCTGCGCGGGCAGCAGGACGAGGCGCAGGAGGCCACGCCGACGACCCCGGCCCCCGAGACCGACACCGAGGACGCGTCCGCCGAGCCCCGCGCCGAGACGCCCGAGACTCCGACCGAGCGGCCCCCGCAGCCCCCCGAGGCGCCGACGCCGCCCGCCGCCTGGACGCCTACCGTGCGCGGCGCCCCCGTGGCCGAGCCCGCGCCGCCCGAGGGCAGCGCCACCGACCCGCTGCAGCGCCTGGGCGCGGCCAGCCGCGCCCGTGGCCCCCATGGCGCCGACGGCCTGGAGCGTCAGCGCCCCGTGGCCGACGACGCCGCCAGCACCGACAACCCGACACAGCGCGCCGTCCCGCACGAGGCCGCCGCCGCCCCTGACACCGCCAACGACCCGTCGCTGGCGCGCGCGGTCAGCGAGCCGGTGCCGGAGCCCGCAGCCGCGCCTGCCGCCCCCGGCACGCTGCCCAGCCTGGGCCACGTGGCCGAGACCGCCGCCCCTGCGCCCAGCCCAGCGCCCGCCGACGCCGCCACCACCGCCCGCGCCCACCTGCCGCAGCCGCCCACCAGCCCGGCTTTCGCGCCGGCGCTGGGTCTGCAACTGAGCACCTGGTTGCGCGAGGGGGTGCAGCACGCGGCGCTGGAGCTGAACCCGGCCGAACTGGGCCCGATCGACGTGCGCATCGCGCTGCGCGATGGCCAGGCCCAGGTGGCCCTGACCGCCGACGTGCCCTTCACCCGCCAGGCCCTGGCCGACGCGCTGCCGCAACTGGCCGAGGCGCTGGGCGAGGTGGGCGTGCAGCTGTCGGGCGGCGATGTTTCCGACCAGGCGGGCCGCCGCGCCCGTGAGCAGGCCGCGTCCGGCCCGCGCACGGCCGGCCTGCCCGGCAGCGGCGGCGCCGTTGGCGGCGAGACCGCCACCCCGGCGCCGGCCAGCGCCCGCCGCCGCGGCCTGCTCGACCTCTACGCCTGAGCGCGGCGGCATCGGGCAAGGCGGTTTCCCCCCGCTTTTCCGGCCTTCGCGCCGGCGCCGGCTCCGAATAATCGGTTGGTATCCAGGAAGGTGGCGCGGCCCGTCGGGCCCGGCCTTCCTGTCAGCACCGTCACCGAGGAGCCGCCATGTCTGCCGCCGCTGCCGCCCCAGATGCCGCCGAGGCCGCGCCCAAGAAGGGCAAGAAAAAGCTGATCATCATCATCGCCGCCGTGGCCGTGCTGCTGCTGGGCGGTGGTGGGGCCGCGTTCTACGTGATGAAGAAGAACGCCGCCGCGGCCGAAGAGGCGGCCGCCGAGGGCGAGGACGGCGAACACGGGTCGCACGCCGAGAAGAAGCCCAAGGAAAAGAAGGAGAAGAAGAAGGACGACAAGCACGCCTTGCCGGTCTTCGTGCCTCTGGATCCGTTCACGGTCAACCTGGCCGACCGCGACAGCGACCGCTTTGCCCAGATCGGCATCACGCTGCAGGTCGAGGACGCCCACGCCGGCGACGAGATCAAGGCCTACCTGCCGGCCATCCGCAACAACATCCTGCTGCTGCTGTCACGCAAGTCCGCCCAGGACCTGGCCGGCGCCGAAGGCAAGGAACTGCTGGCCGAGGAAATCCTGCATGTGGCGGTGCAGCCGATGGGCATCGAGCTGCCCCCGCCCGGCGAAGAGGAAGCGCCCGCCAAGGGCAAGAAGAAGAAGCGCTACGACTCGATCGAGGATTCACCGATCAAGCACGTGCAGTTCTCCTCCTTCATCATTCAATGAGCTGAGCGGTTCTCCATGAACCAGCAGATCCTCTCCCAAGACGAAGTCGACGCACTCCTGCAGGGCATCACCGGCGAGAGCCAGAAGCTCGAGCAGGAGGAAGTCCAGACCGGCGGCATCCGTGACTACGACCTGGCCAGCCAGGAGCGCATCGTCCGCGGCCGCATGCCGACGATGGAGATCATCTGCGAGCGCTTCGCCCGCAACATCCGCGTCGGCCTGTTCAACCTGATCCGGCGCAGCCCCGAGGTGTCGATCGGTGGCATCAAGGTGCAGAAGTACAGCGCCTTCCTGCGCGAGATCGTCGTGCCCACCAACTTCAACATCATGCAGGTGCGTCCGCTGCGCGGCTCGGGCCTGGTGGTGTGTGACCCGAGCATCGTCTTCTCGGTGATCGACGCCTTGTTCGGCGGCGCCGGCAAGTTCCACACCCGCATCGAGGGGCGCGACTTCTCGGCCACCGAGCAGCGCGTGATCGAGCGCCTGGTCGAGGTGGTCACGGCCGAATACAAGCGCGCCTGGAAAGGCATCTATCCGCTCGAGCTGGAGTACCAGCGCAGCGAGATGCAGCCGCAGTTCGCCAACATCGCCACGCCCAGCGAGATCGTGGTCGCCACCAGCTTCACGCTGGAGATCGGCGAGACCTCGGGCCAGATCCATTTCTGCATTCCCTACTCGACGCTGGAGCCGATCCGCGACGTGCTGTATTCGTCGATGCAGGGCGACTCCGTCGAGCCGGACCACCGCTGGGTGAACCTGCTCAAGCAGCAGATCCAGAGCGCCGAGGTCGACCTGGTGGTCGAGCTGGGCACCGCACCGGCCACGGTGGAGCAGCTGCTGGCGCTCAAGCCCGGCGACTTCATCGAGCTGGACCTCGAGCCGCTGGCGCAGGCCAAGGTGGACGGCGTGCCGGTGTTCGACTGCCACTACGGCACCTCGGACGGCCACTACGCCGTGAAGATCGAACGTACGTTGACCGGCCCGCAGCAGGGCTGGTTGGGAGAACACCATGTCAGCTGAAGAAGCCAACACCCAGGACGACATGGCCGACGCGTGGGCGGCGGCACTCGCCGAGTCCGGCGCGGGCGGCGGCAACGCCGTGGCCAGCGAGGTGGCGGCCCCGGCCGAGCAGGTCGCGCCTGCGGCCTTCGCCAATTTCTCGCCCGCGGGCGCAGCGGCCGGCGCGCCCAACGACATCAACATGATCCTGGACATCCCGGTCCAGCTGACGGTTGAGCTGGGCCGTACCCGGATCCCGATCAAGAACATCCTGCAGCTGGCGCAGGGCTCGGTGGTCGAGCTCGACGCGCTGGCCGGTGAGCCGATGGACGTGCTGGTCAACGGCTTCCTGATCGCCCAGGGCGAGGTGGTCGTGGTGAACGACAAGTTCGGCATCCGCCTGACCGACATCGTCACCCCCAGCGAGCGCATGCGCCGCCTGAGCAAGCTGTGAACGGTGCTGCCACGATGAACGCCTCTTCCGCCCTGTGGCCGGTGCTGGCCTTCGTGCTGGTGCTGGTGGCGATCCCGCTGGCGCTGTGGCTGATGCGCCGCGCCGGTGTCGGCTCCGCCGGGCCGGGCAACCTGCTGCGCGCTGTGGCCGGCCTGCCGCTGTCGCCCACCCAGAAGGTGGTGGTGGTCGAACTGGGCACCGGCGGCCAGGCGCGCTGGCTGGTGCTGGGTGTGGGCCAGGACCATGTGACGCCGCTGCTGACGCTGGACGCCCCGCCCGGCAGCGCCGCGCTGCTGGGCAGCCCCCAGGGCCCGGCCGTGCAGCAGCTGCTTGACCGCTTCCGCCAGGGTGGCCAGGGGACCGCGCTGTGACCCTGACGCATCTGTCGCGGCGTGCGCTGCCGCTGGCGCTGCTGGCGCTGCCCGTGCTGGGCTGGGCGCAGAGCGGCCCGAACCTGCCCTTGCTGGTGGGGCAGGGCAGCGGTGGCACCAGCTACTCGGTGCCGATGCAGACGCTGCTGTTCTTCACCGCGCTGAGCTTCCTGCCGGCCGTGCTGCTGCTGATGACAGGCTTCACCCGCATCGTCATCGTGCTGTCGCTGCTGCGCCAGGCGCTGGGCACCCAGGCCGCGCCGCCCAACCAGGTGGTCATCGGCCTGAGCCTGTTCCTCACCTTCTTCGTGATGTCGCCGACGATCGACAAGGTCTATGCCGATGCCTGGCAGCCCTACCAGGCCAGCCAGATCGGCTTCGAGGAAGCGCTCAAGCGCGCCGAGGTGCCGATGCGCGGCTTCATGCTCAAGCAGACCCGCCAGTCCGACGTGCAGCTCTTCGCCCGCCTGGCCAAGCTCGACCCGGCGGTCAAAGGCGAGGACGTGCCCTTCAAGGTGCTGGTACCGGCCTTCGTCACCAGCGAACTCAAGAGCGCCTTCCAGATCGGCTTCCTGATCTTCATCCCCTTCCTGGTGATCGACATGGTGGTGGCCAGCGTGCTGATGTCGCTGGGCATGATGATGCTCTCGCCGGTGCTGGTGGCGCTGCCCTTCAAGCTGATGCTCTTCGTGCTGGCCGATGGCTGGAACCTGTTGCTGGGCTCACTCGCCGCCAGTTTTGCCACCTGACCCGCCCCGCTGTCCATGGATGCCTCTCATGTTTTCACGATCGGCCAGCAGGGCCTGATGATCCTGCTGATGGTGTCGGCACCGATGCTGGCGGCGGTGCTGCTGGTCGGGGTGCTGGTCAGCATCTTCCAGGCCGCCACCCAGATCAACGAGGCCACGCTGAGCTTCGTGCCCAAGCTGATCGCCGCGGTGGCGGTGATGGCCGTGGCCGGTCCGTGGATGATGACCACGCTGGTCGACTACCTGCGCTCGATGCTGATGTCGATCGCCACGGCGGCCACCTGATCGCGGCTGCAGTCGCCGGCGATGATCTCCTTCAGCGAAGCCCAGATCCTGGCCTGGATCACGCCGATCCTGTGGCCCTTCGTGCGGGTGCTGGCGCTGCTGCAGGTGCTGCCGGTGATCGGCCAGCGCCTGGTGCCGCTGCGGGTGCGCGTCGGCCTGGCGTTCCTGGTGGCGCTGGCCGCGCAGCCGATGCTGCCGCCGATCGAGCCGGTGCCGCTGGATTCGGCGCTGGCCGTGGGCCTGGTGGCGCAGCAGCTGATGGTGGGCCTGACGCTGGGCTTCGCGGTGCGACTGGTGGTGGCCGCGGTGGAGCTGGCCGGTGAGATCGCCGGTCTGCAGATGGGCCTGAACTTCGCCGGTTTCTTCGACCCGGTCTCGGCCACCCAGGCCACCGCGAGCAGCCGCTTCTTCGGCACGCTGGTGGCCTTCCTGTTCATCGTCATCAACGGTCACCTGGCGGTGATCGAGGCGGTGGTGCGCAGCCTGGAGGTGTTCCCGGTCGGGCCGCAGCCCTTCGCCTTCCTGGCCGCCACCCGGCCTCACGAGTGGGGCGCCGAGGTGTTCCGCATGGGCCTGTGGATGGCGATGCCGCTGATCGCGATGCTGATGCTGGTGAACCTGGTGCTGGGCGTGGTCTCGCGCGTGGCGCCGCAGGTGCACATCTTCTCGCTGGGCTTTCCGGTCACCGTGGCCGTGGGCCTGATCGGCCTGATGGCGATGCTGCCGATGCTCCAGACGCCCTTCGTGGCCACGCTGGAGCGGATGCTGGCGCCGTTCAGGTAGCCGGCTCGACGCGGTCGCGGCCGCCCGACTTCGCCCGGTACAGGCCGGTGTCGGCCTCGGCGATCGCCGCATCGATCGACTGCGGGGGCGACCAGATCGCCCAGCCGATCGACGCCGTTGGCCGCAGCCCCGGCGCCGACGGCAGCCGGGTCGCCGCCACGGCCGCGCGCATCCGTTGCGCCGCCTGCAGCGCGGTCGCGCGGTCGGCCCCGGGCAGCACGGCCAGGAACTCCTCGCCACCCCAGCGCGCCATCAGGTCTTCCTGGCGCAGCGCGGTCAGCATCTGCCGCGCGCACTGGCGCAGCACCTCGTCACCCACGGCGTGGCCGTGGGCGTCGTTGACCAGCTTGAAGTGGTCCAGATCCAGCAGCAGCACCGCGGCGGACTGCGCCTGGCGGGCCAGACGAGCGCCTTCGGCGTCAATGCGCTCCACCATCGCCCGCCGGTTCAGCAAGCCGGTCAGCGGGTCGCGGGTCGCCAGGTTCATCGCGTGCTGCAAGGCGGCCTCAAGCCGGGCATTGGCACGTTGCAGGTCCTCACTGAGACGGCGGCTGAGCAGCTCCGCCGCGACACCCTCGCAGCTCTGCCGGTGCAGCTGGCGACCGTAGATGGTGACCACCGCCAGCAGCACGGCGATGCCGGCGAACAGGGGCCAGGCGGTGGTCCAGGACTCCTGCGCCAGTCGCGCACCGATCGTCAGCCACATCGGCGCGATGAAGACCACCATCGACTGGCCCCAGTAGGCGGCCGTGATCAGCATCAGCACCGTCGCCACCAGGGGCAGCACGACCATCACCAGGTCCCGGCCGTCGAAGGGGAAGTCGGCGACCATCCAGACCGGCAGGCCCCAGCTGACGCCGGCAAAGGACACCCCTGCCAGCAGCCGCAGCGGCAAGCGGCCGGCCTGGTGCAGCGTCTGGACGCGCAGCAGGCGCCTGGCCAGCCAGTGGTTGTGCAGCAGCGAGGCGAAACGCAGCGCCACGAAGGCGGCCAGCAGGGCGGCGGGCGCGCGCGTCCACTGCAGCGCGACGATCAGGCCCACGCCCAGCACGCTGCTGTAGATGGCGGCCAGCTCCCGGTGGGCCGAGCGGCGCAGCAACTCCAGACGGAGCTCGTCCGGGTCCTGGGGTTGGCCGGGGAGGTACTGCATGGCTCGTCGGTGGGGCCGTGGCGGGCCCTGCGACCCATCGCCAGCGCCGACTCTACACCGCCGCATCCCGCAGTGACCGGGGAAGTGCCGGGCGAAAACCGGGCTCCAGTCGGCACCGCCGTCCCGCCGGGCGGGCAGCATCCGCATCCATGTCCGACTCCGCCCAGGACCGCAACCTCCCCGCGTCAGAACGCAAGAAGCGCCGTGCCCGTGAAGACGGCCAGGTGCCGCGTTCGCGCGACCTGGGCCATGTGGCCGCGCTGGGCGGCGGCGGTGCGGTGCTGATGGCGGTGGCGGGCCCGCTGGCCGCCTGGTTGCGCGACCTGCTGGCGGGTGCGCTGCGCTTTGGCGCCAACGACGTGCACAACCCTGCCGCGATGGGCGAACACCTGCAGCGCCTGGGAGGCCAGGCGCTGATGGTGGTGCTGCCACTGGGCGTGCTGGTGGCGCTGGCGGCGATGCTGGCGGCCAAGCTCTCGGGCGGCTGGAACGTCAGCTTCAAGGCGCTGCGCCCCGACTTCTCGCGCTTCAACCCGCTGGCGGGGCTGGGGCGCATGGTGTCGAAGGATCACCTGCTCAATGTCTTGATGTCGATCACGCTGGCGGTGGTGGTGGGGGTGGTGGGCACGCTCTACATCCGGCACCGCTTCTTCGAGCTGGCCGGCCTGCTGGCCGTGCCGCTGCCACAGGCGATCAGCGAGATCGGCGGCGTGCTGGCCGCCTGCCTGGGCCTGATGCTGCTGGCCCTGGCCGGCTGGGCGGCCATGGACGTGCCGCTGCAACGCCACCTGTGGCTGAACCGCCTGAAGATGACGCGCGAGGAAGCCAAGCAGGAAATGAAGGACGCCGAGGGCAACCTGGAGGTCAAGGGCCGGATCAAGGCGCGCATGCGCGAGATCAGCCGCAAGCGCATGCTGGCCGCGGTGCCCGAGGCCGACCTGGTGGTCATGAACCCGACCCACTACGCCGTGGCGCTGAAGTACGACGAGCAGCGCATGGGTGCGCCGCGGGTGGTGGCCAAGGGCGCCGATCTGCTGGCGCTGAAGATCCGCGACCTGGCGCGCGACGCCCAGGTGCCGGTGCTGCAGGCACCGCCTCTGGCGCGGGCGCTCTACGCGCACTGCGAGCTGGACCAGGAGGTGCCGGCCGCGCTGTTCGCCGCGGTGGCCCAGGTGCTGGCCTGGGTCTACCAGCTGCGCCGCAGTCCCGAACTGGCCACGGCGCCGCCGCAGGTGCAGGTGCCGCAGGGCCTGGACCCGCACGAGGCACGCGCCTGATGCCCCACAGGCCCCGGGCTGGTGCGCCGGCGTACCGCCTGCGCCACGGCCTGTCTGGACAAGCGGGCCGGTTGCGCTGATCATGCCGCGGGCGCCATCCGGCGCTGCCAGGTTGGGCCAGGGAGGTTCGGGTGGTACGGTGCGGAAGCCTGCGTGAGCGGTGGCGATGGCTGGTGCTGTGCCTGCTGTGGGTGGTTCAGCCGCTGCTGGCCGCCCCGGCCTCGGCGCCCGCCGCCGCGGTCCTGCCGGCGCCGGCCACCACGCTGGTGCTCAGCGCTGCGGAGCGGCAGTGGCTCGACAGCCACCCCACGCTGCATGTCGGCCTGACCCGCGATTTCCCGCCGTTCTATGTGCGCGAGCCCAACAGCGACCGCGCCCATGGCTTCGTGCTGGAACTGCTTGCCCGCTGGACGCAGCGCCTGGGCGTGTCGACCACACTGCACCATTACGACAGCTTCGACGAGCTGCGTGCCGCGCTGCAGCGCGGCGAGATCGACCTGACGCCCTTCGCCGCGCTGGACCGCGCCCGTGCCGCCGGGCTGCCGGTGGGGGCGCCGGTGATGTCGGTGCCGCTGGTGGTGGCGGCGCGGCGCGACGTGCCCGACATCTCGCCCACGGCCGACTTCGCCGGCCGCCGGGTGGCGATCGAGCTGGGCTCCAGCGTCGACCAGGCGCTGGCCACGCGCTTCCCGCAGCTGCGGCTGGAACGCCACGCCACCGCGCGCGAAGCGCTGCAGGCCGTAGCCACCGGCGGCGCCGACATCTTCATCGGCTTCCAGCAGGCGGCGGTCTACCACATCGAGCATGAACTGCTGGCCAACGTGCAGCTGCGCGCCAACCTGGGGCCGGTGCCGATGGGGCCGGTGCTGGCGCCGGGTCGCGGCGTGCTGGCGGCGCTGCTGGACAAGGCGGCCGCCGAGGGCGGCCAGGCCGAGCGTGATCGCCTGGCGCGGCGCTGGCTGCCCGCGGGCTCCACTCGTTTGCCGCTGCCCGCGGCCAGCGCCCAGCTCAGCGAGCCGGAACAGCGCTGGGTGGCCGACCATGGCCAGCTGCGCGTGGGCTACGACCCCAGCTTCGCCCCGGTCAGCCTGCGTGGCCCGCTGGGCGACTTCACCGGCTTCGGCCCCGACCTGATGCGCCTGCTGGCCGACAAGGCCGGCCTGGCGGTGGCGCAGGAGGTGGGGCTGCCGTTTGCCGAGCTGTACGAGCGTGGCCGCCAGGGCCAGATCGAGGTGCTGGTGGGCATGGCCCGCACCGTCGCCCGGCGCGACGACTACGACTTTGTCGGGCCCTTCCTGAGCACCCCCACCGTGCTGTTCACCCGATCGGGCGAGCAGAGCCAGGTGGTGGACACCGCCGACATCGGCGTGCGCCGGCTGGCCCTGCTGAAGGGCCACTTCCTGCTGCCCGAGCTGCGCCTGCGCCACCCGCGCCTTTCGGTGGTGGAGCTGGATCGGCAAGACCAGGTGCTGTCGGCTGTGGCCGAGGGCGCCGCCGAAGTCGGGCTGGGCAACCTCTATGTGGTCAATGAATTGCTGGAGCGCCGCTTCGCCGGCCGGGTGGCGCTGTCCGGCGTGGTCAGTGGCGGTGACAGCGAGCTCTACCTGGGCGTGCCGCGCGGCCGCCCCGAGCTGACCCGGGTGCTGGCGCGCGCCATGGAATCGGTCAACGACAGCGAGTGGGCCACCTTGCGCGCCCGCTGGCTGGCCCGCGAGGTGCCCACCGGACCCGACTGGCGCGAGCTGCTGCAGGTGGCCGGTCCGCTGGTGGCGGTGCCGGTGCTGGTGGCGCTGCTGCTGTGGATCGGCCAGCGCCGGCTGCGCCGCGCCCACGAGGCCGAGCAACTGGCGCGCCGCCAGGCCGAGGACAGCATCGCCGCCCGCGGCCGCTTCCTGGCCTACCTGGCGCACGAGCTGCGCGGGGCGCTGGGCGCGGTCAGCTCCGGCGCCCAGCTGCTGCGCACCCAGGACGACCCGGTGCGCCGAGACCGCCTGCTGCAGGCCATCGGCCATTCGGCCAGCAGCCTGCTGCAGCTGCTGGAGACCACGCTGGGTTACGAGCAGTCGCTGCAAGGCCAGCTCAAGCTGCAGCCCACCGCGGTGGCCCTGGGCCCCTGGTGGCGCGAAACGCTGGACCCGGCACGCCTGGCCACGCAGGCCAAGGGCCTGGGCTTCGTCGAGGAGAGCCGCGGCCTGGACGAGGTGTCCGCACACCTGGACGGCGTGCGCCTGCGCCAGGTGGTGCAGAACCTGCTGAACAACGCGCTGAAGTTCACCGCCGAGGGCGAGGTGCGCGCCGGGGCCTGGGTGGTCGACGGCAGCGACCCGCCGCGCCTGCGCATCGAGGTGCAGGACAGCGGCCCCGGCCTGAGCGCCACCGACCGCGAGCAGCTGTTCCAGGCCTACGCCCAGGGCGAGCAAGGCCGCCGCGCCCACCAGGGCGCCGGCCTGGGCCTGGCCATCAGCGCCCAGATCGTGCGCGCCATGGGCGGCGAAATCGCCTGCCTGGCGTCCGAGCGCGGCGCGCATTTCGCGGTCGAGGTGCCGCTGGGCCACGGCGCCGGCTGGGCGGACGCAAGGGACGTTGGTCCCGCGTGATCGGCTGGGTTCGTGTGGGGCCCGTGCTCTGCGCTGTCCCGAGGGGCGCAGTGCGAGGGTGGCGGGTTGAACCGGGTGGGCTGATGCATTTGGCAATGCGTTGGGGAGCAGCATCGTAGAGACGATGCGCGACTCAACGCTCCCAGAGGCAATCAAGGGCATGTCGCCCGAAGCCCGGCAGTTTGCTCATGCAGCCATCGCTCGCGGAATGAGCCCGGACAACCCGGAGCAAATGGCTGCACTGCAAAACACACTGGAGGCGCAGTTCCAGGGCCGGAACCTTTCGGACGCAGAGCGGTACAGCAACACGGAAGTGTTCTTGCGTGCCATCGTTCCTGACCCTCAGCAACGCCAACTCGCCATGGAGTCGTTGCTCGAAGGCGGTGTACTAGTCGAGCCACCTGCACCACAAGCACCTGACAACCCAGATGCACAGCGCGTAGTGGTCACGGGGGAGAACCCCGACCAGGCGGGCACCGCTCTGGGTGCCAAGCCCATTGACAGGCTGGCACGAAGGACAGGCGCCTTCGTGAAGGAGGTCGAGGCCACCATCGCGGACAAGCCCTGGCTTGGTTACGCGCTGGAGGCAGTCAGCTTTGCGGCGGCACCGCTCGCATTTGTCGGTCAGAAGCTCATCGCAGAGACTCCTGTAGGCGACGCTATAGACGCCGTCAAACGACGGCTTAGCGGCATTGCGTCCGACCGCTTCGCAAGCGTCGGCTATGACGAGGATGCGGCCGAGAATGGCGGTACTGGCGTCATGGCAGCTAGTGCCCTAGCGTTGGGCGTCATGCCTAAGCAGGTACTGGGCGTCGTGGCCGATCTCAAAGGGCTGCGCCCTGGTCACTCGTTCAAGCTGCCGGACGTACAGGCCAAGTATCCGAGGGTCGTCTTCACGAAGGAGATTGAAGATGCTATGGGGCCAGCACCTGCCGGCATGCAGAACGCCCATCGCCACCACATCTTGGACGCCAACGGTCAGCCTGGGCCGCAGCGTGCACTGGTGCGCGAAGGGCAAGACATCTTGCGGGAGTACGACATTGACCCACTGCATGGCACCGAAAATCTGGTCTGGGCGCCGAACAAGGGACATTCACTGGCAAACACTGAGAGCCTGGTGGAACAGCTGCGGGCGGCTAAGATTGGCGGTTTGACGCGCGAGGACATAGTCACGATTCCTAGACAGGCTGGCAAGGAAGCAGGTGAGCGATGAGTGCGGAAAACGCGAAACCCCTGATGCGGCAAGTGCTTGACGCAATCAAACAGGGTGACCTGCGCACCCTCGAGGAGCTAGTGCGGATGAATCCAGACCAGCTGCACTTCAAGACGCCGTTTGGATTTCAAACTTGGCTTGGATATGCCGCAGGAAATGCTCGTTTGGAAGTGGTTCAGGCATTGCTGTCGCTAGGGTTTGACGCGAACGAAGGCACTCCTTCTGATGGCATAAAGCCGTTGAGCAAGGCATGCGAAGAAGGCCGTCTCGACAACGCCAACCTGTTGCTTGATGCGGGAACCGTACTTGAGACCGCCACTTCCGTTCAGAACCCCTTGTTCGCCGCCATCGTTGGCCGCTCGCCCGAAGTAGTGAAATTGCTGCTTGAGCGCGGCATCGACGCTACCGTGCGCTACAACTCCAAGACTATGAAGAACATGGATGCTGTGGCCTTCGCCTTGATGCGTGGCGAGGCCGAATGCGCTCGAGTTGTTGCGTTGTGGAATGCCAAGGGCGATGAAATTGCAGCGAAGCAAGCGCTAGAAGAGGGCTCGCATATTGCAAAGGAGAACGCATACCGCGACCGATGAGTTTGGCAATGCGCTAGGTGGCAGCTTGGTCGATGCGATGCAGCCGACCCAAGGCGAAGAGCCGTGGTCCTCGGCGGACTACCGCAACGGGTCCGACATCGAGAGCGACAACTACGCCGCACCGACCAGCACGTACTCGGGTGGGCAGGCCTGGGCTGCGGACGTGGCAGCACGCCGAGCGGGCGCGAGCGGGCGGCAGCTCGATGAGTTGCTGGCCGGCGTGGGCGCCGATGGCATCAGCGTCGACACTCGGCCGGGCAGCGTCTACGTGCAGGCTGGCGACAGCCTGAGCAAGATTGCGGCTCGCTTCCCCGAGTACGGAAGCACCAACGACCTGAAGAACCAGCTCATTGCGGCGAACCCGCAACTGAGCGACCCGAACGCGCTGACCGAAGGAATGGAGTTGAACTTCCCGGGCGCGGGCACGGTGGTCGATAGGGCCGCGATGGCGCGCGCCGTGGGCGCGGACGGGCGGTATCAGACAGCGCTGGCTGCGCGTGCTCAGCCGTCTGGCAATGGGCTGTCCTTCGATGGCTTGAGCTTCGCTGACTTGGCCCTGGGTGAAGGCTCACCGTCGCTGGGTAGTTCCACGTCGCTGAGCGGTTGGCAGCGCACTCAGGCGCATGCGCTAGGCGTCTATGACGCAGGTGCGGGCGCTGTCGAAAGCGCCGGCTACAGCTTCGGCGTAGTCGGTACGCCGGAAAGCCGCGCGGCCTGGGCAGTGAAGACTGCCGAGGCAACGGTGAAAGGCATCAGGCGCTTCGCCAACGACCCGGGCGGCACTGTGTCGGGCTGGTGGGACAACCTGACGGGCGATGACCCGGCGGCCATCCGGCAAGCCACGGCACAGGGTACGGGGATAGCGCTTGGCGTAGCTGGCGGCGTGGCGATGGGCAGGCTCGGCGGCGTGCGTCCAACTGGCCTCAGCTATGACATCGCTAGATGGGGCGAGTACGGTCTGCCGAGCGACGGTTACTTCGCCAGAACCCTCACACGAGAGCAATACCTTGACCTGCAAGCTGGACGGTCGTTCAGCTTTGGTGGAAAGCCGGCTGAGGGTTACCCAAGTGGCATGGGCTTCATCGGCTCGGCAGAGGAAGTGCGAGGCCTGACCACCGTGCAGGGCTATCGTGAAGGCTTGAAGCTCAGCTACGACCCGAAGTACGTGCTCGAATTCCAGTTGTCTGACCCGGCTAGCCTGCAAAACGTCATTCGGGCGCCCTATCAAGAGTTCGTTCCTGGCGGCAAGACGGGAGCCGGGTTCAGTGAATGGAACTACCCTGGCATTAGTTCGAGCGACATCGTCAATGGGAAAGTGAGGGTGCTCAAGTGATGCAGGACGAGTACAAGACATTGGACGGCTCGACCGTCGCCTTCGACCTTGACGATGTGGTGCAGGTGGTAAAGGGGCACAGCCAAATCAAGCAGGGTTGGCAATCGTTCATCGTCTACAACGTTCCGACACGCTCATTCATTGAGCTTCGGAGCTCGCCGCCGGACTACAAGGGCAACTCCGCGGACGAAGCGGAAGAGGTGACGGAGCAGTATGTGTGCGCTACGTTCCAGCTTGAGCCGGCACAAGTGAGCACGCTACGTGCGTCGCCACGCAAGTGGCAGTTGGTGAATCGACGCGGTTGATTGCTACAAGGGGCATGCATCCATGCCCCTTGCTCTCCTGGTACCTCTACACCGCTGACGCCACCTCGGTGCGCCTGCTGACCGACGACGGCACGCCGTCGCCTGAGCTGAGCACCGAGCCGGCGCGCACGCTGGTCGAGCTGACCGCGGCCGTCCATGCTGCGGCGTGCCGCCTGGGCGAGCACGAGCTGCGGCACCTCGAACAGGCCATCGCGCTGCAGCGCTGGCGCAGTTGAGCCTGCGGCGGGCTGCCGGGTCAAGGCTGGCCGTGAGGCCACCCGTCAGGGCACGTCTGGCCAAGCTGGTGCCGGTGCGCGGCTGGCTGCTCTGGCTGCTGCGAGAGGGCGAACTGTCCAGCGATCCGGTGGCGGCGATGGAGCTGCCGCGCGCCGACCGCGTGCTGCCGCGCCACTTGCTGGGCCCCATTGAGTTGCAGCGCCTGCTGGCCGAACCCGACACCGGCCGTCCGATCGGCCTGCGTGACCGCGCGATGCTGGAGTTGCTGTACTCCAGCGGCCTGCGCCGCATGGAACTGGCCAGCCTGCAGATGAAGGACCTGGACCTGCCCCGCCGGCTGCTGTGGGTGCGCCTGGGCAAGGGCCGAAAGGACCGTGTGCTGCCGATCACCGCCGTCGCGGTGCATTGGCTGCAGCGCTACCTGCAGGAGGTCCGACCGCGTTTGGTGCGGCCATCGACTGACCCCGGCCACGTGTTCCTGGGCGCCTATGGTCGGCCCTTGAGCCTGGCCTGGCTATCGCAGATCGTCTCGCAGCATCTGCGTCATGCGCTGCCCGGCCACGTCGGCAGCTGCCACCTGCTGCGCCACGCCATGGCCACGCACATGCTGGAGGGCGGCGCCGACATCCGCTACATCCAGGCCATGCTGGGCCACGCGCAGCTGGGCAGCACGCAGATCTACACCCATGTGGCGATCGGCCGGCTGCAGGATGTGCATGCCAGGACACATCCACGGGCCAGCGCCGAAGACACGCAGAGCTGAGGCGTTGCCAGCCCGGACAAGCGGAGTCTGTCCGGCGACTGTCGCCAGCGCGCCGCAGACCACTTGAGCTTGGCCGGTGCGGGGTGGCCACTGCGACACCGCGCGCCGACAATGCCAACTCCACAACCCACAACATCAGGGACATGTTGAACTCGACCATCCGTCGCGCCATCGGGCGCAGCTTCGCTCTTCTGTCGTTCTCGCTGCTGGCCGCCTGTGGCGGCGGCGGTGGTGGCGGCGACCCCAGCTACGCCGTGGACCTGTCGCCCAAGCCGCTGACGGCCCGCTGGACCGATGCCATGGTGGTGCTCGAGCCGGTCAGCGTGACCGCCGTCTTCGACAAGGCGCCCACCGGCACGGTGTACCCGGTGGTGGTGATGGATGCGCCCAACTTCGTCTCGGAGACCGTGGCCGTGCGACAGATCTCGGGCGCGACCTACGAGGTGGACCTGACGCCCAAGTCCTCGCTGTCGGTGGGCGTGCACACCGGCACCCTCACCCTCAAGCTGTGCAAGGACCCGCAGTGCAATGCGGTGTACGCCCTGACCGGCGGCAGCCTGCCCTATGAGCTGACGGTGTCGGCGGCGATGGCCGTGTCGCTGACGATCAACGGCGTGCCTGT
Organism: Ideonella alba; assembly: GCF_018069845.1. NCBI lineage: Bacteria > Pseudomonadati > Pseudomonadota > Betaproteobacteria > Burkholderiales > Sphaerotilaceae > Ideonella > Ideonella alba. The sequence goes on from NZ_JAGQDD010000002.1 coordinate 196,221, forward strand.
GCCCGATGGACGCGGCGGCCAGTTGACTGCCCGTGAAGACGACGTGCTGACCGTAGACATCAGCAGCGGCGACACGATCGAGCTCAGCTCGCACGCCGAGGTCGACTGGGTGGCCAGCACGAACAACCAGGTCAACAACTCGATCACCGTGCTGTCCTCCACGCCCACCAGTTGGCGCGCCGTGATCTCGGGGCCGCCCAATGCCAAGGACCTGTCGGTGCTGGCGATTCCCAAGGACACCAATCAGCGGTCGGCGCAGTACTCGTTCTTCATTCAGTGAGGGGAACGGCGCTGTAGGCCTAGCCCCTTGCTACTTCTGATTGGTACGGAGGGTGGGGGGCAGGTCACAAGGGCCGCGATCAGCGGCCCTTGTTCATTTCTAGTCGCCGACTAGCACGATCTCGCCTAGTTCAACTTTCAGGTCAGTGACCCCTGTGTACTTGGGCTCTGGCCGCCAAGGCGTCTGTTCGTGCTCGTAGATGAAGTCAATCGCGCTCTGAGTGAATTCCTTCCTCAGGCTGGCCTCATCTCGTACCTCATTCCGCGAGCGCCGAATAGATGTCGATCCTTCCTCGCGGAAGAAGCCTTTGTTCGTGCTGTTCCCAGTAACGACCCATTTGCATTCATAGCAAGGCGTCATGCTCTACTCCAACTTCATTGGGGAGGGCGGCGGAAGATCACGCGCGGACCATCCGAGGTGATGTCCACCTTGACGGGGATGAATCCATAGCTTGCGGCCCGTTGCCCCGTCCAAGTCTGAGCCGCAGCTTCAAACTTGTCACCGGTTCTCGCGAAGTTCGCTTCGAAGCTGTCGAGATTGCTTGTCAAGCCCGAGCTCCTCGACCATGTGCCGTTGATCTGCTGCACGTTCTCCGGTCCGAACTTCGCCATCATGCCTTCAAACATTTCGGTACCTGTACCCATGTTGAAGCGAGTAGTCGGACTCGGAGATGCTTGCACCTCTAACCGAAGGACGCCATCGGGTGACAGATAGCCGTCGATGCCATGCCCTTGGTTGAGCGATCCGTAGGTGTAGCGCTGCGCACCGTCTGCCTGCACGGAGAAGCGGTATCCAGGCCGAGACTGGGCACGCAGGTCATCCCTTAGCTTCTCGAACTGCGCAGCATTGTGCTCAGGGCCCATGCCCTCTTCTTCGTATGCCCGGAATGCTGACCTATTCGTTGGACCGGAATAGCGTGGCGCCCGTGAGATGCCAGGCGGCACAGACCCATTCGATCCGCCGAAGGCACCAGCGTCGATCGCTGTATCCCAGGCGCCAGGGCCGCCAACAACTTGCTCCGGTGTGAGCTGACCCGTTCGTCCTCCAACTTCGGCAATGCTCCGCAATGCCCCGAGGATGTTGAGCCGTTCCTTCTGATCAGTTGTTCGCTGCAGAGCTTGAGCAAGACCTTTTTGCGTCGCCAACAAGTCGCCAGTGGCGAGGTCTTTCTGCCATGGCATGCTGTTCGCTTTGTCGATCAGATCGCGCGTGGTTGTTTAGGCTGCGGGATCGTTGATCGTCGACCTGCCTGCGAACGGCAAGGGCGCAGGCCCTGCACGGCGAGCCAGGATCGCATCGTCTTGGCTTGCCCACTGCCGATCACGCGCGGCAGCGGCTCTGCGATTCGCTGCGAGGGCCTCCTTCTGCTTCCCCAAGAGAACGGCGTCTTCGCGTTGCTTCTCTGCGGCGTCGCTCAGCGTCGCTTCGTTGCGCAGGAGGCGGGCGCCCTCGGCTTCGGTTTCATCCGGCCAGTAAGCGTAGCGATCACCACTGCGCTCCAGTCGAGCAGTTTCGGCGCCGGTCTCGTCGGGCCAGTAGGCATACGGATTCCCCGCGCGCCCGAGCCTTGCAGACTCGGCCGCGCTTTCATCGGGCGCCTCGCTCCAGTCGACGCCGCCTTGCATGGAGTCCGCGATGGAGCTCCCCAACGCATTGCCAAATGCATCAGCACCATGACGATCGCCGATGCACACGGCATCGGCGTCCGCCCCCTTGATGCCTCCGGCGTGCCATCGAACGAGCCTTGCCGGATTGCCTGGGTGGCGTCACACCCACTGCTGGCGCGCCCAAGCAGTGGGGCGATGCGGTGTCGTAGGCAGCATCGCACGCCGTGAAGCGCAGGCTGTCCGTGGCCGTGCGTGCGCGGGCACACCTGCGGCGGCCTGGAGCCTCATCGGTGCCTGTTCGAGGAAGCGGCTGGTCCGTTCCCGGACTACGCCGTGGCGGCGCGACGAGCGGCGATGGCTTTCTCAATGGCGCGCAGCTGCGGCTCGTGCGCTGGTGCCGCAGCCCGGATCTCGTCGGTGGGTACGGCGTCAAGTACTTCAATGCCATGCTGACTGAGGATCTGCCGGCCGCCACGACTGAGCGCCAGCCTGTGCACCTGGTGGATCATGGACCCCAGTCGCTCGTTCTCGCTGGGTTGGCGCAGCACGCGGCGGATCGCTTCCCGAGCAACGTCCACCGCCCAGATCGCCTGGGTGACGACGTGCGGGCCTTTGGATTCCAGCAGACCCACAGCGTTCTGCACTCGGGAGTCCAGAACATGCAGAGGGTGCATGACCCGGATGCGATGGCCTGGCGTCCACTCGATCTCGACGCTGTCGCGCCAGACGGCCTGGGTGAACTCGCGAGACTGTCGCAGGCCGCTGACCGTGAACAGCAGGTGCAAGATGTCGATGTTGCGCACCTTGCCCGCCGATCCGGTGCGAATGCGGATTTGTGCCACCAGCGACGTGAGGGCGTCGCTGTCCGGGGTCAGCAGCGATGCTCGCAGGCTGGTGGCAATGTGCTGGGCGCGCTCCAGACTGCCCAGCGCATCGCCGTCGTTGGAGATGGCTGCCGCATTGGGCGCCACGCCATAGCGGTCCATCCAGAAGGCCAGGGCTTGACCGCCGACAAGCACCATGTCGGTGCCCATGTCCTGAAGAAAGGCATTGAGCGTGGCCGCGTCCAGCGGCACTTCGTCATCCGCGAGTATGGGCTCGGTGTCCCGTGCCTGTGGACGCGGCGGCTGCGTGCCCATGGCTGTGCCTGCCCGGGTCCCGCAGGCTAGAGCGCCGAGTTGATCGCCTTGGCTTGCCGTGCGCGGCCGCCCGAGAACCAGCTCATCGACTCCTGTCCGGCCCGGCCCGATTCGATGGCCGCGATGTCGCGCGCCTGCTGGGCACGTTTGGCCGCCCACAGCGTGCTCTCGGGCAAGCTGCCGCTTGACCGTTCGCCCCGCAGCAACTCGACCAGTTCGCCCACCGACAGGCCGCTTTGCTCCAGCGCCGCACCCAGCCGAGCCCAGTGCTCAATCTGCTGCGCAGCCGAGCGCGACAGGATCTCGCCCCGGCGATACGCCTGTTCAAACAGCTCGGAGGAGATGCGGACTGAGTTGCTGCTCATGATGTTGTGGCAGATTACCACAGTCGCGCTGTCGGCGGACCATCATCGTTTCGGCCTGCGGCGGGACTCGCGCCGGCTGGGCAACGCGCAGGCCTGTGTCGATGTCGCCGCTGTCCCTGCAGCGGCAATTTGCCGCATTCGCCGCCAGTCGGCGGGATGACAGCCGGTTTCCTGCCCTTTTTCAGGCTCAAGTCCCGGGTCGGCCTTGGGCACCATGGGGTCCAGCGGGTGAAGTTGTGCCCGAACCGACCGCCATGAACGCCTTCCTGCCCCGACTCCAAGCCCTGCTGGGCGACAACGCCAACCTCATCAAGGCGCTGATGGCGCCGATCTTCATCGTCATGGTGCTGGCGATGATGGTGCTGCCGCTGCCGCCCTTCGCGCTGGATCTGTTCTTCACCTTCAACATCGCGATGTCGCTGATGGTGATGCTGGTGGCGGCGCAGATGATCAAGCCGCTGGACTTTGCGGCCTTCCCCACGGTGCTGCTGGTCACCACGCTGCTGCGCCTGTCGCTGAACGTGGCCTCCAGCCGCGTGGTGCTGATGGAAGGCCACACCGGCACCGGCGCCGCCGGCAAGGTGATCGAGGCCTTCGGCCATTTCCTGATCGGCGGCAACTTCGCCGTCGGCCTGATCGTCTTCGCGATCCTGGTGGTGATCAACTTCATCGTCGTCACCAAGGGCGCCGAGCGCATCGCCGAGGTCGGCGCGCGCTTCACCCTGGACGCGATGCCCGGCAAACAGATGGCGATCGACGCCGACCTGAACGCCGGCCTGATCGACGAGGACACCGCCAAGAAGCGGCGCGCCGAGGTGGGCGAGGAAGCCGACTTCTTCGGCTCGATGGACGGTGCCAGCAAGTTCGTGCGCGGCGACGCGGTGGCCGGCATGCTGATCCTGGCGATCAACATCATCGGCGGCTTCATCATCGGTGTGGCCCAGCACGGCCTGGGCGTGGGCGAGGCGGCCTCCAGCTACATCCTGCTGGCGGTGGGCGATGCGCTGGTGGCGCAGATCCCGGCGCTGCTGATCTCGGTGGCGGCGGCGATGGTGGTCTCGCGCGTGGGCTCCGAACACGACGTGGGCAGCCAGATCCGCAACCAGATGTTCAGCTCGCCGCGCGCGCTGGGCATCACCGCCGCGATCATCGGTCTGCTGGGCCTGATCCCGGGCATGCCCAACCTGGTCTTCCTGCTGATGTCGGGCACGATCGGCTACTACGCCTGGTGGCTGGCCAAGCGCGCCCGCCAGGCGGCCGAGCAGCCGGTGGCCAGCAAGGATGACCCGGCGCCGCAGGCCAATGCCGAGGCCAGCTGGGACGACCTGCAGCCGGTGGACACGCTGGGCCTGGAGGTGGGCTACCGCCTGATCACGCTGGTCGACAAGGCCCGCGGCGGCGACCTGCTGGCGCGCATCAAGGGCGTACGCAAGAAGTTCGCGCAGGAGGTGGGCTTCCTGCCGCCGTCGGTGCACATCCGCGACAACCTGGAGCTCAAGCCCAGCGTCTACCGCGTGTCGCTGCGCGGCGCGGTGATCGGCGAGGGCGAGGCCTTCCCCGGCATGCTGCTGGCCATCAACCCCGGCGGCAGCGTGCCCCAGCTGCCCGGCACCAAGACCACCGACCCGGCTTTCGGGCTGCCCGCGGTGTGGGTGGAAGAGCGGCTGCGCGAGCAGGCCCAAATGAGTGGCTATACGGTGGTTGATTGCTCGACCGTCGTGGCCACCCACCTCTCACACTTGATGCAGGTGAATGCCGCCAGGCTGCTGGGTCGCCAGGAGACCCAGGCCCTGGTGGATCACGTGACCAAGCTGGCCCCCAAACTGATCGAAGACGTGGTACCCAAGATGGTTGGCATCGCGACCCTGCAGAAGGTTCTGCAGCTGCTGCTGGACGAAGGCGTGCATGTGCGCGACTACCGCTCGATCATCGAGTGCCTGGCCGAACATGCCGCCAGCGTGGCCGACCCGTCGGAGCTGGCCCGCCGCATCCGCATCCAGCTGGCCCCGGCCATCGTGCAGCAGATCTACGGCCCGGCCAAGGAGCTGGACGTGATTGCGCTGGACCCTGAACTCGAGCGCCTGGTCGGCCAGGCGCTGAATTCCCCGCATGGCCCCGCGCTCGACCCGGGCGTGGCCGACACCCTGACCCGCCAGGCCGCCGACACCGCGCGCCACCAGGAGGACCTGGGCCACCCGGCCTGCCTGCTGGTGCCCGATGTGCTGCGCGCCCCCCTGGCCCGCCTGCTCAAGCGCGCCGCGCCCCGCCTGAAGGTGCTGGCGCACAGCGAGATCCCCGAGACCCACTCGATCCGCATCGGCTCGATCATCGGAGCAGGCGCATGACCCCTTGTGATTTCACCTGTCCGCGCCGCGCGCGGACCCCCGCCGGAGCAATGGGCTCCCAGCGCAGCCGGCAGGAGGCCGTATGAACGTCAAGCGATTCACCGCCCGCACCTCGCGTGAGGCCTTTGTCCTGGTTCGCCAGGCCTTTGGCGAAGACGCCGTGGTGCTGTCCACCAAGCCCTGCAGCGAGGGCGTCGAGGTCCTGGCCATGGCCCCCGATGCGGTCGACCAGATCGAGCGCGTCAGCGGCGCCGCGGCCCGCAAGCCCGCACCGGCGCGCGATGGCCTGGCCGCTCGCGCCGAGCGCCAGACCGCCCAGCGCGGCCTGCCGGGCCAGCGCCTGGTCGAGCGCCAGCCGGGCGCGGCGATCACCCAGAACGAGGTGGACCAGGACGTCGAGCAGCTGCAGATGAGCACGCTGTCGTTCCAGGACTATGTGCGCGAGCGCATGCTGCGCCGCCGCCAGGCCGCGATCGACGGCACCCCGGCCGACGAGGCGATCGAGCCGATGCCGGCGCCCGCGCCCGCCCAGCGCGCACCGAGCGCCTCGATCGCCGCCCGCGCCAGCAGCCCGACCCGCACCGAGACCGCCGCGCCGATCGTCGTGCCGCAGCTGTCCGAGGCGCTGCCCGAGCGCCGCGACCAGGTGGACATGGTGCATGAGCTGCGGGCGATGAAGGGCCTGATCGAGGAGCGCTTCGGCGCCCTGGCCTTCATGGAGAAGCTGCAGCGTCATCCGCAGCAGGCCACGCTGGCCCAGACCCTGCTGGACTGCGGCTGGTCCCCGGGCCTGATCCGCAAGCTGGTCGAGGCGCTGCCGGCGCAGACCGGCGACGCCACCGACTGGGCGGCCCGCGTGCTGGAGCGCAACCTGGCCACCAGCGAGGCCGAGCCGGCGCTGGAGGAGCAGGGCGGCATCTTCGCGCTGATCGGCTCCACCGGCGTGGGCAAGACCACCTCGACCGCCAAGCTGGCAGCGGCCTTCGCCACCCGCTACGGCGCGTCCAACCTGGGCCTGATCACGCTGGACGCCTACCGCGTCGGCGCCCAGGAACAGCTGCGCACCTACGGTCGCATCCTCGGCGTGCCGGTGCACACCGCCCATGACCGCGCCTCGCTGGAGGACCTGCTGGAGCTGCTGGCCGGCAAGCGCATGGTGCTGATCGACACCGCTGGCATCGCCCAGCGCGACAGCCGCACCAAGGAACTGCTGGAGATGCTGTCGCACCCCAGCATCCAGCGCCTGCTGGTGGTCGATGCCTCGTCGCAGGGCGAGACCATCGACGAGGTCATCACCGCCTGGCGCGCCGCGCGCTGCAAGGGCGTGGTGCTGTCCAAGATCGACGAGGCCGTCAAGCTGGCGCCGGCGCTGGACGCCGTGATCCGCCACCGCCTGAAGGTGCTGGCCGTGGCCAATGGCCAGCGCGTGCCGGAGGACTGGCACCGCCTGTCCTCGAACGCCCTGGTGCAGCGCGCCATGAAGGCCACCGGCGCCGCCAGCTGGCGCCTGGAGCTGCCCGAGGTGCAACTGGTCTTTGCCACCGCACCGCGCGTGGCACCGACCCCGAGCCCGCTGTGAGGAACCCGGCCATGGGACGCAGCTTGAACGCCGGACGCCTGCACCGCCACGACCAGGCCGCCGGTCTGCGGGCGCTGTTCGGCCCCAGCGAGGCCCGCCTGGTGCCGCTGGTGGCCAACCCGCACCTGCGCAGCCACCCGATCCTGCTCGAGCGCCTGTGCTCGGCACTGTCCGAGCACGGCGCGCGCCTGCTGGTGATCGACGCCGCCGACACCTCGCCCGAGCCGCACGAGCTGTGCGAGGTCGACCTGGGCGCCTGCATCGAACGCCTGGGCCCGCGCGTGCATTACCTGGCCGCGCGCGGCCTGCCGCGCCGCCATGTGGATACCCGCGGCTCGGCCCAGGGCTGGCTGGCTGCGGTGGAAGCCGCCGCGGCGCCGGTGGACCTGGTGCTGCTGCACGCCACGGCGCGCGACATGACCCGACTGATCGGCGCCCGCGACGCCCGGCCGGTGCTGATGTGCGGCGTCGACCACGCCAGCCTGACCGACGCCTATGCCTCGATCAAGCTGCTCGCGCAGCGCCTGGCGCTGCGCAGCTTCGACCTGCTGGTCAGCGAGGACGGCCGCCCGCAGCGCGCCGCCGCGGCCGCCACCCGCCTGGCCGACACCGCCGACGTCTTCCTCGGCGCGGTGCAGCGCTCGCACGCCGCTGTCGACTGTCGCCAGCCCGCCCAGGCCAGCTTGCCGCAGGCCCTGCGCCAGCTGGCCCACGACCAACGCACGCGTGCCCCGCACGCGACCGACCCGGCCCCGGGGCCGCTGGTCCAGGCCGCCCTGTCGGGCGCCGACCAGCCCCCCCGGATCCCTTTCTGACAAGCGCCCACGGAGAGCGTCATGTACACCGCCAACGGCCGACTCGATACCAACACCCTGCTCAAGCAGCACAGCGGCCTGGTGCGCCGCCTGGCCCACCAGATGATCGCCAAGCTGCCCGCCAACGTCGAGATCGACGACCTGATCCAGGTCGGCATGATCGGTCTGCACGACGCGCTGGGCCGCTTCGACGCCGGCCAGGGCGTGCAGTTCGAGACCTTCGCCACCCAGCGCATCCGCGGCGCCATGCTCGACGAGCTGCGCGGCAGCGACTGGATGAGCCGCGGCAACCGCAAGCAGCAGCGCGACATCGAGGCCGCCGTCCACCGCCTGGAGCAGAAGCTGGGCCGGGCGCCGCAGGAAAGCGAGATCGCCGCCGAGATGGGCATCACGCTGGGCCAGTACCAGGACATCCTGACCAAGGTGCGCGGCACGCAGCTGGTCTACCTTGAGGACATGAGCGGCGACGAGGGCGGCGACGAGTTCCTCGACCGCCACGTGGCCAACGAGGACGCCAACCCGCTGGCCATGCTGCAGGACCACCGCATGCGCGAGGCCCTGGTCGAGGCGATCAAGCACCTGCCCGAGCGCGAGCAGTACGTGATGAGCATGTACTACGAGCACGACATGAACCTCAAGGAGATCGCCGCGGTGCTGGGCGTCACCGAGTCGCGGGTGTGCCAGCTGCACAGCCAGTCGATCGCACGCCTGAGGGTGAAACTGCGCGAGTGGTGAACGCTGGCCGGCCAGGCCAGACACCGCAGGTGATGTACAGGGGCGCTACGGGCGCCCCTCTTGCATTTGATGGCACCATCGGCGCGTTGCCACCGCGGAGACCCTGCATGCACCCCCTGGCCAACCTGGACGAGGTCGCGTTCGATGACATCGAGGACAACGGCCTCTACACCTCGCGCCGCGCCTGCTTCAGCGCCGCCATCGGCGCGCGCCAGCTGGGCTACAACCTGACCCTGCTGCCGCCGGGCAAGGCGCAGTGTCCCTTCCACAACCACCATGGCGAGGAAGAGATGTTCCTGATCCTGGAGGGCACGGGCGAGCTGCGCTTTGGCCCCCAGCGCCTGCCGCTGAAGCCCATGGACGTGGTGGCCTGTCCCACCGGCGGACCGGAGGTGGCGCACCAGATCATCAACACTGGCTCCGTGCCGATGCGCTACCTGGCGGTGTCCAACCGGGTGCCGCTGGAGCTGTGCGAGTACCCCGACTCGGGCAAGATCCTGGTCGCCTCCGACGGGCCGGATGGTCAGACCCGGCTGCGCAAGGTGATGCGCGCCGAGATGACGGTGGACTACTACGACCGCGAGCGCACCGACGCGCCCGGCGGCGCCCCGTGAGCGACCCGTGAGCGACCCCGGATTTCCGACCCTCCACACCGAGCGCCTGGTGCTGCGCGAGATCCTGCTGGCCGACGCGCCGGCCCTGCTGGCGGTGCATGGCGATGCGCAGGCGATGCGCTGGTTCGGCAGCGAGCCGCTGGCCGACCTGGCGGCGGCCGAGGGCCTGGTGGCGCTGTTCGCCGGCTGGCGCCGCCAGCCCAACCCCGGCACCCGCTGGGGACTGGCGCGGCGCAGCGATCCGCATCGCCTGCTGGGCAGTTGCGGGCTGTTCGGCTGGAATCGCCAGTGGCGCAAGTGCACGCTGGGCTACGAGCTGCACCCCTCGGCCCGCGGCCAGGGCCTGATGGACGAGGCGCTGCGCACGGTGCTGGACTGGGGCTTCGCGCAGATGCAGCTCAACCGCATCGAGGCCCAGGTGCACCCGGACAATGCCGCCTCACGGCGTTCGCTGCAGCGCCTGGGTTTCCAGGCCGAGGGCCTGATGCGCGAAGCCGGCCACTGGCATGGGTGCTACCACGACCTGATCGGCATGGGACTGCTGGCGCGCGACTGGCGCGCCGCAGGGGCGGCTCAGGCCTCGGCGTAGCCGCTGGAGCCGCGGCGGGCGGCCTGGCCGCTGGCGCCGTACAGGTCGATCGGCTGCAGCGGGGTGGGCAGCAGCACGTCGATTGCGCGGTCCAGGGCCGAGCTGGCCCGGTGAACGGCCTCGCGCTGGGCGGCGACACGGCCGCCGGCCATCGCCAGGCGGCGGCGCAGCGGCAGTGGCACGCCCTGCGGGCTGGCCTGGTGGCCAAAACGCTCCACCGCGCGTTGCAGGGCGCGGTGCAGGGCATTGGCGGCGGTCTCGGTGGCGGCGGGGTCGTGCGCCTGCAGCGCCTGGCCCAGGGCGGCCAGTTCCAGTTCCACCGCGCCCAGCGCGGTCTCGAGTTCGCCCAGGTTGCGAACGGCGTCGTGTTCCGAAGGGGTGCTCAGCATGGCGTGATCCAGCCTCCGCCGGCCCGGGCCGACGGATCAATGAAACCTGGGAAGTCAGGGCGCCGCGAGGGCGCCCGGATCGCAGCGACCGCTCAGTGGTCGCTGTAGCGCTTGAGCAGGTCCTGCGCGTTGGCGATCAGCTTGTCGGCGATCTTCTCGGGGTTGACCTGGAACTTGCCGTCGCGGATGGCCTGCGCGATGCGCTCGACCTTGGCGGCGTCGAAGCTCGGGTCCGCGCCGGCCTGGGCGATGGCGCTGCCGGTGGCCGACAGGCTCACCTGCGCGCTGTCGGTGGCCTCGGTGGCGTCCGACTTGTCGCTCTTGGCGCCCCGGGTGCGCGTGTCCGCCAGCGGGTTGGTGGCGCTCTTGGGGTCAAAGGATCCGATCTTCATGGTGTGCTCCAGTGGGTTCCTGGCCTGGCCGAAAACCCGAATGTCTTGCATCGGTTGTCGGAGCCCGCTGCCGGAACTTTAGGACTTTTGGCAGCGGCGGGGAATCGAGAAAAGCTCACAGCATCACCTCCAGTTCCCGATCGGCGACCGGCCGGCCCTGGACCAGGCGGCCGCTGTCGGTGCGCACGCGGGCGGTCTGGCCCTCGATGCCGGGGGTGATGGCCTGGCCTTCGCTGGCGATGCGCCAGCCGGGACCGACGGCGACGATGCGCACGTTGTCGCCGGCGGCGAACCACTGGCGGGCCTTCAGGTCGCTGGCACGCACTGGGCTGCCGGCGGCCAGCGGCCGGGCCAGCACGCGGCCCACCAGCGCCTCCGGGCGCAGCAGCGGCATGCTGCTGCCGCTGGCCAGGTCGACCTCGGCCTCGGTCAGCTGGGGCGCCGCCAGCGTCTGGCCGGCCGAACCGGCCGAGGACAGCACCAGGGCGCGGATGAAGACATGCACCGTCACGGGCAGGGTGACATTCCAGCGCTTTTCGCCTTCGACGCAGCGCATGCCCACGCGGGTGCGGCCCCAGGCCGGCAGGCCGGGGGGCAGGTAGGACTCGATGCGGCGGCAGGGCGCCAGCTTCAGACGCGGGTCGAGCGTGCCGACTTCCACCTCCACCCGGGCCGTGGGCGAGGTCGCCTGGCGGGCGGAATCGCGCGCCAGCTGGTCTATGCGTTGCAGCAGGTCGCCGGCTTCTGAGGTGGCCTGGGCCCAGGCCGGCGCCGCCGCGCACAGCGCGGCGACCAACCCACCGGCAAGGCGGGATCGGGCGGTCGGGGCGGGCTGGGGCATGGCGGGGGCAGGGTCGGTGGATGGAACGTGATCTTGAGACTTGTTGTCGGCGCCCACCGGCCTGAAATGAAGGGCGCCGGGCGGGCTGTTTGCGCCTTTGCCGTGCTTCAGTGCTGCCCACAATCGGCCGACGGGCTGTCCTGCCGCCATCGCGACGGGGCCCGCCCCCGAAGGACACGCCGATGCTCAACCGCCTGACCAACACGCTGGACTTCCAGAGCCAGGCGCTCACGCTGCGCGCCGAGCGCCAGCGCCTGATCTCCAGCAACATCGCCAACGCCGACACGCCGGGCTATGTGGCCCGCGACATGGATTTCGCCAGCGCGCTGCGCCAGGCCACCGGGCAGACGGCCGTGCCGGGACAGATGACCGCCACCCGGGCCGGCCACATCCAGCCCGCGGCGGGTGCGTTGGCGCCGTCGGGCCTGCGCTATGCCACCGCGGCGCAGACCAACCTGGACCGCAACAGCGTCGACATGGACCGCGAGCGCGCCAGCTTCGCCGAGAACTCGGTCAAGTACGAGGCCACGCTGCGCTTCCTCAACGGCCAGATCCGCTCGCTGGGCGACGCGATGAAGAGCCCTTCCCAGGGTTGATGAGGGGCTGACATGACAACGCCTGTTGAACAACGCACCAGCGGCCCGAGCGCCGGGCCGCTCCCAAGCCGGGCCGTATCCCCTTGGGGGATCGGCTGGCGTACCCGCCAGACGAGGGGCTGACATGAGCATGTTCAAGGTCTTCGATATTTCGGGCTCGGCGGTCAGTGCGCAGAGCCAGCGGCTCAACGTGGTGGCCTCCAACCTGGCCAACGTCGACACCGTGGCCGGACCCGATGGCTCGGCCTACAAGGCGCGCCAGGTGGTCTTCCAGACCGTGATGATGGACGCCCAGGGCCGCGCCGCCAGCGGCGAAATGGGCGACCCCACCGGTGCCAGCGCCGGTGTCAAGGTCTCCACCGTGTCCGAGGACAACACCCCCGGCCGCAAGGTGCGCGACCCCAGCCACCCGGCGGCCGACGCCGACGGCTATGTCACCTACAGCAACGTCAACGCGGTGGAGGAGATGGTCAACATGATCTCGGCCTCGCGTTCGTACCAGAACAACATCGAGGTCATGAACACCGCCAAGAGCCTGCTGCTGAAGACGCTGCAGATGGGCCAGGGCTGAACCGCAGGGACTTGACGCATGAGCACCACCGTCTCCTCCACGACCCAGGCCTCGAGCACGCTGAGCAGCCAGGTCACCAGTGCCACCGAGCAATCCGACCGCTTCCTCAAGCTGCTGGTGGCGCAGATGAAGAACCAGGATCCGCTGAACCCGCTGGACAACGCCCAGCTGACCACCCAGATGGCGCAGATCAGCACCGTCTCGGGCCTGGAGAAGCTCAACACCACCACCGCCTCGCTGGGCGGCCTGTTCACGCAGATGCAGGCCATGCAGGGCGCGTCGCTGGTGGGCCACGACGTGGCGGTCGAGGGCAACGCGCTGCGCGTGCAGGGCGAGCAGGCCGATGGCGGCTTCGAGCTGGCCGCGGCCGCCGACACCGTCAAGGTCGAGATCCAGGGCGCCGGTGGCCTGACCATCGACACCATCGAGCTCAAGGGCCAGGCCGCCGGCCGCCACACCTTCGACTGGACCGTGCCCGAGAGCGCCAAGGGCCAGGCGCTGACCTTCAAGGTCACGGCCACCTCGGGTGACAACAAGGTCAGCTCGATGACGCTGCAGCACGAGCGCATCAGCGCCGTGTCCACCTTCAACAACACGCTGGCCCTCGAGTTGGCCAACGGCGACCGGGTGGCGTACGACGCCGTCTGGGCCTTCCTCTGACCTCCCTCTTCCGCACCAGGAGCATCCCATGAGCTTCCAGCAAGGCCTGTCCGGTCTGAATGTCTCGTCGAAGAACCTCGACGTCATCGGCAACAACATCGCCAACGCCAACACCTACGGCTCCAAGGGCTCGCGCGCCGAGTTCGCCGATGTCTACGCGGCGGCGCTGGGTGGCACCGGCATCTCGCAGGTGGGCATCGGCGTGCGCCTGGCCACGGTGGCGCAGCAGTTCACCCAGGGCAACATCACCACCACCGACAACTCGATGGACCTGGCGATCAACGGCGGCGGCTTCTTCCAGCTGACCGACGGCCGCAACCCGGTCACCTATTCGCGCAACGGCCAGTTCAAGGTGGACTCCGAAGGCTTCATCGTCAACAACGGCGGTCTGAAGCTGCTGGGCTATGCGGCCGATGCCGGCGGCACGATCCAGCCCGGCCAGGCCGTGCCGCTGCAGCTGCCCACTGGCGGCATCGAGCCGCATGCCTCGACCGAGATCTCGATGGAGTTCAACCTCGACTCGCGCCTGGCCACCACCGACACCGGCAGCACACCGCGTGTGGACTTCTCGAACGCCAAGACCTACAACAACGCCACCTCGGTGACGGTCTACGACGCCAAGGGCCAGCCGGTCGCGCTGACCTACTACTTCCAGAAGGCCGCCGACGACCAGTGGAACGTCTACATCACCGCCAATGGCGCCTCGATCGGCGGCACCGCGGATGATCCGCAGCCGGTGCAGACCATGACCTTCACCGCCGATGGCGCCACGCCGACGCCCGACTCGATCACGCTGGACGTGCCGGCCTCGACCAACTCGCAGGGCGCGATCACGCTGCCGATCCCGGGCATCGCGATCGATATCTCGGGCGCCACCCAGTACGGCTCCTCGTTCTCGGTGACCAACCTGGCGCAGGACGGCTACTCGGCCGGATCGCTGTCCAGCATCGCCTTCGACGCCAGCGGCGTGATCACCGCGCGCTACTCCAACGGCCAGTCCAAGTCGGCCGGCCAGCTGGAGCTGGCCACCTTCCGCAACAACCAGGGCCTGCAGCCGGTGGGCGGAAACGGCTGGCAGCGCACCTACGCCTCGGGTGACCCGGTGGTGGGTACGCCGGCGCAAGGCAACATGGGCGCGATCCAGGCCGGCGCACTGGAAGAGTCGAACGTGGACCTGACCGGCGAGCTGGTCAACATGATCACCGCCCAGCGCAACTACCAGGCCAACGCGCAGACCATCAAGACCATGGACCAGGTGATGCAGACCCTGGTCAACCTCCGCTGATGTCGGCCCCCAAGACGTCTGCGACGTCGCCCCCCCAAGGGGGAGCGTCCGGCTTGGGGCGGCCCGGCGCCGGACGGCCTTCGGCCCGCCGCTTCAGGCCGCACTAGGAGTACCCGATGGACCGCATGATCTACCTGTCGATGGCCGGCGCCAAGGCGGCGATGAACCGCCAGGAGGTGCTGTCGCACAACCTGGCCAACGTCAACACCACCGGCTTTCGCGAGGAAATGGCGGCGATGCGCGCCGTGCCAGTGCGCGGCGACGGCGCCTCCACGCGTGTCTACTCGCTGGAAACCACCGTGGGCTACAAGCCCGACGCCGGCCCGGTCACCCAGACCAACCGCAACCTCGACGTGGCGATGAAGGGCAACGCCTGGATGGCGGTGCAGTCGCTCGAAGGCACCGAGGCCTACACCCGCGCCGGTGCACTGGAGGTGAACGCCGAGGGCCTGCTGGTCACGGTGGGCGGCCTGCAGGTCAATGGCGATGCCGGACCGATCAACATCCCGGCCAATGCCAGCGTGACGATCGCGCCGGATGGCACGGTCAGCGCGCTGGCCCCGGGCCAGCCGCCGCAGGCGGTGGGCCGCATCAAGATGGTCACGCCCGAGCAGGCGCTGACGCGTGGCAACGACGGCCTGTTCCGCACCCGGGACAACAACGACCTGGACGCCGACCCCAACGCCCGCCTGCAGGACGGGGCCTTGGAAGGCTCGAACGTCAGCCCGGTCGAGACCATGGTGGCGATGATCACCGCCGCCCGTCAGTTCGAGCAGCAGATGAAGATGATCACCACCTCCGAGCGCCAGGAACAGACGGCCTCGAAGCTGCTGTCGCCCAACGGCTGAGCGCGGCGGCGCTCAGTGCAGCGCCACCGCGTCCGCCGCCAGCACCTGGCCGAGGATCGCCAGGCCCTGGTCGATCTCCTGCGCCGTGCTGTTCAGCCGCGGCATGAAGCGCAGGCAGTGCGGCCGTGCCGCGTTCACCAGCAGGCCCGCCTCGCGCGCGGCCTGCACCAGCGCCGGCGCCCGGTCCTGGCCCAGCTCCAGCGCCCACAGCAGTCCGGCGCCACGCACCTCGCCCAGACCGCTGCGCGCAGACAGCGCCTGCAGACCCTGCTGCAGCTGCGCGCCGCGCTCGCGCACGTTGGCCAGGAAAGCGGGCTGCGCAATCACCTCCAGCACCGCCAGGCTGGCGGCTGCCATCAGCGGGTTGCCGCTGTAGGTGCCGCCCTGGTCGCCTGGCTCGAAGACCGCGGCGTGCTCGGCTGCCAGCACCGCCGAGATCGGCACGCCGCCGCCCAGGCCCTTGCCCAGCGTGACGATGTCCGGGCGCACACCCACCTGCTGGAAGGCGAACAGCTCGCCCAGCCGGCCGCAGCCGGTCTGCACCTCGTCGAAGATCAGCAGCAGGTCGCGCTCGTCGCACAGCGCCCGCAGCTGCTGCAGGAAGGCGGGCGTGGCCGGGCGCACGCCGGCCTCGCCCTGCACCGGCTCGAGCATCACGGCCACCGTGTCGGCGTCGACCAGTGCCTCCACCGAGGCCAGGTCGTTGAGCCGCGCCTTGGCGAAGCCCGGCATCTGCGGCGGGAACAGCTGGTCCCAGCCGGGCTTGCCGCTGGCCGCCATGGTCGCCAGATTGCGGCCATGGAAGCCGTTTTCGAAGCTGATGATCTTCCAGGCCCCGGCCCGTCGGGCTCGTGATGCGCGCCGTCCCCACTTGCGCGCCAGCTTGATCGCCCCCTCGTTGGCCTCCGCCCCGGTGCTGCCGAACCAGGCCTGGTGCAGGCCGCTGAGCGCACACAGGCGCTGCGCCAGCTGCAGCGAAGGCAGGTTGTGCAGCGCCGGGCTGGGTGTGAGCAGCAGGCCGGCCTGGGCCTGCAGCGCCTGCGCCAGCACCGGTGGGCAGTGGCCCAGGGCGTTCACCGCCCAGCCCTGCAGCCAGTCCAGGTAGCGCCGGCCGGCGGCGTCCCACAGCCAGGCGCCCTCGCCGCGCACGAAGATGTCGGCGGGGCGCTCGGTGATGGGCATCAGATGGCGGGGCGAGGGGTGGACCTGGGGGTGCATGGGCGGTTCCTTTCGGCAAAGGGCAGGGACAAAGAAAAAGGCCACGGGGGGAACCGTGGCCTTTGGGGGGGAAGCGGGGGTGGGGGTGTCAGCTCCTCATCACGCGTTTCTCACCAGCAGGGCACGGCGCGAGCGATCGGGCTCGTGCAGCTCGTGCGGCGCGTGCAGCGGCGGTGGCGCGGAAGGCGAAGGACATGCAAACCATCATACGGCATGCGCATCGGCGGCGCGCTGCTGCTCGGCGCGGGCGCGGTAGTCGCGTGGCGACAGGCCGGTCTGGCGCTTGAAGAAGCGGCAGAAATAGGCCGGGTCCTCGAAGCCCAGTTCGAAGGCCAGCCGGGACACCGGCGCGGCCACATGCACCAGGCGGCGCGTGGCCTCACGCGCCAGACGCTGGTGCAGCAGGGCCTGGGCGTTCAGACCGGTCTCGGCACGCACCAGGCGATTCAGGCGTTCGGTGGACAGGCCCAGGCGCTCGGCGTAACGGGTGACCGGCCAGTGGTCCCTGAAATGGGCCTCCATCAGCACCACCCAGCGGGTGTAGAGCTCGGGGTGGGCGGCTGCGCCGCGGCGCTGGGCCTGCGCCACCTCGCGCCGCGCCAGTTCGGCCGCGCGCCACAGCAGCGCGCGCGCCAGCCAGATCGGCACCTGGCCGGCACTGGCGCCGGCGTCGTCGGCGCGCAGCTCGGCATGCAGGGTGGCGAACAGCGCCTGCAGGCGCGCCACTTCGGGCGCGTCGGCGTCCAGCGCCAGGCCACGGGGCGCGGCGAACAGTGTGGTCAGCGCCTCGCCCACGGCCGCGTCGCCCTCGGCCAGCAAGGCGGCATTGACGGTCAGCACATGGCCCTGGGTGCCCGGCATGAAGCGGAACGCATGGGCCACGCCCGGCGGGATGGCCAGGAGCAGCGGCGCGGCGGCGTTCACGCGAGATTCGTCCAACATCGCCTCCACCCGGCCCTGCGCCACCCAGAGTACCTGGTGCAAACCCTGATGGGTGTGGGCGTCGATCTCCCAGTCGTACAGGCGGCTGCGCGAGTCGATCGATTCGATGTGCAGCAGCGGCGCTGCGGGGCCGCCGGCCTCGCCGTACAGGGCAAAGGCGGGCAGCGCGGCGCGGGCGCGGGTGGCGCCGCGGCGGGCGGGGGCAGGGCGGCCGGGCATGTCAGCCAGGATACGTCAAAAGTGCAAGTCTTGGCGGTCCTCCGTCCATCCCGGTCGTGCCGTGTCCTGCCCAGAATCACGGCCCAGAAGGAGACACCTGCGATGAGCTTCCACTTCGATCCCTACAGCCCCGCGGTCGACGCCGATCCGTTCCCGTACTACCAGACGCTGCGCGACGAGCACCCCTGCTTCTGGAGCGAGGAGGCGCAGATGTGGATCCTCTCGCGCTATGCCGACATCGTCAGCGCCGGCCAGGACTGGCCCACCTACTCGTCGGCCAGCGGCAACCTGATGACCGAGCTCCCGGGCCGCGCCGGCGCCACGCTGGGCAGCTCGGATCCCCCCAAGCACGACCGCCTGCGCGGCCTGATCCAGCACGCCTTCATGAAGCGCAACCTGCTGGCGCTGGAGGAGCCGATCCGCGCGGTGGCGCAGGAGGTCTTCGGCCAGCTCAAGGGCGTGGGCCGCTTCGACTTCAAGGACGTGTCCTCGCAATTCACCGTCAAGGTGCTGATGGCCGCGCTGGGCCTGCCGATGGGCGACGAGGCCCTGGTGCCCGAGCAGGAGGTGCGCGAGAACGCGGTGCTGATGGTGCAGAGCGACGCCCGCACCCGCGCCAAGGGCCCTGAGCACATCGCCGCCTACAACTGGATGCAGGACTACGCCGGCAAGGTCATCGCGATGCGCCGCGCCGAACCGCGCAACGACCTGATCAGCCACTTCGCGCTGGCCGAGGTCGACGGCGACCGCCTGGACGACCGCGAGGTGCTGCTGACCACCACCACGCTGATCATGGCCGGCGTGGAAAGCCTGGGCGGCTTCATGATGATGTTCGCCTACAACCTGGCCACCTTCGACGCCGCTCGCCGCGCGGTGGTGGCCGACCCGGCCCTGCTGCCCGACGCGATCGAGGAGAGCCTGCGCTTCAACACCTCGGCCCAGCGCTTCCGCCGCCGGCTGATGAAGGATGTGACCCTGCATGGTCAGACCATGCGCGAGGGCGACTTCGTCTGCCTGGCCTACGGCAGCGGCAACCGCGACGAACGCCAATACCCCAACCCGGATGTCTACGACATCACCCGCAAGCCGCGCGGCCACCTGGGCTTCGGCGGCGGCGTGCACGCCTGCCTGGGCACGGCCATCGCGCGGCTGGCGGTGAAGATCGCCTTCGAGGAATTCCACCGGGTGGTGCCCGACTACCGCCGCGTGGCCGACCAGCTGCCCTGGATGCCTTCCTCGACCTTCCGCAGCCCGCTGGTCCTGATGCTGCAGGCCCAGTAAGCTTGCTGGTGTCGCCTTTCACGATCCTCCCATGCCCCAGATCACCTACCTCGAAGCCAACGGCACCGCCACCACCGTCGATGTCCCCGAAGGCTGGAGCCTGATGCAGGCCGCCACCGCCAACGGCATCGACGGCATCCTGGGCGAATGCGGCGGCTCCTGCGCCTGCGCCACCTGCCACTGCTATGTGGACGATCTGCTGGCCAGCGTGCTGCCCGCGCCCAGCGCGGGCGAGCTCGACATGCTGGCCAATGTGGCCGCCGAGCGCCGGCCCAACAGTCGCCTGTCCTGCCAGATCAAGGCCAGCGCCGCGATGAACGGCGGCACGCTGACGCTGCCCGAGTGCCAGGAATGATCGAGTCCGACGGCGCGGTGCTGATCGTCGGCGCCGGCCAGGCCGGCACGATGACCGCCGAGGCGCTGCGAAGCAGCGGCTTCGCCGGCCCGATCACGCTGCTGGGCGACGAGCCGCATGGCCCCTACCACCGCCCGCCGCTGTCCAAGGCCTGGCTGGCCGGCGAGGTGGGCGATGCGCAGCTGATGCTGCGTGCACCCGAGATGCTGGCGCGCAAGACCATCACGCTGCGCACCGGCGTGCGCGTGGCCGCGATCGACCGCGAGGCGCGGCAGCTGCAGCTGGTAGATGGCGAGCGGCTGCCCTATGCCGGCCTGGTGCTGGCCACCGGCGCCACGCCGCGCCGGCTGCCGCTGGCGGGCGGCGACGCGTCCAACGTGCTGCCGCTGCGCAGCAAGGACGATGCCTCGGCGATCGCCGCGCTGCTGGCCCGCTGCGCCGGGCAGGACCTGCCGCTGGTGGTGATCGGCGGTGGCTTCATCGGCCTGGAAGTGGCGGCCACCGCGCGCAAGAAGGGCCTGGCGGTCACCGTGCTGGAAGCCGCGCCGCGGCTGCTGGGGCGGGTGCTGTCGCCCGAGCTGTCGGCCTGGTATGCGGCGCTGCACCGCAGCCACGGCGTGCAACTGGTGCTGGACGCCCGCATCGAGCGACTGGACACCGCCGACGGTCTGGCCTGCGCGGTGGTGATGGCCGATGGCACGCGCCACGCGTGTGGCGGCGTGGTGCTGGGCGTGGGCGTGTCGGCCAACGACGGCCTGGCCGCGGCGGCCGGCCTGGCCTGCGATCGCGGCATTGTGGTGGACGCCTGCGGCCGCACGGCCGATCCCCGCATCGTGGCGGCCGGCGACTGCACCGCGCGCCGGCTGGACGACGGCAGCCTGCTGCGCCTGGAATCGGTGCAGAACGCCACCGAGCAGGCCAAGTCGGCCGCGGCCGCCTTGCTGGGGCAGGACCGGCCGTTCACGGCCACTCCCTGGTTCTGGTCCGACCAGTACGACCGCAAGCTGCAGATGGCCGGTCTGTCGGCCGGCGCCGATGCCTGGGCGGTGCGTGGCGACATGGCCGGCGGCGGCAGCTTTTCGGTCTACCACTACCGCGCCGGGCGGCTGATCGCGGTGGACTCGGTCAATGCCGCCAAGGACCATCTGCAGGCGCGCAAGCTGCTGGACGCGGGCGTGACGCCCACGCCTGCGCAGGCGGCGGACACGGCGTTCGACCTGGGCAGCCTGCTGGCCTGAGCCCCGCGGCAACGCCGGGTGTCCCTGGGCACCCCAAGGCGTCCGCCGCGTCGTATGCTTGCGGCCGATGCGCACCGCACGTCCCACGCGATCCGCCGCCACGGCTTTGCTGGCCTGCTTGCCGGCACTGACCCTGGCCCAGTCCCTGCCTTCCCAGTTGCCGCCCGTGGCGCCGCGCCAGGGGCCTGAACCCCCGAGTGGGCCACTGCAACTTCCCGCCCCGGTGCCTCAGGCGCTGCCGGCGCAGGCCGACCAGCTGAGTTTTCGCCCCGGCCCGCTGCGGGTGGAGGGCGAGCTGGCCCAGCTGGTGCCCGAGCGCGAGGCCCTGGCCGCCCGCTGGCTGACGCCGGTCACCCGCGTGTCGGCGCTGTTTGCGCTGGCGCAGTCGCTGGAAGAGGCCTACAGCCGCGCCGGCTATGTGCTGGCCCGGGTCAGCGTGCCCGCCCAGTCGCTGCGTGACGGCGAGCCGGTGCGCCTGGTCGTGACCGACGGCCGCATCGAGGCGGTCGATGTCGACGAGGTGCCGCAGGGCCTGCGCCAGCCGGTGCAGGCCCTGCTGCAGCCGCTGGTCAACCAGCCCTGGCTGACCCTGTCGCGGATCGAGCAGGCGCTGGCGCTGGCCGACGAGCTGCCCGGGCTGCGCCTGCGCAGCGCGCTGGCGGCCGGATCAGCGCCCGGCACCACCCGGCTGTTGCTCAGCGGCGTGCACGCCCGCACCGAACTGCTGACCAGTGTGGACAACCGCCTGTCGGAGTCGCTGGGCCGCTGGCAGTGGAGCGCCCGGCTGGGCCTGAACAGCTGGGCGGGCCTGGGCGAGCAGGCCTGGGCCGCGCTGCGCCTGGGGCGCACCCGGGCCGGACAGTCGCACCCTGACCTGCAGGCCGCCAGCCTGGGCCTGAACGGGCCGCCGACGGCCGACGGCCAGCGCTGGCGCCTGGAATGGACCGACTCGCGGCTGCAGGGGCAGGTCTCGCCGGGGGCGCTGGAGAGCGTGGGCCGGATGCGCCGCTGGAGTCTGGGCGGCGATGTGGCGCGCTCTGCGCCGGGTGACTTGCCATGGCGGCTGGGCCTGAGCCTGGACAGCGTGACCCAGCGCAGCACGGCGCGCCTGTTTGGCGTGGACCTGAGCCTGGACGAGTACACGGCCGCGCGCTGGGACCTGGA
This sequence comes from Ideonella alba, assembly GCF_018069845.1. Taxonomy (NCBI): domain Bacteria; kingdom Pseudomonadati; phylum Pseudomonadota; class Betaproteobacteria; order Burkholderiales; family Sphaerotilaceae; genus Ideonella; species Ideonella alba. Next base: position 218,288 of record NZ_JAGQDD010000002.1, read on the forward strand.
CGCCTGGGGTGCGCTGCCATTCGGGGCGCGCTGGCAGGTGCATGGCCAGCCGTCGCTGGGCCTGGGCGGCCGTGATCGCGGCGATGCGCGCCGCAGCGGTGTGCCCTTGTCGCGTCAGGGGGCGGGCCCCGACTTCATCAAGCTGCAGGCCCAGGTCGATCTGGGCGGGCCGCTGGGCAGCGAGCGCTGGCGCTGGCGGCTGATGGGCGCCGCCCAGTCCTCGCTCGGCCAGCCGCTGCTGCAGCCCGAGCAGCTGTCGCTGGACGGCGAGCAGGGGGTGGCCGGTCTGCCGCCGGGCAGCCTGGCGGTGGACCAGGGGGGCGTGTTGCGCGCCGAACTGGGCTGGCAGGGCGGTGTCTCGTGGGCGGACCTGGTGTGGCGCCTGCAGCCCTACCTGCATGCGGCGCGCGGCCAGGGGCGGTACATGCAGCCCACGGCCCTGGAAGCCGCACGACGGCACGGCAGTTCGGCCGGCCTGGGCGTGCAGCTCGATGGTCTGGGCGGCGCGCCGCTGGCGCTGCAGGCCGAGTGGACGCCCTGGGCGCGTGCCACCGCGGTCACCGATGACCAGCGCCAGCGCTGGTCGGTCCGGCTGTCCGGTCGGTTCTGAGCGCGCCAGGGCCGGGCCCGGTGGAGACGGCTCAGTGGGCCGCGCCGCCGCCCAGGGTGCAGCCGCCGGCGCGGCGCTCGCCCGCGCGTGACCAGGCGTCGCAGCCGCCGCCCGCCAGCGCCGGGCTGATCGTGGTCGACGCCGGGTCGGCCTGGACCTCCAGCACCGTGGCCGGTGTCACCAGCCGGTAGTCCTGCAGCGGGATCCCCGACACGCCCACGGCACTGAGCGCATAGCGGCCCGCCGCGCTGGCCGGACCAGCGCCGGGCGACTGCCAGTCGATCGAGGCGATCTGGTCGAAGCTGGCCAGGCCGCTGACCACCGGCTGGATCTGCGCCGGGTCCAGGGCGGTGCCGCGCGGCTTCAGCACCGGGGCGGCGCTGATCGTCAGCGTGCGCGGCGTCACTTGCAGCGCACTGCCCTCGAACTGCAGCGAGTAGTTTGCCGAGGCGGTGAGGCTGCCCTGTTCGATCGCATAGGTGCCGACATGGCTGCGCAGATCGGCGGTCGTCGTCAGGCTGCCGGTGAGCGCGTCGCCACCGACCAGACCCAGCCCGCCAATGCTGTAGCCCAGGGTCGGGTTGGCCTCACCGTAGGTGCGGCTCTGCGCCGCGGCGCTGACGATGATCGTGCGCGGCGTCACCGCCAGCTGGCTGCCGCTGAAGCTCAGCGCGTAGTTGGGCGAGGCCGCCAGCGAGCCCTGGGTGATCGCATAGCTGCCCACGTCCGAGCCGCTGGTGGCCGCGGTGGCCAAGGCGCCGGTGAGGCCATCGCCGTTGACCAGGCCCAGGCCACCGACGGTGTAGCCCAGCGCCGGGTTGGCGTTGCCGTAGATGCGGCTCGCCGACTGGGCGCTGATGGTGATCGGACGCGGGGTGACGGCCAGCGTGCCCGGCACGTAGACGAAGCCATAGCCCTGGGCACTGGCCAGCGAGCCGGCGCTGGCGGTGATCGTGTAGTCGCCCACGCCGGACAGGGCGCTGGCCGAGGTGCCCAGCGCGGCACTGCCGCTGTAGGCCGCGGCCGCGCTGTCGCCATTGACCAGCCCGGTGAGGCTGGCCGACAGCAGGGGATTGGCGTCGCCATAGACCCGCGAGGCGTCCTGGGCGGTGACGGTCAGGATCGGCTGGCGGCTGTAGACAAGCTGAGAGCCGCTCTGGGTGATGGTGCCCGGCCCGTGGCTGGCATAGCTGCGGTGGTACAGATGCCCGGCGCTGAGGCCGCCCACGGTGTCGGCCTCCCAGTCGTTGGAGTAGACCAGGAAGCGCCCGCCCGCGCCGGTGGTGATGGCGCTGGCGCCGGCCTGGTTGATGAAGCGGCCGCCCGCCGACAGCACCACCGCGTCGCCGCTGGCATCCGAATGCAGGGCCTGGGTCAGCGTCAGGTCGGCATGGCCGCCGGAGGTGCTCACGGTGATCGGGCCGGTGCTGGTGATCGCGCCCACCGCCAGGCTGGCCGCGTTGTTCAGGCTGAGCGTGCCCACCGTGCCGCTGGTGCCCAGTTGGTGGATGGCATTGCTGCCGCTGAGGTGGACGCTGCCCGCGCCGCTGACTTGCAGCGTGCTGGCGCTCAGCGTGCCCGCACCGCTGAGCGTGGCGCCCGCGGCCACCGCCACCGTGGCCGTGGCGCCGCTGCGGTCCCAGCTGCCGCTGAGCGCCAGCGTGCCGCCATCCACCGTGGTGGCGCCGCTGTAGCTGTGGGCGCCGCTGAGCGTGAGCGTGCCGCTGCCGGTCTTGGTCAGCGCCACGCTGCCGGCCCCGTCCTGGATCACGCCGGAGAAGGTGGTGGACGCGCCACCGTCGCCTGCCGTCAGTGTGGCGGCGCTGGCGCCGCTGTTGGTGACCGTGCCGCTTCCGGCGAGCGAGGCGATGCTCGGCGCCTGGCCGTTCAGGTCCAGCGTGCCGTCCACCGTCACCGCGCTGCTCGAGGCCAGTGCGCCGGCATGACCCAGCTTCAGCGTGCCGGCACTCACTGTCGTCGCGCCGGTGAAGCTGTTGGCGCTCTGCAGCAGCAGCGTGCCGCCGCCCAGCAGCCGCAGCGATGCGCCACCGCCGTTGGTCACGTGATCGATCGAGCCGCTGACCGTCAGCGTGGCCCCGGGCGACACCACCACATCCACGCCAGAGCCGCTGTTCAGCGCCATATTGACCGCCGACGCAGTCGAGCTGGCGGTCACGGTCACCGCCTTGTCGAAGGTGTAGCTGCCGTAGGTGGTGAAGGTGCTGTTGGTCGGCCCGCTGGCCAGCGTGCCGCCGTTGAAGGTGATGCCGTTGGTCAGGTGGATCGTGGTGCCCGGGTTGTAGAGCGTGCCGCCCGGGTTCAGCGTGACCACGGTGGTGGCCGTGCTGTCGCCCAGGTAACCCAGGAAGCTGTTGTCGCCGCCGGCCAGCGTCACGTAGCCGCCGATGTTCACCGCCGAGGCATAGCCCAGGCCGGCCTTGGCCAGGTTGGCGGCGCCGCTGATCACGGTCGGCCCGTTCAGGTTGTAGATCCCCGTGAAGCTGGGTGTGCCCGACAAGGTCAGCGTGCCGGCGCCGCTGTGGGTCAGCGTGCCGGCGCCGCTGATCGACGACAGCGTCTGCGCTGCGCTGGAGGCGTACTCGAAGAGAGCGCCGCTGGCCACCGACAGGCTGCTGTAGCTGCCAGCGCCCAACTGGCCTGAGCCGGTGAGCCGCAGGGTGCCCTGCGTGACGGTGGTGGCGCCGGTGAAGCTGTTGGCGCTTTGCAGCAGCAGCGTGCCGCCGCCCAGCAGCCGCAGGTCCGCACCGCCGCCAAAGGTCGGGCGGTCGATCGTGCCGCTGACTGTCAGCGTGGCGCCGGGTGAGACCACGACATCCACGCCGCTGCCGCCGGCGTTCAGCGCCAGGTTCAGCGCCGACGCGGTCGAGTTGGCGGTCACGGTCACCGCCTTGTCGAAGGTGTAGCTGCCGTAGGTGGTGAAGGTGCTGTTGGTCGGCCCGCTGGCCAGCGTGCCGCCGTTGAAGGTGATGCCGTTGGTCAGGTGGATGGTGGCACCCGGGTTGTAGAGCGTGCCGCCGGCATTCAGCGTGACCACCGTGGTGGCCGAGGCGTCGCTCTGGTAGCCCAGGAAGCTGTTGTTGCCGCCTGCCAGTGTGACGTAGCCACCGATGTTGACCGCCGACGCATAGCCCAGGCCGGCCTTGGCCAGGTTCGAAGCGCCGCTGATCACGGTCGGCCCGTTCAGGTTGTAGATGCCCGTGAAGCTGGGTGTGCCCGACAGGGTCAGCGTGCCGGAACCGCTATGGGTCAGCGTGCCGGCGCCGCTGATCGAAGACAGCGTCTGCGCTGCGCTGGAGGCGAACTCGAAGAGGCTGCCGCCGGCCACCGACAGGCCGCTGTAACTGCCGGCGCCCAATCGGCCTGAGCCGGTGAGCCGCAGCGTGCCCTGGGTGACGGTGGTGGACCCGCTGTAGCTGCTGGCGCCCGACAGCGACAGCGTGCCGCTGCCGGCCTGCGTCAGGCTGCCGCTGCCGCTGATCGCGCCCGCCACACTCATCGCGTCCGAGCGGTTGAAGACCAGCGCACCGCTGTTGGCCACCGCGCCGCTGCCCAGCGTGCCTGCGGTGCCACCCTGGCCCACCTGCAGCGTGCCGGCGTTGATCGTGGTGGTGCCAGCGTAGGTATTGGTGCCGGTCAGCGTGAGCGTGCCGGCGCCCGATTTGGTCAGCGTGCCGCTGCCGCCGATATCGGCCCCCACCGTCAGCGCGTCGGAGCGGTTGAACACCAGCGCCGCGTCATTGCTGACGCTGCCCGTGCCCAGCGTGCCGCTCGTGCCCCCAGAACCGACCTGCAGCGTGCCGGCACTGATGGTGGTGGTGCCGGTGTAGCTGTTGCTGCCAGCCAGCGTGATGGTGTTGCTGTTGTTCTTGACGAGGCTGCCGGTGCCGCTGATCGCGTTGGACACGGTCAACGAGACCGTGCGGTCGAAGGCCAGCACGCTGTTGTTGAGCACATTGCCGCTGCCCAGCTTGCCAAAGGAGCCGCCGTCGCCAAACTGCAGGGTGCCGCCGCTGATCGTGGTCAGACCGGTGAAGGTGTTGGTGCCCGACAGCGCCAGCGTGCCACTGCCGGTCTTGGCCAGCGCGAAGGCGGCGCTGCCATCCTGCATCACGCCGGCAAAGGTGGTGCTGGCGTTGTTGCCGCCCATCGTCAGCGTGGCCACCGCTGCGCCGTTGTTGGTGAGCGTGCCCGAGCCGCTCAGCGAGCCCATGCTGTTGTCGTAGCCCGCCAGATCCACCACCACGCCGGACGAGGTGGTGAACGCCGAGGCGGCGCTGAAGGCGCCGGTCGAGCCGGCCTTCACGGTGCCCGAGGTCACCGCGGTGGCGCCGCTGTAGGTGTTGGCGCCGGTCAGCGTCAGCGTGCCGGCGCCTGATTTGGTCAGCGCGCCGGTGCCGCTGATCGCATTGGCCACGGTCAGCGCATTGGAGCGGTTGACGCTCAATGTGCCGTGGTTGATCACGGACCCACTGCCCAGCGTGCCGGTGGTGCTGCCCGCACCCACCTGCAGCGTGCCAGCGTTGATGGTGGTGGTGCCGCTGTAGGTGTTGCTGCCCGTCAGCGTCAGCGTGCCACTGCCCGACTGGGTCAGGCTGCCGCTGCCGGAGATCGCGTTGCCGATCGACACGTTGTCCGATCGGTTGTAGACCAGGGCGGCGTTGTTGACGATGCTGCTGCCGTTCAAGGCGCCGCTGGTTCCGCCAGCGCCCACTTGCAAGGTGCCGGCGCTGATGGTGGTGCTGCCGGTGTAGGTCTGGGCGCCAGTGAGGGTCCAGGTGCCTGTGCCCAGTTTCTTCACCGACGTGGAGTCGCAGCAGTTGCCGATGTTGCCGGAGAAGGTCGTGGACTGGCCGTTGGCGCCGATCTCCAACACCGTGTTGGTCGTGCCGCCGCCTTGGCTGACCGTGCCCGAACCGGCCAAGGAGCCGAGCTGGTACGTGGCCCCGGTCGTCTGTGTCGCGAGAAGCCCGTTGACCACGAAGGCGGCCGTCGCGCTGCCCAGGTTCGTGCTCTCCAGGTTGGCTCGCGCGCCGGTGTCGACCTGGAGGGTGCCGGTCAGCCCGCTCAGGCTGCCGGACATCCGCACCAGTTGCGTGGCCGCAGCGCCGGCCACCTGCAGCGTGCCCGCCCCCGAGATGCTGTTGGACAGCAGGGTGCCGCTGTTGTTGTGGGCGCTGGTGTTGAACAGCAGCGTGGCTCCCGACGACAGGTTGATGCTGCCGCTGCCCAGCTTGCCCGTCCCGGACAGCTGCAGCGTGCCTTCACTGACGCTCGTCAGACCGCTGTAGCTGTTCGTCCCGGTGAGCGACAGGATCCCCGAGCCCGCCTTGGTGACGCTGCCCGTGCCCGAGATCGCCCCTGCGTAGCTGCTGTTGGCCGCGGCGTTGTGCTGGTTGAAGCTCAGCGATCCGCTGTTGGCCAGCGCGCCCGTGCCCGTGATGCCCGCGCTGCCGGCGGCCTGCAGGGTCAGGCCGCTGCCGGCCCCCGTGTTGGTGATGGCGGCGTTGACCGCCACGCCGGCGGCGGCGTCCAGCGTCAGCGTGGTGTTGGCGCTCCAGTTCAGCGCGCTGGCCACGGTGATCTGGCCGCTTTGCGTGCCGCCGCTGCCGGTGCTGACGGTGACGTTGGCGGTGGCCAGCGCGTTCTGCAGCGTGGTGGTGTTGATGACCGTGTCGTTGGCCGAGGCGCTGAAGCCCGCGCCGCTGTCGGCGGCTGAGGAAATGGTGACGTCGTAGGGGTCCAGCAGCAGCGTGCCGGTGCGGCCACTGCGGGCATCGTCGGCGGCGCGCAGGTCGGTCTGGCCGACGTAGCGCAGCTGGGTGCGGCCGGAGACCTCGGCGTCGCCGCCGTGGCCGCTGGCACCTGCGCCGCGCGCGCTGATGCGGCCGGCGAAGTCGGTGCGGCCGTCCGCCCAGACCACCACCTCGCCGCCGTTGCCCTGGGTGCGCGCATCGGCGTTCAGGGTGGTGGCGGAATCCACCGTGGTGTTCTGCGCCCGTGGCAGCGTGCCCCCGCCCTGGCGTTCGCCGCCCACCCGGATGCGGCCGCCGCCGTGGGCGCCCGACGCGTCGAGCGTGGCGCCCTGCAGCGCGATCTCGCGCCCGGTGACGGTGATCTGGCCACCCTGCTGGCTGGGGCCGCTGGCATCCAGGCGACCGCCCACCCAGACCGCGCCGTCGCCGCCGCCCAGCTCGATCGCGCCGGCGCGGCCCGAGACCGTGCGCGCCTCGACCACGCCGCTGAGGTTCACCGCCTGCCGTGCGGCCTCGCGCGCCGCGGCCGCCTGCATCTGGACCAGGCCGCCGTCGGCGCTGATCTGTCCGCTGTGCTCGATCAAGGCGGCACCCAGCGCCGAGCGGCTGGGCACCGCCACCTGCAGGAAGCCATTGCCGCCCAGGTCCAGCGTGAGGTGCTCGCCCGCGCCCAGGCCGACGCGGCCCATCGGCACCTGGATCTGGCCGCTGTTGCTGACACGCCCGCCCAGCAGCGCCGCGAAGCCGCCGGGGGCGACCTGGATCTGGCCCGCCTGGGTCACCGTGGCCGAGTCGCCCAGGCCGCGGAAGACCAGCCGGTTGGCCAGGAAATCGGTGTCGCTGATGTCCAGTGTCGACAGCACCAGGCCAGTGGCCTGCAGCCGGCCGCCCGGGCTGACACTGATCCCGTTGGGGTTGACCAGGAAGACCTGGCCATCGGCCTGCAGCCGGCCCGCCAGCGTGCTGGGGGTGTCGCCGGTGACCCGGTTGAGCAGCGCGGCGCCCGCGCCGGGCTGAACGATGCGCACTTGCTGATCGGCGCCGATGTCGAACTGCAACCAGTTGACGATCGCGCGGTCGCTGGTCTGCTGAAGGGTCAGCGTGCCGGCCTGTGCCGTGCCCACCTGCACCTGACCCGCCACGACCCGGGCCCCGGTGGGCAGCGGCGCCGCCTGCGCGGGCTGCAGCGCGCCGGCCAGCAGCCAGGCGGCGGCCCAGGCCGTCGGCCGCAGTCGCGGGGTGGTGCCTGCCGAGCCGTGGCTGGCTCGGGCAGCAGAAGCAGGGCGGTGGTGGTGGCGCATGGCGTCATCCGTCGGGGCAGGGACCCTCGGGTCTTCGGCATGTGCGCAGGCGGCTTGAGGGCAGCCGGTGCGCGCGCCGGCCGCATCCTCCGCAAAGGGTGGCTTACGGGCTCACCCCGCGCCCCGGGTGGGTGCGCGCGATCAGCAGCGCCGCCAGCGCCCACAGACCGGCGGGCAGCCAGGGCAGCCAGGCCTGTACCGTGGGTTGCTGCGGCCATTGCGCGGCGACCGCGGCGATGCGCAGCAAGGCGGCCAGCGCCAGCAGGGCCGACAGGGCGGCGCTGCTGAGCCCCTCCCGCCCGCTGCGGCCGACCTGCACCGCCGCTGTCCAGGCGCTGACCAGCACCGCGCCCCAGGCCGCACCACTGAGGGCCTGACCGATGGCCAGCAGCGGCAAGCCGGTGGCCAGCGCCGCCAGCGCCGACCCCAGCGCGGCCAGCGCGGCGCCGGCGGCCAGCACGGGCACCGCCCCGACGCGCCGCGTGGCCTCGCCAGCCGGCCACAGCGCCAGCCCCACGGCCACCCAGAACAGGGACAGCCAGGCCGGCAGCTCGGCCGCTGCGGCGAAGCGCAGGTATTGGGGTGCGGCGTTGAGCTGTGCGTGGCCCTGAAAGCCCAGGCCCAGCGCCACCGCCGCCAGCAGGAACCACGCCAGCGGCCGGCTCCACCGGGCCGCTTCAGCGGGGTAGGTGGGGACCGGCGGCGGCCACTGGCGCTCCACCCGCAGCAGCGCCGCCGTGGCCGCCAGCAGCGCCAGGCTGGCGAGCACGAAGGGCAGACGCGCATCGCTGCCGCGCAGCTGCACCGTCAGCCATGGGCCCAGCGCCCCGGCCAGCGCCAGCCCCAGCGTCCACCAGGCCACCCAGCGCGGCAGCGTGGGCCTGGCCGCACGCCGGCCCAGCAGCGCCGCCACCGGGGCACGCAGCGCTGCTGAGCTGATCGCCCACACCACGGTGGCGGCCAGCATCCACGGCGCCGCGCCCGCGCCGGCCAGGACAGGCAGGGCCAGGAAGGCCACGGTCGACACCGCCGTGGCCGCCAGCAGTGCCGGCCCCAGACGACGCAGCGCGGCGGCGCTGCGGTCGGCCGCCACCCCGGCCGCCAGATCGGCCAGCACGAACACCGCCTGGTCGGCCATCAGCAGCCAGGGCAGCCAGCTCGGCGCCAGCCCGGCCTGGGTGAGCAAGGCCGGCAGAAAGACGACGTAGACGGTCCAGCTCAGCGCGAGGCTGAACTGCAGCGCGGCCAGGGTGAGACCGGTGGACATCCGCCGCCCGGATCAGAGCCTGGCCAGCCAGTCGGCCAGCGCCGCATTCACCGTCTCGGGCGCTTCCATCGGCGCCATGTGGCCGCAATGCGGCACATCGACCCGGGTGACCGGCCCGGCCACCATCGCGGCCATCTCGTCGTGGCGGGCAGGGGGACTCCAGCCGTCCTGCTCGCCGGTCAGCAGCAGCGTGGGCACGCTGACGCTGCGCAGCGCGGTGCTGGCGTCGGGGCGGTTCAGCAGGGCCTGGATCTGGGCGGCCTGGTGAGCGGGCGTGCGGCGCGCCAGCATGGCCACCACGGCCTCGGCCAGCGGGGTGCCCAGGCGGTCGGGGTGGACCATGCCCTGCACCCAGTCACGGGCCATCGCGGTCATGCCCTGGTGGCGGGATACCTCCAGCAGGCGCAGGCGGCCGGCGCGCTCGGCGGCACCGGCCTCGCCGGCCGGCAACGGGTGCCAGGCGGTGTCCATCAGGGCCAGGCCGCGCACGCGTTGAGGGGCCTGGCGCCACAGCTGCATCGCCACGCGGCCGCCCATCGAATGGCCGACCACGGCCAGCGGCCCCAGCCCGGCGGCGTCGGCCTGCTGCAGTGCCAGCGTGGCCATGGTGTCGAGGTCATCGCTCAGGCCGTACTCGACCACGAGGTGGGCGTGCGGCCCCGCGGTGGTCTGGGCGGCCCAGACCTCGGCGTCACACAGCAGGCCGGGCAGGAAGAGCAGGGCAGGAGGCGGCATCGCAGGGTCCAGCAGGCGCGGCGCGGCGCCGCGGGCCCACTGTAGCCCCAACGTATCAGGCCGGCGCGTCGGACAGGCGGAAGACCTGGATCGCCTCGACCAGCTGGACCGCCTGCTGGCGCAGGCTGTCGGCGGCGGCGGCGCTCTGCTCGACCAGGGCGGCGTTCTGCTGGGTGGCGTCGTCCAGGCGCTGCACCGAATCGCCGACCTGGGTCACCCCGTGGGCCTGCTCGGCGCTGGCGCTGCTGATCTCGGCCACCACCTGCCCGACCCGCTGGATCGAGGCCACCACCGCCTGCATCGCGGCCGCGGCCTGCGAGGCCTGGGCGGTGCCGGTGGCCACCTGCTCCACCGAGGCGCCGATCAGGCCCTTGATCTCGCGCGCCGCCTCGGCGCTGCGCTGCGCCAGGCTGCGCACCTCGCCCGCGACGACGGCAAAGCCGCGGCCCTGCTCGCCGGCGCGAGCGGCTTCCACGGCCGCGTTGAGGGCCAGGATGTTGGTCTGGAAGGCGATGCCGTCGATGGTGCCGATGATGTCGGCGATGCGCCGGCTGCCGCCGTCGATGTCGCGCATCGTGCTGACCAGCTGGTGCACGCTGGCACCGCCCTGGTCGGCCACCTCGGTGGCTTCGCGTGCCAGCTGGTGGGCCAGGCGGGCGTTGTCGGCGTTCTGGCGGACGGTGCCGCCCAGCTGGGCCATGGTCGATGCCGTCTGCTGCAGGGCTCCGGCCTGTTGCTCGGTGCGGCTGGACAGGTCCTGGTTGCCCTGGGCGATCTCGGTGCTGGCGCTGGCCACCTGACCGGCGCCGGCGCGCACCCGCATCACCGTGGTCTGCAGCATCGCCACCATCCGGCCCAGCGCCTGGGCCAGGCTGCCGTCGCGGCTGTCGCGGGCCAGGGCCAGGCCGTTGAGTTCGCCCGCGGCGATGCGCTGCGCGATGGCGGCGGCCACGCGCGGCTCCATGCCCAGCTCGGCCACGATGCTGCGGCCCACCGCCCAGGCCAGCGTGCCCACCAGCAGCATGCCCACGGCGGCCATGCCCAGCAGGATCAGGCGCAGGTCCCGGGCCCGGCTGTCGAAGGCCTGGTCGTCCTGGGCCGCGGCCTCCAGCATGCTGGTGGCGGCCTGGTTCAGCGCCTCGTCAAAACGCGTCACCTGCTCATCGACCCGTCCGTCGATCTCGGCGATCTCTTCGGGTGCCGCGTTGCGGCGAATGGCAGGCAGGTAGTCGCGCTCAAAGATCGTGCGGATGGCCTGCGCGGCGTCGCTGCCGGTGGCCACCGCGCGGCGTTCCTCGTCGGTGTGGACAACCTGGGCGGCCTGCCTGAGGTCGGCGGCGGTGCGCTCGTTGAGCTGCTTCCACTCGTCGGCGTGCTGATCGAATTCGCGGTTGATGTAGGCATCGGCCACGATCCGGTAGAGGTCGGCACCGCGGCCGCTGAGCTCTTGCAGCAGCGCCGCATCGCGCGAGCGGGTGTAGCCGCCGTCCTGCATCTGGTGCAGCGAGTGCAGCGACAGCCAGGTGATCCCGGCCAGCGCCGCCATGGCCAGCGCGGCGACGCCGGCCAGCAACTGCAGGCGCCTTGAGACAGTCCAGTGCGTCATCGTCGTCCTCATCGCGAAACGGCGCCCGTGCGTCTGGCCGGGTGGCCGAGGCGCATGCGTGCCCAGTGGTCATCCTGCGCGCAGCGACTGGCTTGCGAAGACGCAAACAAGGGGTCGATCTCCCGGCATCTGCCGGGTCATGGCCGACGCGGTGCCGGCCCGGGGCTCAGACCGTGGAGCCCACTTCCTTCTTCAGACCCAGGATGGCCGAGCCGACGGCGCTGGTGGCGTTGGCATAGGGCGTGCCGGCGCCCAGCATGCCTTCGGCCTTGCTGTACAGGCCCTGGTTGATGGCGGCGGCGACGGCGCCGGCCTCGCGGTGGAAGCTGGCATGCTTGGTGACGACATCGCGGTAGGCCGGCAGCTGGCTCCAGCGGGTCTTGGCCTCGCCATGCAGCCACTGGCCCAGCGGGCAGCAGTTGTCGGCGCTGACGGTGCGCACGTCCAGCTGATCCTTCTTCGCGATGGCCATGCGCAGCTTGACTTTCCACTCGGCATGCGCCTGGGCGGCCTGGTTCAGATCCATGGGTGTCCTCGTTGTGGTTCAGCGGCGCTCATCGTCCGCCGGGACGCCCTGTTGAGCCGCGGCCTCAGCCGAGCGTGAACTCTGCCTCGGCCCGCAGGCCCGGGTGGGCCTGGGACAGGCGCAACTGGCCGCCGTGGGCTTCGGCCACCAGCCGGCACAGCGTCAGGCCCAGACCGACGCCGCCGGCGGCGCGGGTGCGGGCGCTGTCGGGCCGGTAGAAGGGCTCGGACAGGCGCTGCAGGTGGGCGTCGTCCACCCCCGGGCCGTGGTCGCGCACCGCGATCAGCAGCTTGTCGCCCTCCCGGCGCAGGTGCAGCTCGGGGGGCTGTGCCGCGTCGCTGGCGTGGCGCAGCGCGTTGTCCAGCAGGTTGCGCAGCAGCAGCCGCAGGCGCGCGGGGTCCACCGCCACCGCCCCCAGGTCGCCCTGGCTGTCGATGGGCACCTGCGCCGCGGCCGCATGCCGCGACGACAGCTCCTGCAGCACGCCCTGGGCCAGCGCCGGCAGGTCGGTGGGCTCGCGCTGCAGCGCGGCGTGGCGGCCGGCCAGGCGCTCGCTCTCCAGCAGGTCGGTGATCAGGCCGGCCATCTCCTGCAGATCGCGCAGCAGCGCGTTGCGCTGGACGCCGCCCTCGCCGTCCTCGGGCAGCAGCTCCGCGTTCAGGCGGGCGCGGGTGAGCGGACTGCGCAGCTCGTGGCTGATCGCCAGCAGCAGCGCGCGCTTGGCCTCGAGCATGCGATGGATGTCCTGGCCCATGGTGTTGATCGTCTGCGCCAGCGTGCCCAGTTCGTCGGGTGCATGGGCGTGGCGCACGGGGATGGGCTGGCTGAAATCACCGCTGCCGAAGCGGCGCGCACCGGCGCCGATGTCGTCCAGCGGCCGCAGCAGCCGGCGCAGCACCCACCAGGCCAGCAGCACCGCGCCCAGCAGCGCCAGCAGCAGGCCACCGAAGAAGCGCGGCCGGCGCTCGATGCTGCCGGTGTCCAGGCCGAAGCGCAGCACATGGCCATCGGCGGTGGTGGCGCTGAGCGCCGGGCTGCCGCCCTCGCGCACCGCCGGAGCACCGGGGTGGGAACTCCAGTGCAGGCGGGGGCCGTCGATGCGCAGCGTCAGCGGCAGCCGGGCCACCAGCGCCTGGGCGCGCGCCAGGTCGGGCGTGTCGGTGCCGCCGGTGACGTCGCGCGCCAGGTGCTCGACATAGTCGTTGAGCAGCGGCCGCGCGGCCTCGCGCCAGCCCACCGCGAAGGCGCGCTGGGCACCGAAGGCGAACATGCCGGCCACCGCGGTGCCCAGCAGCAGGAAGACCACCACGATGCGCCACTTCAGCGAGTGCGCCAGGTGGCGCTGCGCGCGCCGGTGCCAGCGCGCGCCGGTCGTCATGCGCCCACCTTGGGCAGGGCCAGCGCGTAGCCGGCGTTGCGCAGCGTCTTGATCGCGTCCAGCGGCTCCAGCTTGCGGCGCAGACGGCTGATGACGATGTCTACCGCGCGGGTGTAGAGATCGGCCTCGTGGCCGCGCAGCGCGTTGAGGATGTCATCGCGGCTGAACACCCGGCCGGGCGCGCGGGCCAGCAGCAGCAGCAACTCATACTCGCTGCCGGTCAGCTCGACCGTTTCGCCCTGGCGCTGCACGGCGCGGCGGGCGGTGTCGATCACCAGGCCGTCGAAGCGCAGCGTCGGCTCGGCGGGCGGCCTGGCCACGTGCCGGCGCAGCACGGTCTGCACGCGGGCCACCAGTTCGCGCGGCTCGAAGGGTTTGGGCAGGTAGTCGTCGGCGCCCAGCTCCAGCCCCACGACGCGGTCCATCACGTCGCCACGGGCGGTGAGCATGATGATCGGCAGGTCCGAGTCCTGGCGGATCGTGCGACACAGCGCGAAGCCGTCCATCTCGGGCAGCATCACATCCAGGATGGCGGCGTCGAAGCCGCCGGCCTTGAGCCGCGCCAGGCCGGCGCTGGGACGCAGCGCCTGCTCCAGGTCCAGCTCGTAGCGGCGGAAGTAGGCGGCCAGCGGCGGGCCCAGCTGCTCGTCGTCGTCAATCAGCAGGATGCGGGGCATGGGCCATTCTATGGACGCGGTGGCGCACGATCAGCCGGCGCAGGCGCTGGCGCGCCGGCGCGGCCAGCGCATCGAAGCGCTCGCCGGCCGACAGCAGCACGGCGGCGTCCAGGCCCGGCCGCGTGGCGGCCAGGTCCAGCGCCGCCGCGCGGTCGAAGCGCGGGCCCCACAGCAGGTCCAGCCAGTCGACGTGCGGGTCGGCGCTGGCGGCCAGCAGCGCCAGCGCCGGCTCGGCCTTCAGCCGCGGGGCCAGTCGCTCAGCCACGGCCCCACCAGCCGCCATGGCGGCGCTCGCTCATGAATTGGCGCACCTGGGCCTGCTGCGCGGGGGTCAGGCTGTCGTAGAAGTCGCCCAGCGCGGCGATCACCTTGGGGCTGCCGCTCTGCACGGCCTGCGTCTTCTGGTCCAGCCAGGCCTGGGCCTTGCTGCGGTCCAGCGTGGGGCCGGCGATCAGCGACTGCAGCTCGGCCTTGGGTTCGGCACTGCCGCGCATCGCCTGGCGCTGGGCGATCAGTTCATCGGCCAGCACGCCCAGTTTGGCCTTCTGGGCCTCGGTCAGGTCGAGCTTGCCGGCGATGCGGTCGACCGCCTTGCCGCGCATCGCGGTGATCTGCTCGTCGCTCATCGGGCCGTGCGGGCGGTGGCCGCAGGCGGCCAGGCCGCCCAGCGTGACCACGCCAATGAAGGCGCCGATGACGGTGCGCTTGATCCAGGGTTTCATCTCAGGGCTCCTATCGAGGGGGTTGTCGATGGAGCCCATGGTGCCGACGCCCACCCCGCGGCGGGTGTCGCCGCGGTCGCGGTGTTTGTCGGTTTGTTTCAGGCCGCGCGCCGGTCAGGGCACGTAGGGGTTGTAGACCTTGATCAGCGGCGACACGCTGCCGTCCTGGGCCTCGAACTGCACGTAGCCGTCCTTCAGGATCTGATTGGCCTGGAACACCAGTGTCAGTGGCTTGGTCGTCTGGCCTGGGCCGGCGCAGCCGTCCAGCACGAAGCGGATGTTGCGGCCCTTGCTGGGGGATCGCGCCACGGTGACGCTCTTCACCTGGCCCTTGGGCTGGCCATCTGTGCGGTAGGCGCCGTAGAGCGGCGCGGTCTTCGGGTAGATGAAATTGATGATCCGGATGGCGCACAGCCCGGTCAAGGGCGCCGAGCCGCTCTGAACCTCGCCCTGGTAGGACGTGCTGCAGACCGCCGTGCTGGTGGCGCTGTCCGAGACACGGTGGCGCAGACGTACCGAGATGGACCCGGCCGTCGTGCTCCAGCTGACGGTCTTGTTGACGCCGACGCCGGTCAGTCCGTCCAGGTCGGTGTTGGTGGCCGCGCTGGTGCCCGGCGTGAGCTGGGTGGTGCCAGGCGCCAGCTGGACAAAGCTCATGGCCTCCGGCGACAGGTCGCTGCGGGTCACGCTGTCAGGGCAGTTGCCGCCGGGACCGCGGGCCGTACTGGCCGCCGGGGTGCCGGCCAGTACGGCGAGCGCGATCAGACCTGGCAAAGTGGTGCGAATGGGGATGGTCATGGTGCTCTCCTGGTGTCGTCGTGTTCCGGCGGCTGGCCATGGCGCGCAGCCCTGGTCTTTCAGACAACGCAGTGAGCGGCGCCAACCGGACAACCCCGAACATGGTGACCTGCCGGTCAGGATGTGGCAATCGTCGGCCTAGGGGTTCAGCAGGACCTGTTGTCTGGCGCGCTCCAGGGTGCGCCGCAGATGCCGGCCCAGCCCGGCATGGGCCGACCAGGCGGCCTCGGCGGCCTGGAGCTGGTGCCGGGCCTCGGCGCCCGGGCCCAGACACAGGGCGTAACGGGCCCGGGCATCGATCAGCGCCGGGTGGGTGGGCACGTCCCTGGCCAGCAGTGCAATCGCCTGGTCGAACAGCAGGCGCGCCTCGTCCTGCCGGGCCTGCAGACAGCGCAGGCGCGCCGTCAGCACAGTCAGCTCGAAGAGGCGCAGACGGTACTGCTCCGCCCGAGGCGTGTCCTGGGCCAGGCGATGCTGCGCGTCAATCACGGGCGCGGCGGCAGCGGTGTCCCCGCGCTCCAGCCACAGGGCGGCCCGTGCCAGCTGGGCCCGGTGCTTGGGTGAACCAAAGCTGGCCTCGCGGCTGTCCTGGCTGGTCAGCGCACGCTCGATGCGCGCCTGGGCGTCGTCCCAGCGGCCCTCGGCCATGTCCACGTTGACGATGCGCAGCAGCCGGTCCGCCACCGAGGGGTGCTGCTCACCCAGGCGCGCCACAGTCTGGGTGAGCTGGCGTTGAAGCACCGCCCGGGCCTGATCGTAGCGTCCCAGTTCGGTCATCAGCCAGGCCCAGGACTGGTCCAGCGTCGCGTCACCGGCTGTGCGTTCCTCGCCCAGCTGGTCACGCAGGCGCAGCGCGACGCTCAGCTCGGGTTCGGCACGCTCGGGCTGACCGTCCACCAGCAGCAGGTTGCCCAGGGCCACATGGGCGTCGAACTGGTCGACCAGCGGCAGATCGGCCCCCTTGGCCAGCAGGCGTTGCACCGCCTCCTCCAGCATCGCCATGCCGCCGCCGTCCAGTCCGATGTAGGCGGTCAGGCGGCCCAGGTCGCGCTGGATGCGCAGCGACATCAAGTGGTCTTCGCCCAGCGTGCGCCGGCTGATGTCGAGGGCCGCGCGCAGCTCCTGCTGGGCCTCGACGTGGTGGCGCATGACCCACAGGCTGCGTGCCAGCTGGTAGCGCGGAAAGATCAGGCGCACCGAGTGTTCACCCAGAAGCCGGCGCCGAATGTCCATGCTCTCGCGCATCAGGCTCAGTGCCGGCTCCTGGCGGTTGCGCGCCAGCTCGATGTTGCCCGAGAGCTCCAGCGCACGCGCCAGTTCAGCGCTGCCCGGGGCGACCGTGCGCAGCCGCGTTGTCACCGGACCCGCGAGCGCCAGCGCGGTGTCCAGACGCCGGGCGTCGAATTCGATCTGCCCCAGGTCGGTCTGGATGCCCAGGCATTCCGGCAGGTCCGGGGTGGGCGCACACAGCCTGGCCGCCTGCGCCAGGGTCTGACGTGCGCTCGGGATGTCGTCCTTCCAGGACTGGGTCTGGGCCAGTGCACGCAAGGCTTCAGCGCGCAGTGCGGCGGGTGCGCCCTGGGCCGCCAGCGCCTGCACCCGCTCGCTGCGCACCCGCAGGGCACTGTCGGTCAGCTCCAGGTCGTTCAGCAACTGGCCCACCAGCTTCTGCAACTCGTCGCGCACCTCGGGGTGATCGGCCAGGCCACTGCCCAGCGTGCGGGCACTGTGCTCCAGCAGGTCCTGCACGCTCTGGCCGCGCTTGCGCAGCGCGTCGGACTGGTCGACGTCGTTGGTCTCGAACAGCGACACCAGGTAGTCCTTGATGCCGTTGGCCTTGGCGGCCTCCAGCCGGGCCTGTTCGCGCTGCCACAGCGCCACCCCCAGGGCCACCGCCAGCGCGGCCACGGCGGCCGTGCCCAGGCCCACGCCCAGGCGGTTGCGCTGCACGAACTTGCGAACGCGGTAGGCCAGGCGGTCGGGCTGGGCGCTGACCGGGCGCTGGCGCAGCCAGCGCTGCAGGTCGTCGGCGAACTGGTCGACCGTGCGGTAGCGCTGGTCGGGATCGGTCTTCAGCGCCTTGAGCAGCACGGTGTCGAGGTCGCCGCGCAGTTGCGCGGCCCAGGCCGTGGTGGCCACCGCCGAAGCGCGCTGCACGCGACCCTCGGTGATGGCCTGCTCCAGCGCCAGCCGTGTTTCGCGCTTGAGCGCATAGGGCCGCTGGTCGGTGAGCAGCTCGAAGGCCACCACGCCCAGCGCGTAGACATCGCTGGCGGTGCCGATCGGCTGGCCGTGGACCTGCTCGGGCGAGGCGTACCAGGGGGTCATCACGCGGCCGAGCTGCTGGGTGAGCGCCAGGCCCTCGCCGGCCTCGTCGTCGAGCAGCTTGCCGATGCCGAAGTCGAGCAGCCGCACCTCACCCTCGGACGTGACCAGGATGTTGCCGGGCTTCAGGTCCCGGTGCACCACCAGGCGCGCATGCGCATGCGCCACCGCGCCGGCCACCTGCAGCAGCAGGGCGATGCGCTCGCGCAGACCCAGGCTGCGAGCGGCCACGTACTCATCGATCGGCTGGCCTTCGACAAAGGCCAGCGCCAGCCAGGGCTGACCTTCGGGGGTGACGCCAGCGTCCAGGATGGGGGCGATGTGCGGGTGGTCCAGCCGCGCCAGGATGTCGCGCTCGCGCGCCATGCGCTCGGCCAGACCCGCCTGGCGCCAGGCGCCGCGCGGCAGCTTCAGCGCAGCGGGGCGCTTGAGCAGACCATCGACCCGCTCGGCCAGCCAGACCGTGCCCATGCCGCCTTCGCCCAGCAGGCGTGAGGGGCGCCAGGGGCCGATGTCGCCGGGCAGCTCCGGGGCGGTCGCGGTGTCCGTGGCGGCGATGGGGGGCAGGGTCTGGAAGGACGTGCCGCTGTCGGCGTCGGCCTCGGCCAGCAGGCGCGCCAGGCGCTCACGCAGCGGCTGCTGGGCGGCGGGCAGCGCCGCCAGCCAGGCGGCGCGCTCGGCGCCAGGCAGGTCCAGCCCCTCGTCGAGCAGGCGGCGCAACTCGGCAAAGGCGGCGGGGTCGAGGTCGGACAGTCCGCTCATACAGCCCGGCGATGGTAAGCCGCCGGGCCATGCCTTGGCTCACTCCGGCTCGATCTTCGCGGCGCGCACGACGCCGCCCCAGTGGCGGATTTCGGCGGCGAGCAAGGCCTGCAACTCGGCCGGTGTGCCACCGCGTGGCGTCACGCCCTGGGCCAGCAGCGTGCGCTGCACCGCGGGCTGGGCCAGCGCGGCCAGCGCGGCCTGGCGCAGGCGCTCGATGGCGGCGGCCGGTGTGCCCCGGGCCACGGCCAGCGCGTTCCAGCTGTCCACCTCGTAGTCGGCGACCCCTTGCTCGCGCACCGTGGGCACCTCGGGCAACGCGGCAAAGCGCCGCGCGCCGGTGACGGCCAGCAGACGCAGGCTGCCGGCCTGCACCTGCGGCACCAGGGGGCTGAGCACCTCGACGCCGAGGTCGATCTCGCCGGCGCGCAAGGCCTGCAGCACGGCAGGCGAGCCCTTGTAGGGCACGACCACCGCGTCCAGGCCGCTGCGCGACTTGAACAGCTCGGCCGCCAGGTGCTGGGTGCTGCCCACGGCGATCGTGCCGATCGTCAGCTTCCCCGGGTTCGCGCGACCGAAGCCCAGCAGCTCCTGCAGAGACTTGAAACGAGACTCGGCGGCCACCGCCAAGCCCAGCTCGAAAAAGCCCAGCGTGGTCACCGGCGCCAGGTCCTGCTGCACATCGAAGGGCAGCTTCTTCACCAGGTGCACGCTGACCGCGGTGGCGTTGCTCATCAGCAGCAGCGTCTGGCCGTCGGCCGGGCGCTGCAGCACGGCCTGGGTGGCGACGATGCCGCCGGCCCCGGGCCGGTTGTCCACCACCACCGGCTGACCCAGCGTGGCGGCCATTGCCTGGCCCACGGTGCGGGCGGTGAGGTCGGCCACGCCACCGGGGGCGAAGGGCACGACCAGGGTGATCGGGGTGGCCGCGGCGCGCACGCCGGCAGGCAGCAGCAGCGCGGCAGTGGCGTTGAGCAGGTGGCGACGGTGCATGGCGTCACCATAGCAGGCGGCTCAGGGGGCGGGTTGCACCGTGCCCCGACACTCGCCAAAGCCGATGCGCGCCGCACCCGCCCGCTCACACCAGGCACGCAGCACCAGCGTGTCGCCGTCCTCCAGGTAGCGGCGCTGTCCACCACCGGGCAGGGGCAGCGCTTGCTGCCCGCCACGGGTCAACTCCAGCAGACAGCCCTGCTCGCCTTCGGTCGGTCCGGACTGGGTGCCGGTGCCCAGCAGGTCGCCCGGGCGCAGGGCGCAGCCGCCCTCGGTGTGGTGCGCCACCATCTGGGCCAGTGACCAGTAGCCGTGGCGGAAGCTGGTGCGGCTCAGCGTCACGGTGGGCCTGCCCGGTCCCGCTGGCGTCAGCAGCGCCTGCAACTGGATGTCGATGCCGGCCATGCCCGGGTCGGGGGGCGCCAGGTGGGGCAGGTGCGGCGGGTCGTCGGTGCCGCGCGGCAGCGCACAGCGGTAGGGCGCCAGGGCCTCCAGCGTGACCACCCAGGGGGACACGGTGGTCAGGAAGTTCTTGGCCAGGAAGGGGCCCAGCGGCATCGCCTCGAAGGCCTGTACGTCGCGCGCCGACCAGTCGTTGAGCAGGCTCAGCCCGAACAGG
Organism: Ideonella alba; assembly: GCF_018069845.1. Classification (NCBI taxonomy): domain Bacteria; kingdom Pseudomonadati; phylum Pseudomonadota; class Betaproteobacteria; order Burkholderiales; family Sphaerotilaceae; genus Ideonella; species Ideonella alba. The sequence continues at coordinate 238,381 of NZ_JAGQDD010000002.1, forward strand.
TGGGCCTCGGCCCCGCCCACCGGCACGGGCTGACCGCGCCGGGTGCCGGGACCCACCCAGGCGCCCAGCTCCAGCTCATAGTCCAGCCGCTCCACCGGTGCCAGACGGGGCGCGTCGCTGCCCGCCAGCCGGGTGATGCCTTGTGGCCGCCAGACCGGCGCGCCGCTGACCTCGACCGTGGAGGCCCGGCCGTGGTAGGCGATCGGCAGCCAGCGGAAGTGGGGCAGCGGCGGCGCATCGGGCTGGAAGATGCGGCCGGCATTGCGCATGTGGTGCCAGGAAGTGAAGAAGTCGGTGTAGTCGCCGATGCGGGCGGGCAGGGTGAATTCGGCCTGGTCCTGGGGCCACAGGCAGCTGGCCAGCGCCTGCTGCTCGACGGCGTCCTCGCGCAGCAGGCGCGAGAGCTCGCTGCGCAGCGCCCGCCAGGCCGTGGGTCCCAGAGCCATCAGCTCGTTGAGGCTGTCAGCCTGTGCCGCCCGCAGCGCGGCCAGCACCTCGGGCCGGGCGAGGCCGCTGCCCATCAGGCGCGAGAGATCCAGGATCTGGTCGCCGATCGCGACCCCGCCGCGCCAGCGTTCGCTGCTGCCGCGCGGACGGAAGACCCCATGCGGCAGGTTCTGGATCGGGAAGTCGCCGCCCTCGGCCTGGGCTGAGGCCACCCAGCTGCGCAGGGCTGGATCATGGGTGTGGTTGAGCATGGCGCTGCGGTGGGTCAGAAGCGGTGGCGGATGCCCAGGCCCAGCGTGCTGCCACTGGCCGAGACGATGCGGGGCGGCGCGCCCAGCGTGCGGGTGTCGGTCTGGTCGCGCAGCAGCATCGCGTAGGCGTCGGTTCGCTTGGACAGCGTGTGGTCGTAGCCCACCGTCAACACGCTGCGCTTGACGTTGCCGCCGGCCGCGGTGGCAGGCACCGGCGAGGGCGTGTCGCTGGTCTTGCGCAGCGCCCAGCCCGCCAGAACGCGGCCGTTGCCCAGCGGCACGGCGGCGCTGAGCTCGGTCAGGCGGTAGCTGACGTTCTGCGGAGTCGCTTCGGTGCCGTCGTTCTGCAGGCGGCCCAGGTGCGCGTAGACGGTGAGCATCGAGAAGGCATACGAGCCGCCCAGCATCCAGGTCGACACATTGTTGGCGGTGGTGCCGTCGGCAAAGCTGACCGGGTTGCGCTTGACCGACTGCCAGGCCAGAGAGGCCGCGGCCGGCCCGCTGCGCCAGGCCAGCCGAGCGCCCAGGTTGCGGCCGCTGGCGTTGGCATCGGTGACGGCCAGGCTCAGGCCGACGCCGGCCATCTGCGGGCTGTCGTAGACCACGCTTGAGGACCAGCCGGTGCCGCCGGCCTGTGGTCCGCCGATGTGCGTCACCAGGTTCAGCGGGCTGAAGACCGTGGAGTCGCCGAAGGCATTCGAGGTGATCGAGTTGACAAACAGCGGGGTGGTGAGGTTGCCCACGCGCAGCCTGCCCAGGCTGGCGTTGCCGATGCCCACCCAGGCAGCGCGCGACCAGAACGGATCGGCGGCCACGTTGACCGGTGCGCCGATCGCATCATTGCGGCCGCTGGCGCCGGTGGCATTGCGGATGAAGCTGGAGAGGTCGAACTCGGCCGTCCAGCCGCTGCCCAGGTCTTCACTGCCGCGCAGGCCGATGTGGCTGGTGGACATCCCGCCGGCGTCCACACGTCGATCGGTGGTGTCGATGGCCTTGACGCCGGTGGCTGCGCCCTTGCCCTGGACGACGGCGGCATCGAGCAGGCCGTAGACGGTGACGCTGGACTGGGCCAGCGCGGCGGGGCCGCAGGCGACCAGTGCACAGCTGGCCAGGAGGGTGCGGGTGGGGTTCATCGGTGTCTCCAAGGATCGTTGGTGGGCGAGGCTCCGCCCAGGCCGGTCCCAGGGAGGACCGGTCCCGAACAGACGGTGGAAAGGGTCAGCGCCGCGTCATGGCGCGCTGGTGCGCAGGGTCTCGTCGAAGATGGCCACCGCGCGGGTCCAGCCCGCCGAGGCGCCGCGGATCTTGTGCGGGAAGCACGAGATGAAGAAGCCGTCGGCCGGCAGGGCTTCGAGGTTGTGCAGCTTTTCGAGGTGGCAGTAGCCGATGTCGCGCCCGGCCTTGTGGCCTTCCCAGATCAGGCCGGCGTTGTGCGTCTCGCCATACTTGCGGGCGGTGTGCACGAAGGGTGCATCCCAGCTCCAGGCGTCGGTGCCGGTCAGGCGGATGCCGCGCTCGAGCAGGTACATCGTGGCTTCGTAGCCCATGCCTGCGCCGGCGCTGACATAGTCCTTCTCGCCGTAGCTCGCACCGGCGCGCGTGTTGACGACCACGATCTCCAGCGGCTGCAGCGTGTGGCCGATGCGGGCCAGCTCGGCCTCCACCTCGGCGGCGCTGACCACATGGCCGTCGGGCAGGTGGCGGAAGTCCAGCTTGACACCGGGCTGGAAGCACCACTCCAGCGGCACCTGGTCGATGGCGATCGAGGGCCGGCGCTCGCCCAGTGCGGCGTCCATGGTGCTGTGGAAGTGCCAGGGTGCGTCCAGGTGGGTGCCGTTGTGGGTGGTCAGCTGCACCCGCTCGACCGCCCAGCCCTCGCCATCGGGCAGGTCCTCGCGGCGCAGGCCGGGGAAGAAGGGCGCGATCTGCTCGTAGGTGTGCTCGTGGGTGAAGTAGCTGATCTGCGGCTCCAGCCCGGGCGGGTCGGAGGCCACATCGTTTTCCAGGTAGATCGACAGGTCGACAAAGCGGCGGGTCATGGTGCGGATGGGGTCAGGAACGGTGGGGTTGCTGCCAGCGCAGCAGGTGGCGTTCAGCCAGCGCCAGGGCGCCATTGCTGATCAGGCCGATGGCGCCCAGCAGCATCACGCCGGCAAACAGCTCGGCCGACTGGAAAGAGCGCGCGGCCATCAGCACTGCCTGGCCCAGGCCGGGCTGCGAGGCCACCATCTCGCCCACCACCGAGACGATCAGCGACACGGTCAGCGCCAGCCGCATGCCGGCCAGGATGTCGGGCATGGCGTGCGGCAGCGCGATGGTCCACAGGAAACGGGTGCGGCTCAGTTGCAGCGCGGCACCCACTTCGGGCAGGCGCGGGTGCAGGGCGCTGACACCATGGATCGTGCCCAGCAGTACCGGCCACATCGCGCCCAGCGCCACCACCGACAGCACCATGCCCGGCGACAGCCAGAACACGGCCACGGCCAGCGGGATCAGCGCCGAGGCGGGCAGCGGGCGGATGAACTCCAGCGAGGGCTGCAGCCAGGCGCGGGCCGTGGCCGAGCGGCCGACCAGCGCGCCCAGCGCCACGCCCAGCAGCGAGGCCAGGCCCCAGCCCAGCACCATGCGGCCCAGTGTGGCCAGGCTGTGGCGGGCCAGGTCGCCCTCGACCAGGCCGTCGCGCAGGCTGGCCAGCGCCGCCGTGGGCTCGGGCAGGAAGACCCGGCTGACCCAGCCCTGGGCGGTGGCCAGCCACCACAGCGCCAGCAGTGTGCCCAGCACCGCCAGTGAGCCGGCGCGTTCGCTCCAGCGGGCGCTCATGACACCGCTCCCATGCGGCGCGCCACCGCCTGCTGCAAGCCCTCGGCCGCCGCGTTGATGGCGTAGCCGATGACACCGATCCAGGCCTGCCAGGCCATCATCAGCGCCGGGTCCAGGCTTTGCTGCGCGATCATCAGCGCATAGCCCATGCCGCTGGGGTTGGCCGCAATCTCCACGGTCACCGCCACCACCAGCGCCACCGCCACGCCCAGGCGCAGCGCCACGAACAGGCGTGGCAGCACCGCGGGCAGCACGATCAGGCGAAGGCGCTGCAGGGCGCTCAGCTGCAGCGCCGCGGCCACTTCCAGCAGCCGCGGATGCAACTGCCGCACGGCGGACTGGGCCAGCAGCAGCATCGGCCAGAAGGTGGCGAAGGCGATCACGCTGACCTCCATCGACAGGCCGAAGCCGAACACCAGCATCGCGATCGGGATCAGCGCCACCGAGGGCACCGGGCGCAGCAGCTCGATCGACAGGAAACCCATCGCCGCCGCACGGCGCGACAGGCCCAGCAGCGTGCCCAGGCTGATGCCGCCAGCCATGCCCAGGCCCAGGCCCAGCGCGGCGCTGCTCAGCGTGAAGCCGGTGGCCGCCCACAGCGAGCCGTCCAGCGCCGCGCGCCACCAGGCCAGGACCGCCAGGCTGGGCGGCGCCAGCGCATCGCTGTGCTGGCCCAGGGTGCGGGCAAAGGCCTCCAGCGCCAGCGTCACCGCCAGCGGCAGGGTCAAGGCGCGGGCCAGCGCGCGCAAGCGCTCAGGCATGGCCATGGCCCAGGTAGCCGTACAGCTCGCGGCGCAGGCGCAGGAACTCGGGGTGTTCCTTGGTGGCCAGTTGCTCGCGTGGGCGCGGCAGGGTGACATCGATCACGCGGGCCAGGCTGGGGCGCTCTGCCGTGGGATTGGCGCGCAGCGCGACGACCCGGTCGGCGAGGTAGATTGCTTCCTCCAGGTCATGGGTGACGAAGAGCACGGTCAGGCCGGTCTCGCGCACCAGGCGCGCCAGCTCGTCCTGCAGGCCTTCGCGGGTCATCGCGTCCAGGGCGCCGAAGGGCTCGTCCATCATCATCAGCTCGGGCTGCTGGGCCAGGCAACGGGCGATCTGCACCCGCTGCTGCATGCCGCCCGAGAGCTGCGCCGGGAACTTGGCGGCATGGGCGGCCAGGCCCACGGTCTGCAGCACCTGCAGCGCCCGCGGGGCGCGCTCGGCTGCCGGTACCTGGGCAGCCTCCAGCGCCAGCTCGACATTGCCCTGCACCGTACGCCAGGGCAGCAGCGCATGGGCATAGTCCTGGAACACGAAGGCCACCTCGCGCGACGGGCCACTGACCAGCCGGCCCTGCCGCAGCACCGCGCCGCCCTCGGGCCGCACGAAGCCGGCGGCCGCGCGCAGCAGCGTGGTCTTGCCGCAGCCCGACGGGCCGATGATGGTGATGAACTCGCCGCGGCCGATCGTCAGACTGGTGGGCGAGAGGATCTGGCGGCCGCCCAGCTGCACGGCGACCTGGTCGAATTCCAGGACGGTCTCGCGCAGCACCGGAGCGGCGCCAGTGTGGATGTCGATCACGGGCAGGGCGCTCATGTCAGCGGCGCATTCAGGCGATCAGCCCGGCATAGCTGGGCTCGGTCTTCAGGTAGCCCTGCTCGCGCATCAGGCCGCCCCACCATTGCAGCTGGGCCGTGGTGACCACCGGCCCCGGCGGCGAGATCTGCATGGCCTGGGCCACCGGCGCCGGCACCTTCAGGTGCTTGCCCAGCGCGGCGCGCACTGCGGCCTCGTTGGCCGGCTTGGCCATGAAGGCCGCGGCCTCGCCGATCGCGCTGCGGAAGCCGCGCACGGCGCCAGGGTTCTTCTGCGCCCACTCCCGCGTGGCGGTGTGCAGCACGGTGGGCTGGCCTTCGGGCAGAAAGGTGGTGTAGTAGGCCGCCACGCGGCCTTCGCCGCTGGAGAGGATGCGCGACATGAAGGGCCCGGCGGTGACCACCGCATCCACCGTGCCGCCGCGCAGCAGGTCGGCATGCTGCGGGAACGGGGCTTCGACGAAGACCACCTTGGACTGGTCCACCCCATTGAGCTTGAGCCACTGGCGGAAGGTGATGTGCAGCAGCGCGCCCAGGCCCGGCACGCCGATCTTGCGGCCTACACAGTCGGCTGGCGTGCGCAGGCTGTTGCCGGCGGCGGTGACCAGGCCCACCTCGGTGAAACGCTTGGACAGCACGCCGCCGCCGCCGATCACCACATGGTCCATGCCGCCCGAGACCGCCTGCAGGTACGCGGTGGGCGTGGGGCCGCCCATCTGCAGCGAGCCGGACTGGATGGCGGGCACGATGGTCGGGTTGATCGGGATGAAGCGCAGCTCGATGTCGATGCCGTTCTTCGCGAACAGGCCTTGCTCGGCGGCGACGAAGACGGTGGCGTAGTCGGTGACGGCCGAATAGCCGTAGGCCACCTTCACCGCCGACTGAGCGCGCAGCACGCCAGGAAAGGACAGACCGCCCGCGGTGGCGGCGATCAGTTGGCGACGGGTCAGGGCAGGGCGCATGGTCGGTTGTCTCCGTGTGGCGATGCAGGGCAGGCCCCGCACCAGGGTGCATGGACGTGACTGTGCCGCAGTTTGTACGATCGTACAAATTGGGGTTTGCCCTGGGCGTCTAGGGCCGCTGCGCACCGCAGCCAGGCGGGTGGAGGTCAGCGCTTGCGGGGGCGCGAGGGGCTGCCGGGCGCGCCCAGCACAGCGCGGAAGCCACCCAGCAGGAAGGCCAGCAGCCGCTCCTTGGCGGCCGGGTCGGCGGCGCGGTTCTCGCCGCGCGAGAGACGCTCGACGCGGCGGTCAGAGAGGAAGTGCAGCAAGGCGCCGAGCATGAACTGGTAGCACCAGGCGACCTGGCCGCGGCTGGCGCCGGGGGCGGTGCTCATCAGCGCATCGATGAAGGCGTGCGCCAGCGGGTCGAAGAACTCGCGGTTGCTGCGCTCGGATTCTTCGGTCGGCGCGGCCAGGTCGCGGGCCGCCATCAGCGCGTAGTACTGCCCCTCCGGGTGCTGGTGCAGCGCGATCAGCGGGCTGACGAATGTGTCGACGACGCGCTCCAGGCGCAGCGCCAGGTCGGGCTCCTGCATCACCGCGTCCAGCGCCTGCAGGCGGCCGGCGATGGCCGGGCTCCAGGTCTCGAAGATCGCGTGGTAAAGCTCGTGTTTGGCACCGAAGTAGTAGCCCACCAGTGCCAGTGGCACACCGGCTTCGGCGGCGATGTCGCGGATCGACACCGCGTGGTAGCCGCGCAGCGCGAACAGCTTCTCGGCGGCGAGCAGGATGTTGGTGCGGCGGTCGGGCTGGTCCTCGCGCGGCGCGCCGCGGCCGCTGGCTGGCCGCTTCGGGCGCGGGCTGGGCTCGGCGGGCGTGGGGTCGGACGAGGGGGCCATGGGATCGGACGAGGTCGGCGGGACGCCGACTATACGATCGTCCAAGATGGCGTCGAGCAGCCAGCCCTCAGACGCTGAACTCCTCGGTGTCGATCTCGGCCTGGGTGGCGCTGTTGTAGCGCGTGCCCTGCACCGTGCGCTGGTTGATCGCGCCGTCGAGCAGCGCCATCTCGTCGGCCGACAGCGCCAGATCGGCCGCTGCGAGGTTGTCCTCCAGGTGCGCCACCGAGGTGGTGCCGGGGATCGGGATGATGTGCTCGCCGCGGTGCAGCAGCCAGGCCAGCGCCAGTTGCGCCACCGTCACGCCGCGCCCATCGGCCAGGGCTTGCACCGGGGTCAGCAGTGCCCGATTGGCAGCGTAGTTGCCCGGCGTGAAGCGCGGCATCGAGCGCCGGATGTCCTTGGCATCGAAGCCGCTGACATCGCTGAGCGTGCCCAGGAAACCACGCGCCACCGGGCTGAAGGCGACGAAGGCCACGCCCAGTTCGCGGCAGGTGTCCAGCACCGCGATCTCGGGGTTGCGGGTCCACAGCGAATACTCGGTCTGCAACGCGGTGATCGGGTGCACCGCATGGGCGCGGCGCAGCGTGGCGGCGGACACTTCGGACAGGCCCAGCGTGCGGACCTTGCCTTCGGCCACCAGGCGGCTCATCTCGCCCACCGACTCCTCGATCGGCACCTGCTTGTCCCAGCGGTGCAGGTAGTACAGGTCGATCACGTCGGTGCCCAGGCGGCGCAGGCTGTCCTCGCAGTTGCGGCGGATGGCCTCGGGGCGGCCATCGATGACGCGCTTGACGCCGTCCGGGAACTGCACGCCGGCCATGCCGCCCTTGGAGCACAGCGTGATCCTCGAGCGATGGGCTTGGAGGACCGGCCCGACCAGTTCCTCGTTGGCCCCGAAGCCGTAGAGCGCGGCGGTGTCGAATAGCGTGCAGCCCAGGTCCAGCGCGCGCGCCAGCAGTTCGCGGCCGGCTTCGGCCGAGGGTGGCTGGCCATAGGCATGGCTGAGGTTCATGCAGCCCAGGCCGATGGCGCTGACCTGGAAGGGGCCGAGGGGGCGTGTGTGCATCGTGTTTCTCAGGAAACGGGAAGGGCTCGGCGGCGGATCCAGTCCAGCGCATCGGCCGGCCGGCGACCGCTCTCGCGGGCATCAAGGTGAAAGGTCGCCATTCCCAGGGCCTGGGCGGGGGCGATGTCGGCCTCGGCGTTGTCGCCGATCATGGCCGCCTCGGCGGGGGCCACGCCCAACAGGTCCAGGGCCTGGCGGAACATCCGTGGATCAGGCTTGCGGGTGCCACTGCGCTGGGGCGTCAGCACCACATCGAAGTGGGCGTGGATGCCGGTGTGTTCCAGCTTGCGCAGCGCTTGGGGCTCATGGCCGTTGGTGACCGCTGCGCGCGGCAGGTGGGCCGTGGCCTGCAGCAGGTCCAGCGCGCCGGGCAGCAGGCGCCAACTCCGGGCGTAGGCCTCCAGGTAGTCGGCCACCAGGGCGTCGGCGTCGTTGTCGGACAGACCGGCGTCGAAGACGCGTCGCATGCGTTCACGGCGTTGGCCGTTCAGGTCCAGCTCGCCCCGCTCCATGCGCCGCCACAGGTCGCGACCCACGCGGTCCCAATGCTCGGCCAGGACATCGTCAGCAATATCCGGCGCCAGGCGATGGCGCTGCCGCAGCAGGAGCACGGCATCGGCCATTGCGCCGCGGTCGTCGAGCAGCGTGTCGTCGAGATCGAACAGCAGGGCGCGGACCATGCGCCGATTATCCGGCCAGCTGCTGCTCCAGCTGATGCAGCACCTGGTAGCAGGCCAGCACGCCGGCCACGCTGCTGTTGGGCTGGCGGCCTTCGCGGATCGCGGCGAAGAACTCGCGGTCCTGCAGCTCGATGCCATTCATCGACACGTCCACCTTGGAGACATCGATCTTCTCGTCCTTGCCGTTGAACAGGTCGTCGTAGCGGGCGATGTAGGTCGCGGTGTCGCCGATGTAGCGGAAGAAGGTGCCCAGCGGGCCGTCGTTGTTGAAGGACAGGCTCAGCGTGCAGATGGCGCCGTTGGCGGCCTTCAGCTGGATGCTCATGTCCATCGCGATGCCCAGCGTCGGGTGGATCGGGCCCTGGATGGCGTTGGCCTTCACGATGGGGCTGCCGCACTGGTAGGCAAACAGGTCCACGGTGTGGGCCGCGTGGTGCCACAGCAGGTGGTCAGTCCAGCTGCGCGGCTGGCCCAGCGCGTTCATGTTGGTGCGGCGGAAGAAGTAGGTCTGGACATCCATCTGCTGGATGTTGAACTCGCCCGCCTGGATCTTGCGGTGCACGTACTGGTGGCTGGGGTTGAAGCGGCGGGTGTGGCCGCACATGGCGACCAGGCCGCTGGCCTCGGCCACGCGCACCACCTCCTCGCCCTCGGCCAGCACGTCACACAGCGGGATCTCGACCTGCACATGCTTGCCGGCCTGCAGGCAGGCCAGGGTCTGGCTGGCGTGCATCTGCGTGGGGGTGCACAGGATGACGGCGTCCAGCTCGGGCAGGGCCAGGCTGTCGGCCAGCTCGGTGGTGACGTGAGGGATGCCGTACTTCTGCGCCACCTCGCGGGTCTTGTCCAGGTCGCGGCTGATCAGCGAGACCACCTCGACGCCGTCGATGTTCCGGATGCCGTCCAGGTGCTTGATGCCAAAGGCACCGGCGCCGGCCAGCGCCACCTTGATCGTCTTGCTCATGTTGTCCGTCCTTGGAGAGTCAGCGGTTGTTCTGCAGAATCAGGTGCCCGACCGCGGTGTTGCTGGCGGGCACATGGTAGAAGCGGTGCTTCACGGTGGGGGCCGGGCCGCCGGCCACGTCGGCCATTGCGCCGCGGGCGATCAGCCACATGACCAGCTCGATGCCCTCGCTGCCGGCCTCGCGCACGTAGTCGATGTGCGGGGTGGCGGCGCAGGCGGCGGGGTCAGCGATCAGCTGATCGAGCCAGGCGTTGTCCCAGACCCGGTTGATCAGGCCGGCGCGCGGGCCCTGCAACTGGTGGCTCATGCCGCCGGTGCCCCAGATCTGCACCTTCAGCGGCTCGTCGTAGCTTTCGATGGCGCGGCGGATCGCCTGACCCAGCATGAAGCAGCGGCGGCCCGAGGGCACCGGGTACTGCACCACGTTCACCGCGAAGGGGATGACTGGGCAGGGCCAGGCGCCATGCACCGGGTCGCGCTGGCCGAACATCAGGCTCAGCGGCACGGTCAGCCCGTGGTCGACGTCCATCTTGTTGACGATGGTGAGGTCGAAGTCGTCCTGGATCACGCTCTGCGCGATGTGTGCGGCCAGCTCGGGGTGGCCCTTGACCACCGGCACCGGGCGCGGGCCCCAGCCCTCGTCGGCGGGCTTGAATTCGGCGGCGCAGCCAATCGCGAAGGTGGGAATCAGCTCCAGGCTGAAGGCGGTGGCGTGGTCGTTGTAGACCAGGAAGATGACGTCGGGCTGGTCTTCCTCGATCCATTGCTTCGAGTACTGGTAGCCCTGGAAGACCGGCTGCCAATAGGGCTCGGCGCTCTTGCCCAGATCCAGGGCGGCACCGATGGCGGGCACATGCGAGGTGTAGACGCTGGCGGAGAGGTGGGCCATGGCTTTACTTCTTCTCGTGGGTGTAGCGGTTGCCATCGGGGCTGCGGCCACCGGCCAGCATCATCGCGGCGTACTCGTCCTGGGTCATGCCGGTCATGCTGGCGGCCATGTACTGGAAGCTCTTGCCGTCGGTGGCGCCGATCTTGGCCAGGAAATAGATGTTGCCGCCAGCGGCGATGCAGCGGTTCAGGTCGCGCGTGAGCACACCCTGCTTCTGCTCCTCGGTCATCGGCCACTGGTCCAGGTAGGCGCGCTCGTCGGCCTTGAAGCGCTCGCGGTTCTCGGCCTTCATCAGGCTCATGCAGAACTGGTTCAGCCAGTAGCCCTTGCGCGACTGATCGGCGTCGAAGATGGTCGTGCCGGGCACGTCCTGGTAGGGTTTGTCGAGGGCCATTGGGGACTCCTTCGGTTCAGAGGCTGAGAGTTTTTCGATCGTGCCCGACAGGCGCCTGCAAACGCTGCCGATTGAGGCGCAAAGCACAGCCATAGCTCGGGCTATGGCGAGCATTTGCAACGACGAGCGGGGGTGTTTTCAGGTGCAGGGTGGGCATGAGTGAAAGACTCTCAGCCTCTCAGGGCGCCTCGCAGCGGAAGCTGCTGGCAGATTCAGCCGGGCCGCCGCTGTAGCGGGCGACCTGCGGGTGCGGGCACAGCAGCCGGCTGCGGTCCTTGGACCAGTCGGCCGGCAGCTCCTTGTTGGCCGGGTTGACGCGCGCCAGCAGCGCCTGCGGCGCGCGGCCCTGCTCGACCCAGTCGACCAGCGCGCCCAGCGCATCGAACTGGTCGGTGGCCGGGCCGCCGCTGCAATGGGCCATGCCGGGCACGCCGTAGAAGCGCACCGTGTCGGCGCCTCCATTGGCCACCAGCTTGTCGACCCAGCGCCGGGTGTCGTTGACCGAGAAGACCGCGTCGCTGTGGCCGTGGTAGACCAGCAGCTTGCCGCCATGGGCGCGGAAGGCCGTGAGCTGGGGATTGTCGACATCCGGCGGCGTCATGAAGGCCATCGCCGATTCGCTGAAGGCGCCGCTGGTGGCGCGGATCTTCGGCGCGTCGCGGTCGAAGTCGAAGCGCGTCAGGAAGGCCAGCAATTCGGCCGGCGTGCCGGCGGTGGCGGTGGGCGGCGTGGTGAAGATATAGCTCAGCGAGCCGGCGCCCATGGTGGCGATCAGCGGCAGCCTGTCCCAGGGCGGGATCTGGCTTTCGAGCTTCCAGAAGCGCCAGTTGCCGGCGCCCAGGCCGGCGTCCCAGGACCAGTCGCTGTAGAGCAGCTCGCCGGCACTGTTGCGTGGCCCCGCCAGCGAGCGCTTCAGGGCGCGCACCTGCGGCTCGCTGAGGCATTCGGCGGTCTTGGCACCAGGGCATTGCAGCGTGGCGATGTCCACCTTCGGCTGGCAGGCGGCGAGGTCACCGACGATGCCATCGGCCAGGCCGTCGAGTGCATCACAGCGCGCCAGCACGTGGCGCGCCACCAGCTGCATATCGGTCGGGCTGAAGGCCTGGCGGATGTCGGCGTTGGCCAGCTGCCAGCTCTGCACGTCCCAGGCGTGCTGCACCGCGGCCTTGGGCAGGTTGAAGCCGGGCGCGCCGGCCAGGATGCCGTCGTAGCGCTCGCCGTAGCGGCTGGCGGCGACCAGGCCATGGCGGCCGCCGTTGGAGCAGCCGACCATGTAGTTGCGCTCGGGCGCGCGGCCGTAGCGATGGCGCATCAGCGCCTGCGCCACGGTGAACATGGTGTCATTGGCGCTGTAGCCGTAGTCGCGCCGCGCCTGCGGGTCCTGGCCGAAGACATTGCCCTTGGCCAGGCCGGCGGCGGCGTTGGCGGGGGCGTCCTCGCTGTGGCCCGAGTCGGAACTGATGACCGCAAAGCCGCGTTGCAGCGCGTTCGTGGGCAGCACACCCAGGGCGCCCAGGGCTGGCACCACCTTGCCGTCGTTGCCGCCGTTGACCTGGTGCACAAAGCGCCGGTTCCAGTCCACCGGCAGGCGCATCTCGAAGCCGATCGCATAGGGCCGACCGTCAAGGCCCGTGCGCTCATTGGCCACGCCCTGCACCTGGCAGTGCGCCGGCGTGCCCTTGTCGTCCGCCGGCACCTCCTTGGCGCTGGTCAGTCGACCGGCCTTCAGTGCGCCGAGCGCCGCGGGCAGGTCGGTGCAGGCCACCGGCGCCGGGGCCGTCGTGGCGCAACTCGTCAGCGCAGCGGCGCTGGCCAGCAGGGCAGGGGTCAGCAGGCGCATGCTTGTCTCCGGTGTGGTGCTTTGGCGAGCGGGTCGTCAGGCCTCTTCGGGCCAGTACAGACGCATGGGGTTGGTGACCAGCAGTTTCTGCTGCAGCTCGGCCGTCGTGGCGATCTGCGGGATGAAGTCGACCAGCAGGCCGTCGTCGGGCATGTGGTCCTTCAGGTTGGGGTGCGGCCAGTCGGTGCCCCACAGCACGCGGTCGGGGAACTCTTCGACCACGCGGCGGGCGAAGGGCACCACGTCCTGGTAGGCAGCCTGCTCGCCATTCAGCGCCTTCGGGCCGGTGACCGACAGGCGCTCCGGGCAGCTGACCTTGCTCCACACGTTGGGGTGTTCGCGCATGAACTTCAGGAAGAGCGCGAACTCGGGGCCGTCGATCGGCTTGCTCACATCGGGGCGGCCCATGTGGTCGACCACCACGGTGGTGGGCAGCGCGGTGAAGAAGTCCCACAGCTCGGGCAGGTCCACCGCCTCGAAGTAGATCACCACGTGCCAGCCCAGCTTCGCAATGCGGCCGGCAATCTCCATCAGCTCATCCTTGGGCGTGAAGTCCACCAGGCGCTTGACGAAGTTGAAGCGCACGCCGCGCACACCGGCCTCGTGCAGGGCCTGCAGCTCGGCATCGCTGATGCTGCGCCGCACGGTGGCCACGCCGCGCGCCTTGCCGTCGCTGGAGAGGCAGGCGTCGACCATCGCGCGGTTGTCGGCGCCGTGGCAGGTGGCCTGCACCACCACGTTGCGGGCGAAGCCCAGGTGGTCGCGCAGCGCGTAGAGCTGCTGCTTGCTGGCGTCGCAGGGCGTGTACTTGCGCTCGGGGGCGTAGGGAAACTCGGCGCCGGGGCCGAAGACGTGGCAGTGCGCGTCGACCGCGCCGGCCGGCAGCTGGAAACGGGGTTTGGACGGGCCGGTGTACCAGTCCATCCAGCCGGCGGTCTTGGTGAAGTCGCCGCTCGTGGGTTTGCTCATGTCTTGTCCTTGTGAAGGTGGTGCAGCAGGCGGTCGGACTCGGTGCGCCAATCCGGGCTGCGGGCGAACTCCGGGGTGGCGCGCGGGCCGAACAGACCGGTGTCGGCCAGGTCGGCCATCCAGGCCTGGCGCTGGGCGGTGCCGGCGGCACTGAAGGGCTCCAGGCCGGCCTCGCGCACGGTGGCCGCCACCTCGCGCACTTCCTCGGCGCGGCGGCGGCCATGCTCGATGACGCGCTGGAAGAAGTAGGCGGCCTGCTTCTCCCAGTCGATGCCGGGGAAGGTCTCGTGCAGGCTGGCGATCACCGCGTCCTCAACGCCAAAGTGGCGGGCGGCGGTGAAGCTCTCGATGACCATGGCCTCGAGGCCCTTGATCATCACGCTGCGGCACATCTTGGTGGCGCTGGCCACGCCCAGCCGGTCACTGTGGGCGCGCGCGCCGTCGAAGCCCAGCGCCTGCAGCAGTGGCGCCAGCAGGGCGGCGTGGGCACCGCCCAGCAGCAGCGGCACGCGGCTGCGGTGGGGCGGCACGCTGGTCATCACCGCGCCTTCAACGTAGCGGCCGCCGGCGGCGTCGACCCGGTCGGCCGCGCGCTGCTTGGCGCCGGGCGAGGCCGAGTTCAGGTCCAGCACGAAGGCCCCCGGCCGCAGTGCCGGCGCGCAGGCGGCCGCCACCGGCACGGCCTGGCTGGCGGTGACGGCGCTGATCACCAGGTCGGCGTCGCGCGCCAGATCGGCGTGGTCGTCGGCCAGGGCCACGCCGTGGTCCAGCGCGTGGGCACGCAGCGCGGGCGCGGTGTCGGGCTGCAGCAGCTTCAGGTCGAAGGTGCTGACGGTGATGCCGCGCGCACGCAGGTCCTCGGCGATGATGCGGCCGACCTCGCCGTACCCGACGATGCCGACATGCCAGTGCGCGGGATCAGCGTGCATCGCGGCCGATCAATCGATGTACTTCAGGCCGGCCTTGGCCAGCGGCTCGCGCATCTGGTACATGTCCAGGCCCAGCACGCCCGATGCCAGCTTGTCGCGCTTCTCGCCCTCGAAGCTCTCGCGTTTGGCAGCGGCGGCCAGTGTGTCCAGCGCACGGGCGGCGGGCACGCAGACCACGCCGTCGTCATCCGCCACGATCACGTCACCCGGGGTGACCCAGGCGCCGGCGCAGACGATGGGGATGTTGACCGAACCCAGCGTGGCCTTGATCGTGCCCTTGGACGACACATAGCGGCTCCACACCGGAAAGCCCATCTCGCGCAGCACCTTGGTGTCGCGCACGCCGGCCTCGATGATCAGCGCGCGCGCGCCACGGGCCATGAAGCTGGTGGCCAGCAGGTCGCCGAAGTAGCCATCGCTGCACTCGGCGGTGACAGTGGCCACGACGATGTCGCCCGGCTGGATCTGCTCAGCCGCGACATGCATCATCCAGTTGTCGCCAGGCTGCAGCAGCACGGTCACCGCGGTGCCCGAGACCTGCACGTCCTGCTGGATCGGTCGCATGTAGGGCTTCATCAGGCCGACGCGGCCCATGGCCTCGTGCACGGTGGCCGAGCCCAGCGCGGCCAGGCCGTCGGCGGCTTCGCGCGGGGCGCGGGTGATGTGGCGGTAGCAGACGCCGAGTTCGTACATGGGGTGCTCCTGGGGGGTCAGAGGCCCTTGGCCTTCAGGCGGGTGTCAAGGCGGCTGAACACGCGGCGCGCGTTGCCTTCGAACACCTGGTAGCGCTGCTCGTCCGTCAGGTTGGCGGTGGCGTTGACGTAGCGCTTGGTGTCGTCGTAGTAGTGGCCGGTGCGCGGGTCGATGCCCCGCACCGCGCCGATCATTTCGCTGGCGAACAGGATGTTCTTGACCGGGATCACCTCGGTCAGCAGGTTGATGCCCGGCTGGTGGTAGACGCAGGTGTCGAAGAAGATGTTGTTCAGCAGGTGCTCTTCCAGGATCGGCTTCTTCAGCTCCTGCGCCAGACCGCGGAAACGCCCCCAGTGGTAGGGCACCGCGCCGCCGCCGTGCGGGATCAGGAATTTCAGCGTCGGGAAGTCCTTGAACAGGTCGCTGGTCAGGCATTGCATGAAGGCCGTGGTGTCGGCGTTCAGGTAGTGCGAGCCGGTGGTGTGGAAGCAGGCGTTGCAGCTGGTGCTGACGTGGATCATCGCCGGGATGTCGTACTCGACCATCTTTTCGTAGATGGGGTACCAGTGGCGGTCGGACAGCGGCGGGCTGGTCCAGTGGCCGCCCGACGGATCGGGGTTCAGGTTGATGCCCACATTGCCGTACTGCTCCACGCACTTGACCAGTTCGGGAATGCAGGTGGCCGGGTCCACGCCCGGGCTCTGCGGCAGCATCGCGGCGGGCACGAAATGATCTGGGAACAGCTGGCTGACGCGGTAGCACAGCTCGTTGCAGATCGCGGCCCAGGTGCTGGAGGTCTCGAAGTCGCCGATGTGGTGCGCCATGAAGCTGGCGCGCGGGCTGAAGATGGTGATGTCGGAGCCGCGCTCGGTCATCAGCTTGAGCTGGTTGGTCTCGATGGTCTCGCGGATCTGGTCGTCGCTGATCCGCAGGTCGGCGGCCGAGGGCTTCTGCGACGGGTCCTTCAGCGCGGCGATCTGCAGGTCGCGCCAGGCGCCCAGCGCGGCCGGGGCGGTGGTGTAGTGGCCGTGGACGTCGATGATCAGCGGCTGGGCAAGGCTCATGGGTGGGTTCCTGTGGATCGCAAGAGGGTCAGGCGGGCGTCATGCCCTGGCGCTGCTTGGCATCGGCGGCCACCGGCGAGGCCATGAAGGCCAGCAGGTTGCGCACCGTGGCGGGCTGGGTGCAGGTGGTGCAGACGGCGCCGGAGAACACGGTGTCGATCTGGATGGCGTCGGGCAGCGGGCCGGCGATGGTGATGCCGGGGACATGAATCAGTTCGGACAACTGCTGGAAGCCCAGCGCCACCTGGCCCGAGGCCACCAGCGTGCCCACCGGCACGCCGGGCGGCGGGGTCACGATGCGGGCACGGATCTCGTCCATCACGCCCCAGCGTTCAAACAGCGCGGCCAGGGCCACGCCGCTGGGGCCGGTGGAGTAGCTCAGCGTGGGCGCGGCCAGCACCGCGGCGCGCAGTGCGGCCTCGCTGGACAGGTCCGGCAGCGGCGCGCCACTGCGCACCGCGACGGCCACGCCCGAATGCACCAGGTCGACCCGGCTGCCGGCCAGCGCATGGCCGCTGGCGATCAGGCGCTCGATCGCGTCGGCGGCCAGCACCACCAGGTCGAAGGCCTCACCGGCGGCCACCCGGCGGGCGGCGTCCACGCCGCCGACCGATTCGATCTGCACCGGCGCGCCACCACGCGCCTGCCAGGCCTGCAGCAACTCGGCCAGCAGCAGCCGGGTGGCCATCGATGAGATGCCTTGGATCACGGTGGCAGACTCCGCCGAGGTTGTGAAGTGGGCGGATTCTGGTCAGGCCCAGTCATGCCGGCTAGGCAACGCCGGCTCTATCTGATATTTCTGAACGGCATGGCCAGCCCGGCGGGTCGGCGCCAGACCGGCACCAGCAGAACCAGCCACAGCCCGGCGGCCAGCAGGGTGGCGGGGCCGCGCAGCGACACCGGACCGGGCACGGCGTGCGCCAGCGCCGGGTCGAGCAGGGCCTCGCGCAGGCCCCGGGCGTCGCGCAGGCGCAGGTAGGACAGCCCGGTCTGCCGGGCCAGGGCCTGCAGGTGGTGCTCGCGCAGGCTGCTCAGATGTTCACGGCCCGGTGTGGCGTCGGGCATCGCCGGGACCACCTCGTTGGCGGCAGCGGGGTCGTTCGGGTTGTGCACGCGGCCGGCGGTCTGCAGCACATCGGCGGCGCCCCAGGTGCCGATCGGCCGGCCCTGTGGGTCATGGCGCGGGATCGGCACCGGGCTGTCGCCACCCACGCCCACCACCACGCCGGCCACCGCGCCGCTGGCGCCGTTCCAGGGCGGCGGTGCACGCGGGTCCAGGGGTGGCGATTCGTGGCCGTCGGTGATGAAGACCAGCGCCGGCGGGCGGGGCAGCGCGGCCAGGGTCTGCAGCGCGCCGTACAGGCCCTTGGCCAGTTCGCTGTTGCCGCTCCAGGCCATGGCCGAGTCGATCGAGGCCAGCGTGCCGCGCAGCTCGGTGAAGTGCTCGCAGACCTCGACCGGCGCCAGCAGCACCAGGCTGCGGTACTCGGTGAACACGCCCAGGCCCACGCGGCTGCCGCAGGGCAGTTGCTGCAGCGTCTCCAGCAGCAGCGCGCGGCTGCGCGCCAGGCGGCTGTGGGGCTGCGGGTCGTCGCCCACCGGCATGTCCTCGGCGTCCATGCTCTGGGTGATGTCCAGCACCACCAGCGCGTCCAGCTGCGCCTGCTCACCGGGCCAGGCCGGATTCCACCAGGCCAGGGCCAGCAGCAGCGCGATCGCGCCCAGCAGGGCCACGCGGCGGCGGATCATGGCAGGCCCTGGCTGATCGCGCGCATCGTGGTGGCGGCGCGCTCGCCGCGGGCCGGGCCGGCGGTCGACAGGTCGGGCGCGTCCTCCTCGGGGTTCAGGCGCAGGGCCCGCTCCAGGTTGTAGCGCGCAGCGTCATCGCCCGGATCGCGGCGCAGCAGTTCGCGGTAGCCCTCCTTGGCCAGCTCGACCATCGGGTAGGCGGCATCGGCCTGCCCACCGTCGCGCAGCGCCACGGCCTGGCGCATCAGCGCGTTGGCGCCGTTGAAACGGGCGGCCGGACCCAGCAGCGGGTCGTCCTGCAGCGCGCGGTACAGGCCCAGGGCCTGGTCCAGCTGGCCATCGGCCGCCAGGCGTTGCGCGCGGGCGAAGCGCTGCGCCGGCGGCGCGCCGGCGGGCACCGCCGAGGCGGCTGCCGGCGCGGCCAGCTCGGCCTGCACGACCTGGCGCAGCGCCTGCCGCTGGCGGGCCTGCCAGGCGGACTGGGCCAGCAACGCCGCGGCCAGCAGCAGCAGCGCCCAGGGGGCGAGACGCCGGGTGCGCGTGCGAGGGGTCAGGCCCATGCCGGCAGCTCCTTGCGCGCTGCCCAGCCCAGCGCCAGTGCGCAGACCAGGGCCAGCCCCAGGCAGGCGCCAGTCAGGTCGCGGCGGGGCACGGTGTCGGTGGTGGTGATGGGCAGGTTCTCCAGGCGCTCGACGTCGGCGATCGCCTGCTGCAGCGCCTCGGGCGAGCCGGCCTCGTAGGCCTTGTAGGGCGTTTTCAGCGAGCGGAAGAAGCGGTGCAGGAAGACCTCGGGCACGGTGTTGGCCGCCTCGGCGTCGCTGCCGGGCTCGACCTCCAGACCGGGACTTTGCGGTGCCCGCAGGTAGATCCAGACCAGGCGCACGCGGTGACGGGCCAGGGCCTGGGCGATGGCGTCGCGGGTCTCGACCTCCAGGTGGTCCCCACCGTCCGACACCAGCATCAGCACGCGCGAGCCGGTGTAGGCGCGCTGCTCGAACAGCGACAGCCCGCCCAGCACGGCCGCGCCGATGTCGGTGTTGCCGATGCCGCGGCCGATCGCACCGGCCTCGATCGCCGCCTGGATCGCCGCCGGTTTCTCGGTGAATCCCAGGACCTTCAGCGGCCGGCTGCTGAAGACCATCATCGCGAAGCGGTCCTGCGGGCGTCGGGCCACGAAGGCCGACAGTTCGCGCCGCGCCAGCTGGGCCTTGGTCAGCCGCTCCTCGGCCGAATGGCGCGCAGTGACCCCGTAGGTGGGGGTGTAGCCGGCCATCGGGCCGGTGCTGCCCATCGGTGACTGGTCCATGCTGCGGCTGCGGTCGAGCAGCAGCACGATCTCGGCGCCGCGGCCCTCGCGCTGCACCTCGTAGGCCGGGCGGTAGGGCTGGGCCAGGGCCAGCAGCATCGCGGCCAGTCCCAGGCTGGATGCGGCGCGCAGCGCCAGCGCCAGTGCGCGCGAGGCGGCGTCGGCCGGCCACAGCGCCAGGTGGGCAAAGCGCAGCGGGCGCAGCACCGCGGCGCCGGGCACGCCCCAGGGCAGCAGCGCCAGCGGCAGCGCCCACAGCCAGCCGGGGTGGACAAAGCCCAGCCAGTCGAGTGCGCTCATGCCCTGGCCTCCGCCTGCGCCAGCTGGCGCAGCAGGGTGCGCAGGCGCGCGGCCAGGGCCGTGTGGTCGGCGGCGGCGGCCGGTGCGAAGAAGTGCGCGGCTGAGGCCTCCAGCAGCGCGTGCAGGTCAGCGGCCAGTGGCGCGTAAGCCGGACGGCTGGCCAGCCAGGCGGCCAGGTCCTCGGTCTGCACGGCGCGGCCGGCGTCCTCGTCGATCGCGCGGTGCAGGTGGCGCAACTGGGCGTCCAGACTGCCGTGGCTGCTGCGCAGCGCACGCCAGGCGCGGGCAAAGGGTCGCTGGCGGCGCCACCACAGCGGGCGGCCCAGGTGACGCCAGCCCAGCCAGGACAGCGCCAGCAACGCCAGCAGAGCGCCAAGCTGGGCCTGCTGGCGGATCGGGGCGATGGGTGGGGCGGGCGGTGGTCGGTCCGGCTGCAGCGGGCCCAGGCCGGTGCGCTCGGGGGGCTGCGGCGGCGTCAGCGGGCTCACCACCAGCGGCCAGGCCTCGGCGCGCAGCACTGTCTCGCGGCGCGTGCCACCGGCGGGCAGCGTGACGCGCAGCGTGAGCGTCGGCAGCTCGATCACCGCCGGCTGCTCGGGCGAGCGCATCACCTGGTAGCGCAGGCGCAGGGTCTGCTCAGATGCGTCGGCCGCGCCGCTGTGCTGCAACTCGCGCAGCTCCACCGCGCCCTGGGTGCCGGGCACCGGCAGGCTGGACGCTTCCAGCCGCGCGCCCGGTGGCAGGCGCAGGTGCAGCTGGCGCTCGACCACATCGCCCAGCCGATGACCGTAGGCGACGGGTTCGGTGGTGACCAGCGTGGGCGCCTCGACCGCCGCCCAGGCCGCGGCGCCGTGCAGGGCCAGGCCCAGCAACAGGGCGGCCTGCCGCTCAGGCCTGGAAATGCACCGCGAACGCATCGGGGTCGAAGCCATCGATCTGGAACACCGGCTGGCGCTGCCAGTGGCGCAGCCGCTCGGTCAGCGCCTGACGGGCCTGGGCCAGGCGGTCGGCGTGACGCTGGCGCAGCGCCGGCCGCACCCACACCAGGTGGGCGCCGTGGCCTTCGGCATCCCGGAGCCAGGCCAGGCCGTCGCGCGCCGGCAGCTCGAAGTCGCGGCGCTGCCACAACACCACCGGCACCACGTCATGGGGTGCGAGCGCGTCCATCACCGCGTGCAAGGCATCGGGTGGCCAGTGGAAGTCGGAGGCCAGGAAGACCAGGCAGCGCTGGCGCGGCAGCTCGGCCACCGCGGCCAGCAGGCCGTCGATGCCAGCGGCGCGCGGGCCGCTGCGCTGGTGGGATTGCAGCGCCTGCGCCAGCACCGGGCCGCTGCCGCGCTGGCGCGTGGGCGGCCAGGGCCCCAGGCGATGCAGCACGCGGTCGGCGCCCAGGCAACCGAAGGCATCGCCCAGGCGCTGGGCCGACCAGGCCAGGCTGTCGGCCAGCGCGGCCAGCGCCTGCACCCGTGGCGGCGGCGTGTCGTCGTCCATCGAGGCCGACAGGTCGGCCAGCAGCACCACCGTGACGGCGCGCCGCTCGGCCAGCGTGCGCACCCACCACTGGCCCAGCGGGTCGCGCAGGCTGGCGTGGATGTCCAGGCGGCGCGGATCGCCGCCATCGACCAGGCGGCGGTGGCCGCGGAAGGCCAGGCCGGCATCGCCCTGGCGGCTGCGGTGGGCGCCGGGGCGGTGACCGCCGGCGTCCCAGCGCAGGCGGTAGGGGATCTCGCGCGGCCCGTCCGTCATCAGGGGGCCCCGACGCGCGCCAGCAGCTGCTCGATCAGGGGCGGCAGCAGCGCCTCGCGGCGCAACTCGTAGGCTGGCTGCAGGCACAGGCGGTGGGCGATGCAGGGGCCGA
This sequence comes from Ideonella alba, assembly GCF_018069845.1. Lineage (NCBI taxonomy): Bacteria > Pseudomonadati > Pseudomonadota > Betaproteobacteria > Burkholderiales > Sphaerotilaceae > Ideonella > Ideonella alba. Next base: position 260,020 of record NZ_JAGQDD010000002.1, read on the forward strand.
AGACCGCGCGCACGTCGACCGGGCGCAGGTGGTCGCGGCCGTCGAGCCAGGCGTTGACGCGCGCGGCGCGCAGCAGCAGGCTCATGCCGCGCGGGCTGGCGCCGGCCAGCACCAGGGCCGCGCTGTCCACGCCGGGCAGCTCCACCCCCACGCGCTGGGGGGCGGCGGTGGCCTCCCACAGCCGCAGCGCGTAGTCCTGCAGCGCCTCGGAGGCGTGCACGGCGCGCTGGATCGCCTGCGACAGCACTGGCAGCGCGGCGATCGGCGCGATGCCTTCGGGCACCTCGGCAACCAGGCTGTCGGTGTCGTGAAAGCGCGGGTCGAAGGCCAGGGCGCGCCGCAGCGCCAGGTCGGTGGGCGCGTCCACCGCGATCTCCATCATGAAGCGGTCGCGCGCGGCGCTGGCGATCTCGAAGGTCTCCTCGCGCTCCAACCGGTTGCGGTCGGCGAAGACCTGCAGCAGCGGCAGCTGCACCTCGCGGTTGAAGGCCTGCACGCTGCGCTCGGCCATGGCGCGCAGCAGCAGCGCATGCACCTGCGGGCGGGCGCGGTTGATCTCGTTGAAGAAGAAGATCGCCAGCGAGGTGCCCTCGCGGGTCAGCGGGCCGGGCTCGATGGCCGGCCGGCCGGATTCGTCGACATAGGCGTGGTACAGCAGGTCATTGGGCATCAGGTCGACGCTGCCCTCGATGCGCGCGAAGCCGCCGCCCAGGCCGCGCGCCACCGCGCGCAGCAAGGTGGTCTTGCCCACGCCCACATCGCCCTGCAGCAGCACATGGCCGCGGGCGAAGACCGCGGTCACCAGCTGGCGCACTGCGGTGGCCTGGCCCACCACGACCGCGTTGACCTGGTCTTCCAGTTGGCGGGCGCGTGCCCGGCCGTCGGCAAGTGCGCCGTCCTCGTTGGCCATGGGGTCCTTCGTCTGCTGGCGATGGCGCAGGGGTTGCAAGTCATGCGCCATGCCGGTGCGTTGCGGAAACGGCCGCCCGCCGGCACAGTGTGTCACCGCGACGGGGCAACCCGGCGCCGAGGCCGGCTCAGGGTTTGCCTGGGGCCCCTCCCAAGGCAACGCCGGGCCGCCCCAAGTGTCCTGGTTTCCCGCGGGGGCGGGCTGGGCGCAGCCCGGCCCTGGGGGGCTCAGCGGGTCAAGGCGCCAGCCAGCTGGCCGTGCCGGGCCCGGGGCCGAAGCGCGCGCGGCGCTGGCCGTTGGTGTTCAGGTCGAGCCAGTCGATCGTCTGCACGCGGGCGCAGATGACCCCGAAGTGCTCGCGGTCGCCGCGCTCAGCCGAGGGGCGCTCCAGCGGGCTGCCCGGCGGCACCGGGCTGAGGTAGTCGAACACGGCGGGCGTCATCTTCAACCGGGTCCAGTGCGACAGCACGGCCAGGCCGCTGTCAAGCACCTCCAGCTGCACACCCAGGCGCAGCTGCCAGCCCAGCTCGGCCGACCACATCACCAGCACGCCCTGGGGCTGGCGGGCGATCTGCGCCACCTTGGGTGAACGGGTGTCGGTGAAGAAGCACAGCTCGCGCTCGGCCGGATCGACCTGGCGCAGCACCACGCTGCGCGCATCGGGCAGGCCCTCCGGCGTGACCGTGGCCAGGGTGCACAGGCGCCAGGGGTGGCCGCGCTGCGGTGCGCGGACCAGCTCCTGCCACAGGCGCTCCTCGATCGAGTGCAGCGTGTCGTCTCCCATCCCGCGATCTTGCCTGCAGCCGGGTGGCCAGCCCAGCGGGCATCCCCGCAGCCGTCTTGACCGCGATCAGACTGTCAACGTTTGCAGGCGCCCAGATGTGTCAATGTGTGTGGTCATGCGGCTGGAGCGCCTGCTCCGAGGCGGGCCGGTGGCAGGTGCGACCGGCCCGGATGGACCCGCTGCGGGCGTCCGGCGCCAGTCACCACCACCCGGCCGGGCGGGCGCGTCGGGTCAAGCCACGGGCAGGGTGCCCGGTCGGGGGGCTTACACTCCACGCCCGGTTCATCCGGCCCCGCGCCCCCTGCCCATGTCCTTGTTGTCCACCCTGGCGGCCACGCTCGTGGCCTACCTGATCGGCTCGCTGTCGTTCGCGGTCATCGTCAGCCGCACGATGGGCCTGGCTGACCCGCGCAGCTACGGCTCGGGCAATCCCGGCGCCACCAATGTGCTGCGTTCGGGCAGCAAGAAGGCGGCGATCCTGACGCTGCTGCTGGACGCGCTCAAGGGGGTGGTGCCGGTGCTGCTGGCGCAGTGGCTGGCGCCGCGCTTCGGCTGGGGCGAGGGCACGCTGGGCCTGGTCGGCCTGGCCGCCTTCCTGGGCCACCTGTGGCCGGTGTTCTTCCGCTTCCAGGGCGGCAAGGGCGTGGCCACCGCGGTGGGGGTGCTGCTGGCTCTGGTGCCGGTGACCGGCCTGGCCTGCACGGGGCTGTGGCTGGCGGTGGCCTACTTCACGCGCTATTCCTCGCTGGCCTCCATCCTGGCTGCCGTGGCCGCGCCGGTGATCCAGCTGCTGGCCTTCGGCGTGTCGACGATGGTCGGGGCGATTGCCGTGATGAGCGCGCTGCTGGTGTGGCGCCACGCCGCCAACATCCGCAAGCTGCTGGCGGGCACCGAATCGAAGATCGGCCAGAAGGCCGCTGCCGCCGCTGCGCCGGCGCACGAACCCCATCCCTCCCATCACACGCGCCACACGCGCAAGACTTCCCAAGGAAAGCACTGATCATGATCCAGCGATTCGACGTCGGCCCCCGCATGTCCGAGATGGCCGTCCACAACGGCACCGTGTACCTCGCCGGCCAGGTGGCCGCCGATGGCAGCCAGGACATCCAGGGCCAGACGCGCCAGGTGCTGGACGCGATCGACGCCCTGCTGGCCCGTGCCGGCAGCGACAAGACCAAGATCCTGCGCGCGCAGATCTTCCTGGCTGACCTGGCCGATTTCGCGGCGATGAACAGCGTCTGGGAAGCCTGGGTCGTGGCCGGCCACACGCCGCCGCGCGCCACCGTGCAGGCGGCGCTGGCCAAGCCCGAGTGGAAGATCGAGATCGTCGTCACCGCCGCGGTCTGACGTGCCTGCGGGCTCGCCACGCCGGTCCTGGCCCGAGGCGCGCGCGCTCCCGGGCAGCGCGTCGTGGCGGTGAGCCGTCGAGACCAGCTCGCCCTGGGCCTGATCGCCGGGCTGGCCCTGGTCGGCTGGCCAGCCTTCCAGGCCTGGCGTGACGGCCAGGTGGGTGAGGAGATCGCCCGGCTGGCGAAGCCGGGCGACATCCTGATGGTCTCCAGCGAGACCTGCCTGTTCTGCACCGCCGCGCGGCGCTGGATGACGGCGCAACAGGTGCCCTTCGACGAGTGCCTGGTCGAGCGTGACGGCGCCTGCATGGCCCGCTTCCAGGCCCAGGGCGCGCCGGGCACCCCGCTGCTGTTCGTGCGTGGCCAGCCGCAGCTGGGTTTCAGCCCCGAGCGGGTGCGCGACGCGCTGCGCTGATCAGCCGGGGTGCACCCGGCCGTGCCGGCTGCCCAGGATCAGCACGAAGGCGCCGCCCCAGAACACCAGGGCGAAGGCCAGCCCCGGCAGGCCCGGGTCCTGCAGGAACCAGAAGCCGGCCATCGGCGCCGTGATGCCGATCCACAGGCCGGCGAAGCCCCAGACGCCGCGCTGGCGTGTCCAGTCGTCACCGCGCCAGGCTGGTCCCAATGCCCGGTAGGCCATCCCGGCCAGCGACAGCAGCACCAGGGCGATCACGCCGCGCCAGAGCAGCGGCTTGATCCGGAGCTGGCGGTCCAGCACCGCGCGGTGAGGCGCCCGAGGATCGGCCCAGCCCGGCAGCGTGAAACCGTCCTGCTGCGCGCGCTGCAGGCGTTGCGTCCAGTCGGCATGCCAACGATCAAAGCCATCGTAGGCCAGTGGTGCCACGCCGATGCGATCGGCCACATAGGAGCGCCCGTCGACGCTGTAGCGGTAGGTGGCCAGCGGCAGTGGCGGGTCGTCCGGGTCCGGCATCGCCTGCTCGATCACCGTGACCTCCACCGGGATCCAGTGGCGGGTCTGCCAGGCGGTCCACAGCGTGCTCACCACGGGCCTCAGGCCCAAGGCCACGCCGACCACGCACATCGCCAGGGCCCAGGCAGCGAACAGGGCCGCGGTGAACACGCGACGCTCCGGGGTGTCCGGCGCCAGGGGCTGCATCCCGCCCGTCTACAGCCCCAGCAGCGCCGGGTCACCCCGCCCGCGGCGCAGCAGCTCGGGCTCGTCGCCGGTCAGGTCGACGATGGTGGTGGACTCGAAGGGGCAGGCGCCTGCATCCACCACCGCCTGCAACTGCTTCTCGAAGCGGTCGCGGATCTCGTGCGGATCGTTCAGCGCCTCGGTCTCGCCGGGTGGAATCAGCGTGGTGGCCAGCAGCGGCTGGCCCAGCTCCTCCAGCAGCGCCTGCAGCACGCGGTGCTCGGGCACGCGCAGGCCGATGGTGCGGCGCGAAGGATGCGACAGCCGCCGCGGCACCTCCTTGGTGGCTTCCAGGATGAAGGTGAACGGCCCCGGCGTGCCCAGCTTGAGCAGGCGGAACTGGCGGTTGTCGACGCGCGCGTAACTGGCCAGCTCCGACAGGTCGCGGCACAGCAGCGTCAGGTGGTGCTTGTCGTCGACCTGGCGGATCTTGCGCAGGCGCTCGGCAGCGGTCTTGTCGTCCAGGTGGCAGACCAGCGCGTAGCTGGAGTCGGTGGGCACCGCGGCCACGCCGCCGGCATGCAGGATCTGCGCCGCCTGCTTGAGCAGGCGGACCTGGGGGTTGTCGGGATGAACCTCGAAATACTGGGCCATGGTGGCCCGATTGTCGCGCCTGCCGCGGGTGGGTCAGGTCATGTGCTGGGCGTGCAGCGCCGGGGGCTCGCCGGGATGTCGCTCGAGCGCCACCGGCAGGCTGATGAAGGCGGTGAACACCACCGGCACCAGGGCCAGGGCGACAGTTCCCAGCCAGCGCTGGATGAAGAGGCGAAGTTCGGGGTGCATGGTCAGGCTCCTTGCGGGCACCGTGCCCGTGAACGCCATGGTGCGGCGCCGGCATGAAGGCTGGCTGAGCAGCGGCTGAAGACCGGCTGAAGGCGCCAGGGGTCAGGCCAGTTCGGCGGCCGGGCGCAGGTGCTGCAGCCGGTCGGCCCAGCGGGTCCAGACCGCGGTGCAGCGGGCAGGCAGGTCGGGCAGTTCGCCCGGCGCCACCCGGCTTTCGCCCGGGGCATGGAAGTCCGACCCGCGCGAGGCCAGCAGGCCGAATTCCTCCGCGGTGGCGGCGTAGCGGGTGGCCTCGTCGGGAAAGTGCGCGCCGCAGGTGACTTCGACACCCACGCCGCCGTGGCCGACGAACTCATGGAACAGCGCCCACTCCTCGGTGGGCGAGAAGCGGTAGCGCGCCGGATGCGCCAGCACCGGCAGGCCGCCGGCATCGCGGATCCATTGCATCGCTTCGCCCAGCGCCGCCCAGTGGTGCGGCACGAAGCCGGGCAGGCCTTCCTTCAGGTATCGCTGGAAAACCTCGTGGACGCTGGCGCAGTGGCCGTGCTCCACCAGGAAGCGGGCGAAATGGGTGCGCGAGACCAGATCCGGGTTGCCGGCATAGCGCCGGGCGCCCTCGTAGGCGCCGTGAATGCCTACGCGGGCCAGGCTCTCGCCCATCTCGCGGGCCCGATGTTCGCGGCCGGCGCGCAAGCGCGCCAGGCCCGCATTCAGCCCCGGGTGGTCGGGGTCCACGTCCAGGCCCAGCACATGGACGGTTTCGCCCAGGAAGCTGATCGAGACCTCGACACCGCAGACATAGGCCATGCCCAGCGCCTCGGCGGCCGCCCGGGCGGCATGCTGGCCGGCCAGCTCGTCGTGGTCGGTGAGCGACCACAGCTGCACGCCACCGGCATGGGCCAGGCGGGCCAGTTCATCGGGGGGCAGGCTGCCGTCGGAATGCACCGAGTGGCAGTGCAGATCGGCGTTCAGCAGGTGCACAGCCGCCATTCTAGGAACCCGGCCGTGCCGACAAGCGGCCGGGGACATCGGCCTTCCCGGCGCTGTTCCGGCGACCGCCTATCATCCGGGCCCCCGCCACCCCGGCCCGACCGATGTCTCCGATCCTGCCCCTGCCACTGCCCGACGCCGACACCCTGCGCGATGCGCTGGATGTCTACCCCGACACCCGACGCGTGGAATGCGCCACCGGCGACTTCAGCTCGGTGGCGCGCGGCAAGCATGTGGCGCGCGCTGATTTCGAGGGCCAGGTGGGCTGCAAGCTGCCTTCGGTGGTGCTGGGCCTGACGCTCACCGGCGGCGAGCCAGCCGACGTCATCGGCCCGGTGCTGCCGGCCAGCTATGCCGATGTGCACCTGGTGCCTGACCTGTCGACGCTGGCGCCGCGCCCCGGCCGGCCGGGCGAGCTGTGCGTGGTGTGCGAGCCCAGCGGCGCGCTGCGCCCGGACCTGGATGCCTCGGCGCTGTCACCACGCGCAGCGCTGCGTGCGGCGCTGGTGCGGCTGAAGGCGGCGGGCCTGCGCGCCACCGTGGCGCCCGAGCTGGAATTCTTCCTGCTGGAGCGCGGCGCCGAGGGTGAGCTGCTGGCCGCCCGCGCCCATCCCGATGCGCCGGCCCGCGAGCGCGCCTGCGAGGCCTATTCGCTGGAACGCGCCGGCCACTTCGATGGCTTCTTCGACGCGCTCTACGAGGCCTGCGCCACGCAGCGCATCCCGGTCAGCGGCCATGCGCACGAGTCGGCACTGTCGCAGTACGAGGTCAATTTCCTGCCCGGCGAGCCGCTGGCCCAGGCCGATGCGGTGTGGCGATTCAAGCGCCTGGCGCGCGAGCTGGCCGCGCGGCGCGGCTTCCTGGCCAGCTTCGCGGCCAAGCCCTTCCTGGACCAGCCAGGCACCGGCATGCACTGGCACCTGAGCCTGCAGCACACCGACGGCCGCGCCTGGCCGCACGCCTTCAGCCCGCCCGGCGGCGAGCCGGTGCTGCCGCACTTCATCGCCGGCCTGCAGGCCGGGGCTGCAGCCGCCATGGCTTTCTGCGCGCCCTTCGACATGTCCTATGACCGCATCCGCCTGAGCGACGCTGCCCCTTCGCACGCCAGCTGGGGCGAGGACAGCCGCTCACTGGCCTTCCGCATCCCGGCCTCCAGCCCGGCGGCCCGCCGCGTCGAGAACCGCCTGCCCGGCGGCGATGCCAACCCCTACCTGATCCTGGCCTCGATGATCGGCCTGGGCCTGGACGGCCTGCAGGCCGTGCGCCTGCCGGGCGAGGGCCAGGCGCTGCCGACATCGCTGTCCGCGGCACTGGACGCGCTGCAATCCAGCAGCCCGCTGCGGGCGCAGCTGGGCGCGCCGCTGGTGGACGCGTATGTCGGCATCAAGCGCCACGAAAGTGCCGAACGCCAGCGCCACGCGGATCCTCGGCAGCAATGGGACCTATGGCATCTGGTGGAGTTGGCGTAAAGGCTGAAAACTGCCTGTGGCAGTCATTGCCCGCAGATGTGGTTGAGGCGAGGTGGGGGACATGAGGACAAGCGAACTCCCCCTCGGCCGCCGCGCCACACCGTCGCAGTCAACCCAACGGCCGGTCAGGGCAGCTTGCTGTTGATGTGGTGAACACAACGCCGTGGAAGATCGTCCGCGGCCTGGTGGCGCCAGGGCTGTGTAGGCCTTACCAGGACGAACGACCCATGCCCATGACGCGGCGGTACCACTCGTGGAAGTGCTTCATGCCGGTTTCCATCGGGGCCTGGTAGGGGCCGACCTCGTCGTCGCCGCGCTCGAACAGGGCCTTGCGGCCGGCGTCCATGCGCTCGCCGATCTCGTCGTCCTCGAGGCAGGTCTCCATGTAGGCGGCGCGTTGGGCCTGGCAGAACTCGGGCTCGAAGGCGGCGATTTCCTCGGGGTAGTAGAACTCCACCACGTTGAGGGTGCGGTCCACACTGACCGGGTACAGCGTGGAGACCGTCAGCACCTTCGGGTACCACTCGATCATGATGTTCGGGTAGTAGGTCAGCCAGATCGCGCCCTGGTCGGGCAGCTGGCCCTCGTGCACGCGCAGCACCTCGTCGCGCCAGCGGGTGTAGGCCGGCGAGCCGGCCTGGCGCAGGCGGTCGTGCAGGCCGACGGTCTGCACCGAGTGGTGGCTGCCGAACTCCCAGCGCAGGTCGCTGCAGGTGACGAACTGACCCAGACCGGGGTGGAAGGGGCCGACGTGGTAGTCCTCGAGGTAGACCTCGATGAAGGTCTTCCAGTTGTAACGGCATTCGTGCATCTCGACGTGGTCGAGCACGTAACCCGAGAAATCCAGCGCGGCACGCGGGCCCAGGCCGGCCAGGTCAGCGGCGATGTCGCGGCCGTTGTCCTCGAAGACCATGCCGTTCCAGGTGCGCACCTTGTAGTTGTTCAGGTGCAGGCAGGGGTCGTGGTCGAAGTGCGGCGCGCCGATCAGCTGGCCGTGCAGGTCGTAGGTCCAGCGGTGCAGCGGGCATACCACGCTGTTGCGGGTGTTGCCGCGTCCCTTGAGCATGATGGCCTGGCGGTGGCGGCAGACGTTGGACACCAGCTCCACGCCCTTGGGCGTGCGCACCAGCATCCGGCCTTCGCCTTCCTGCGGCAGGGCGTAGTAGTCGCCCACATTCGGCACCGCCAGCTCATGGCTGAGGTACCGAGGACCGTGCTGAAAGATCAGCGCTTGTTCGCGGCGGAACAGGTCCTCATCAAAATAGGTGAAAACAGAGAGTTGAGAGCGCGTGCGCTCCAGAGCTTCCAGCGTGATGCTCAGGTCCGACATGATCCCCAGGATCTCCAAAAAACATGTCTGCGAACCCCCCGCCCGGTGGCCCCGCGGGCGGGATTGTCGAAGGTGATTGAAAGGGTGAAAGCCGCCGGCACTGCCCGCGGGGGCGCCGATTCTACCCGCGGGGTGTGAACCGGTCTGCAGGGTCTGTTGCGCTGCAGCGCCGTGTCAGCGCCGTGTGGCGTCCGCCCAACTACAATCGCGGTTTGCACTGCTCTTGACTCCATGCCGCGTTCCAGCCCCAAGGCCGACCCGGGACAGCCCGCCAGCTACGAGGAAGCCCTGGCCGAACTCGACGGACTGATCGCGGCCATGGAAGGTGGACAGCTGCCACTGGACCGGCTGCTGGGCAGCTACCAGCGTGCCGCGGTGCTGCTGGAGTTCTGCCGCGGCCGCCTGGACGCTGTGGAACAGCAGGTCAAGGTCCTGGAGGACGGGCAGCTCAAGCCCTGGACGAACAACACATGAAGATCGACGACTGCGAGGCCTGGGCTCGCCACCAGCTGGCGGAGGTCGAGGCTGCCCTGGAGGGCCTGGTGCCGGCCACGGCGCCGGCCGGCCTGGGCCTGGCCATGCGCTACGCCGTGCTGGATGGCGGCAAGCGCCTGCGCCCGCTGCTGGTGCTGGCGGCGGCCGAGGCTGTCCAGGGCGAGGCCCTGGCCGCGATGCGCTCGGCGGTGGCGGTGGAGCTGATCCACGCCTACTCGCTGGTCCACGACGACATGCCCTGCATGGACGACGACGCCCTGCGTCGCGGCAAGCCCACCACGCACGTGGCCTACGGCGAGGCCCAGGCCATGCTGGCGGGCGATGCGATGCAGGCGCTGGCCTTCGAAGTCCTCACGCCGGACGAGGGCATCGAGCCCGCGCTGCAGGCCCGCCTGGTGCGGCTGCTGGCGCGCGCGTCGGGCTCGGCCGGCATGGCCGGCGGTCAGGCGATCGACCTGGCCAGCGTCGGCAAGCCGCTGGACGAATCGCAGCTGCGCGACATGCACCGCCGCAAGACCGGCGCCCTGCTGCAGGCCAGCGTGCTGATGGGTGCCGCCTGCGGCCAGACCAGCGCCGACGCCTGGGAGGCGCTGGCCGAGTACGGCGACGCGATCGGCCTGGCCTTCCAGGTGGTCGACGACATCCTCGACTGCACCCAGGACTCCGAGGTGCTGGGCAAGACCGCCGGCAAGGACCAGGACGCCAACAAGCCGACCTATGTGTCAACGCTGGGCCTGGAGCAGGCCCAGGCCTACGCCATCGCCCTGCGTGACCAGGCCCAGGCCGCGCTGCGCCGCGCCGGGCTGCCGGCACCGGCCCGCCTGGCCTGGCTGGCCGACCGCCTGGTCGAGCGCAACAACTGAACCGCACCATGCCCCAACCGCCTGTTCCCGCCGCGCTGCTGGCCAGCATCGACAGTCCGGCCGACCTGCGCCGGCTTGGCCGTTCGCAGCTGGGCACGCTGGCCGACGAACTCCGCCAGTTCGTGCTCGACAGCGTCAGCCGCACCGGCGGCCACCTGTCGTCCAACCTGGGCACGGTGGAGCTGTCGATCGCGCTGCACTACGTCTACAGCACGCCGCACGACCGCATCGTCTGGGACGTGGGGCACCAGAGCTACCCGCACAAGATCCTCACCGGCCGCCGTGAGGCCATGGCCACGCTCAAGCAGCTGGGCGGCATCAGCGGCTTCCCGCGCCGGGTGGAGAGCGAGTACGACACCTTCGGCACCGGCCACTCGTCGACCAGCATCTCGGCGGCGCTGGGCATGGCCCATGCGGCCCGGCTGAAGGGCGAGCAGCGCCGCTGCGTGGCGGTGATCGGCGACGGCGCGCTGACTGGCGGCATGGCCTTCGAGGCCCTGAACCACGGCGGTTTCGCCGGTGGCGCCGGCCTGCCCGACGTGCTGGTCATCCTGAACGACAACGACATGTCGATCTCGCCGCCGGTGGGCGCGCTCAACCGCTACCTGGCGCGCCTGATGAGCGGCAAGTTCTACGCCGCTGCCCGCGAGGGCGCCAAGAGCGTGCTCAAGCACACGCCGCTGTACGAATTCGCCAAGCGCTTCGAGGAGCACACCAAGGGCATGGTCGTGCCGGGCACGATCTTCGAGGAGTTCGGCTTCAACTACGTGGGTCCGATCGACGGCCACGACCTCGATTCGCTGATCCCCACGCTCGAGAACCTGCGCGACGCCAAGGGCCCGCAGTTCCTGCACATCGTCACCAAGAAGGGCTGCGGCTACGAGCTGGCCGAGGCCGACCCGATCAACTACCACGGCCCGGGCAAGTTCGACCCCAAGATCGGCCTGCAAAAGCCCGCCACGCCGCCCAAGCCCACCTTCACCCAGGTCTTCGGCCAGTGGCTGTGCGACATGGCGGCGGCCGACACGCGCCTGGTGGGCATCACCCCGGCGATGCGCGAGGGCTCGGGCATGGTCGAGTTCGAGCGGCGCTTCCCCACCCGCTACCACGATGTGGGCATCGCCGAGCAGCACGCGGTCACCTTTGCCGCCGGCCTGGCCTGCGAGGGCCTGAAGCCGGTGGTGGCGATCTACTCCACCTTCCTGCAGCGCGGCTATGACCAGCTGATCCACGACGTGGCGCTGCAGAAGCTGCCGGTGGTCTTCGCGCTGGACCGCGCCGGCCTGGTGGGGGCCGACGGCGCCACCCACGCCGGGGCCTATGACATCGCCTACCTGCGCTGCGTGCCGAACATGAGCGTGCTGACGCCGGCCGACGAACGCGAATGCCGCCGCGCGCTGACCACCGCCTTCCACCAGGACCACCCGGTGGCGGTGCGCTACCCGCGCGGCAGCGGCGCCGGCGTGGCGATCGAGCCGCAACTCGATCAGCTGCCCTGGGGCCGGGGCGAGTTGCGCCGCGAAGGGCGCCGCATCGCCATCCTGGCGTTTGGCACGCTGCTCTACCCGGCGCTGGAAGCGGCCGACAAGCTGGACGCCAGCGTGGCCAACATGCGCTTCGTCAAGCCGCTGGACCGCGAACTGGTGCTGCAGCTGGCGCGCAGCCACGATGCCCTCGTCACGGTCGAGGAGGGCTGTGTGGCTGGCGGCGCCGGTGCAGCGGTGCTGGAAGCGCTGGCCGCCGAGGGCCTGGCCGTGCCGGTGCTGAACCTGGGCCTGCCCGACGAATTCATCGAACACGGCGATCCGGCCAAGCTGCTGTCGCTGTGCGGCCTGGATGCCGCCGGCATCGAGCGGGCCATCGTGCAGCGCTTTGGTGCCACTCCGCTGGCGCTGGTCAAGCCGGCTGAAACCGAGCGCACGGCCGCGGCCTGACGCATTTTTTCGAACGCGGCGATCAACCCTTTCAACCGCAACGGGGCCGCTGAAGTGGCATGCTGCATGCCTGCCGACCCCGACTGTCCATGAATCAGCTGACCGACGCCCTGCACATCCCCGACACCCAGAGTGAGCGCGACGAGCGCCATCTGGCGATCCAGCGCGTGGGCGTGAAGGATGTGCGCTACCCGCTGAGCCTGCGCGTGGCGGGCCAGGTGCAGCAGACCGCGGCGCTGTGGAACCTCGATGTGGCCCTGCCTGCCGAGCAGAAGGGCACGCACATGTCGCGCTTCGTGGCCTGGCTGGAGGAACAGCAGGCGCCGCTGGACGCTGCCACGCTGAAGCTGCAGCTCGATGCCATGCTCGACAAGCTGCACGCGCAGGAAGGCCGGGTCGAAGCGCGCTTCTCCTTTTTCCTGCGCAAGCGTGCGCCGGTGTCCGGTGTGCAGAGCCTGCTGGATTACGCCGGCGCCTGGATGGCCGAGCGCCGCGGCGGCCACACGGCGATCTGGGCCGAGGTGGGCGTGCCGGTCAAGAGCCTGTGCCCGTGCTCCAAGGAGATCTCCGACTACGGCGCGCACAACCAGCGCTCGCTGGTCACCATCCGGGTCGAGCTGCTGGACCCGCAGGCCCGGCCCATCGAGTGGCATCAGCTGGTGCGCTTCGCCGAGGAGTCGGCGTCGTCCGAGATCTGGCCGATGCTCAAGCGAGCCGACGAGAAGTGGATCACCGAGCGGGCCTACGAGAACCCGAAGTTCGTCGAGGACCTGGTGCGCGACGTGGCCTTGCGACTGAATGCCGACGACCGCATCGGCCGCTACCGGGTGGACGTCGAGAACTTCGAGTCCATCCACAACCACTCGGCCTGGGCACGCATCGAGCGCTGAGCCGCGGCTTTGCAGGGCGGAAGCCCTGCGCAACAGGCGCGAAACCTGGCGCGCGCAGCATGAGGTCACCCACACCTCATCCCCTGCCGCACCATGCCCACACCGTTTGACCACCTCCTGTCCAGCCAGGCTGCGCGCCGCCGCGCGCTGGGCCTCATCGCTTCGGCCGGCGTGATGCCACTGTCGCTGCTGGGGTGCGGCGGCGGGGACAGCAGCAGCAGCAGCGTCGCTGAAGACACCAGCACGAGCGGGAGCACGAGTGGCAGCACGAGTGGCAGCACCGACACCGGTTCGACCACCGGCACCTGCAGCACGATTCCCAGCGAGACCGCCGGCCCCTACCCGGGCGATGGCACCAACAGCAACAGCAGCGGCGTGGCCAATGCGCTGCTGCTCAGCGGCATCGTGCGCAGCGACATCCGCACCAGCGTGGACACCGCCAGCGGCACCGCCGAGGGTGTGCCGTTGACGGTCACGCTGACGCTGGTCGACAGCGGCAACAGCTGCGCCGTGCTGGCCGGCTACGCGGTCTACCTGTGGCACGCCACGCGCGATGGTGAGTATTCGATGTACTCCAGCGCGGTGGTGGGCGAGAACTACCTGCGCGGTGTGCAGGTCAGCGATGCCAACGGCCAGGTCAGCTTCACCACCATCTTCCCCGGCTGCTACAGCGGGCGCTGGCCGCACATCCACTTCGAGGTCTACCCCAGCCTAGCCTCGGCCACCAGCGGCGCCAACGATGTGAAGACCTCGCAGCTGGCGCTGCCGGCCTCGGCCTGCGCCCAGGTCTATGCCAATGCCAGCGGCTATGCCAGCAGCGCCACCAACTTCGGCAACATCTCGTTGGCCAGCGACAACGTGTTCGGCAACGACAGTGGCGTGTTGCAACTGGCCACGGTGACCGGCAGCGTCAGCGCCGGCTTCGCGGCCACGCTGCAGGTGGGCGTCGCCGTCTGAGTGCGGGGGCATGGCAGGATGCGGGGCATGACGCCGCTGCATCCGCTCGCCCGACTGCCCCTGATCCAGGCCCCGATGGCGGGCTCGCAAGGCCTGCGCCTGGCCCGTGCCGTGGCCGCCACCGGGGCCGTGGGCAGCCTGCCGGCCGGCATGCTCGATGCCGCCGCCCTGGCGCGCGCGCTGGGCGAGTGGGCCGCTGATGGCACGGGGGTGCTCAACGTCAACTTCTTCTGCCACCGGCCGCCGCCGGACGATCCACCGCGCATCGCGCGCTGGCATGCCCGGCTGGCGCCCTACACGGCCGAGGCCGGCCTGCCGGCGCCCCAGGGGGTGCCGCGGCCGACGCGCCACCCTTTCGACACCGCGATGGCCGAGGCCCTGGCCACCGCACCGCCGCCGATCGTCAGCTTCCACTTCGGCCTGCCCGAGGCGGCCCTGCTGGCGCGCGTGCGCGCGCTGGGCTGCCGGGTCTGGAGCAGCGCCACCACCGTGGACGAGGCGCGTTGGCTGCTGGACCAGGGGGTCGATGCGCTGATCCTGCAGGGCCTGGAGGCCGGCGGCCACCGCGGCCACTTCCTGCGCGAGGACCTGGACCTGAGCGCCCAGGCGGGTTGGCGTGATCTGCTCGCTGCGGTGCGGCCGCTCGCCGGTGCGACGCCATTGATCGCTGCCGGCGGCATCGCCGACGCGGCCACGGTGCGCGAGGCGCTGAGCGCCGGTGCCGCCGCCGTGCAGGTGGGCACGGCCTTTCTGCGCTGCCCCGAGGCGGACACCGGCGCGGTCCACCGCGCCGCGCTGGCGGCCGGTGGCGAGACGGCGCTGACCAACCTCTTCTCCGGCCGCCCGGCGCGCGGGCTGGTGAACCGCCTGATGCGCGAGGCCGGCCCGATCAGCGCCGACGCGCCGGCCTTTCCGCTGGCCAGTGCCGACCTGGCGCCGCTGCGGGCCTGGGCCGAGGGCCAGGGCCGAGGCGACTTCTCGCCCTTGTGGGCCGGCACCGCGCACGCGCTGGCGCGAGAAGAGCCGGCGGCCGCCGTGGTGGCGCGCCTGCTGGCCTGATCAGCCCAGCACGCCGGCGGCGCGCAGATCGGCGATTTCGCCGTCGCGGTAACCCAGCTGGCGCAGCAGTGTGTCACCGTGTTCGCCGATGCCCGGCGGGTTCGAACGCAGCGGCGGGCGCTGGCCGTCCAGCGTGATCGGCAGCAGCGGTGTCAGGGTCTGGCGGCCATCGGGCAGCGTCACCGGCACCAGGCCGCCGCTGGCCAGCAGGTGCGGGTCCTGCATCAGCTGCTCGGGCCGGCTGATCGGCGCAAAGGGCAGGCCCTCGCGCTCGAAGACCGCCGCCAGCGCCGACGCCCGCCAGCCCGCCAGCGCCTCGCGCAGCGCCGGCATCAGCCAGTCGCGTGACTGCACGCGGCCGTTGTTGGTGGCCAGTCGCGGGTCGTCGGCCCAGTCGGCAAAGCCGAAGGCGGTGCAGAAGCTGCGCCACTGGCCGTCGCTGACCACGGCCAGGAAGATCTGCTCGCCGTCCTTGACGGTGAACACGTCGTAGATGCCCCAGGCGCTGATGCGCTGCGGCATCGGCCGCGGTGCCTGGCCGGTCACCGCGTACTGCATCATGTGCTGGGCCACCAGCAGGATGTTGTTCTCGAACAGCGCGCTTTGCACCTGCTGGCCGCGGCCGGTGGTCTCGCGCGCCTTGAGTGCGGCCATCGCGCCCAGCGCGCCGAACAGGCCACCCATGATGTCGTTGACGCTGCTGCCGGCGCGCAGCGGCTGGCCCTCGGGGCCGGTCATGTAGGCCAGGCCGCCCATCATCTGCACCACCTCGTCCAGCGCGGTGCGGTGCTCGTAGGGGCCGGGCAGGAAGCCCTTATGGGTCACATAGACCAGGCGCGGGTTCAGCGCCGACAGCGCCGCCCAGCCCAGGCCCAGCTTGTCCATGGTGCCGCTGCGGAAGTTCTCGCTGAAGACATCGGCGGTGGCCACCAGTTTCAGCACCACCTCCAGACCGCGCGGGTCCTTCACATCCAGCGCCAGGCTCTTCTTGTTGCGGTTGAAGACCGGGAAGAAGCCGGCACCCGAGCCCAGGAGGCGGCGCGTGGCATCGCCCTCCAGCGGCTCGACCTTGATGACCTCGGCACCCAGGTCGGCCAGCACCAGGCCGCAGGTCGGGCCCATGACCATGTGGGTGAACTCGACGACGCGGGTGTCGGCGTAGGGCAGGGTGGGGGCGCTCATGCGGGGATCCGGGTGGCTGGGACGAAGCCCCGCGGCACGCCGGCCTCGGCCAGCATGCCGTACAGCGGCTCACCGGGCAGGCCGGCGGCCAGGGGCGCCCGGGCGGCAATCAGGCGGTCCAGGTCGATGCCGGTGGCCACGCCCATGGCCTCGAACAGGAAGACCAGGTCCTCGGTCACCACGTTGCCGCTGGCGCCGGGGGCATACGGGCAGCCGCCCAGGCCGGCCAGCGAGGCATCGAAGGTGCGCACGCCCACGTCCCAGGCCGCCAGCGCATTGGCCAGGCCCAGGCCGCGGGTGTTGTGCAGGTGGGCGGCGCCGGCCTTGTCGCCGATCGCCGCGCGCAGCCGGGTGAAGAGGCGCCGCACCTGGGCCGGGTGGGCCATGCCGGTGGTGTCGGACAGGCCGACCTCGTCCACGCCCGCTTCGGCCAGGGCCTCGGCCAGCGCGATCACCTCGTCCTCGGGCACGGCGCCCTGCAGCGTGCAGCCGAAGGCGGTGGACAGGCCCACCTCCACCGCCAACTGCGGCGCCTGCTCGGCCCGCCAGGCCAGCACCGCGCGCACCTCGTCCAGCATCTGCTGCGGCGTGCGGCGCACATTGGCCAGCGAGTGGGCTGCGCTGGCCGAAACCGGCAGCGTGATCTTGTGCACCCCCGCGGCGGCGGCCGCCTGTGCACCCTGCAGGTTGGGCACCAGCGCCATCACCGTCAGGCCCGGGTGGCGCAGCGCATGGCGCACCACGTCGGCGGTGTCGGCCAGTTGCGGCAGCAGCTTGGGCGAGACAAAGGAGCCGACCTCGATCTCGCGCAGGCCTGCAGCGGCCAGCGCATCGATCCAGGCGCACTTGGCGGCCAGCGGCATGGTGGCGCGCACGCTTTGCAGGCCGTCGCGCGGGCCGACCTCACTGATCAGCACCGTGGGCGCTGCGCTTGACGAAGCCTTCATGGATTCTGTCTAATAGAACAACGTTCTAACAATTATCGCGCATGCCCCGCTCCGCTGCCCAGCCCTCCATCACCGACCTGGATCCCGCCCCCGGCGGCGTGGCCGCGGTCGACCGCGCACTGGGCCTGCTGCGCACCTTCGAGGACGGCTCGCCCCGGCTGGGCCTGGCCGAGCTGTCGCGTCGCAGCGGCCTGTACAAAAGCACGGTGCTGCGCCTGCTGGCCTCGCTGCTGC
Organism: Ideonella alba; assembly: GCF_018069845.1. Classification (NCBI taxonomy): domain Bacteria; kingdom Pseudomonadati; phylum Pseudomonadota; class Betaproteobacteria; order Burkholderiales; family Sphaerotilaceae; genus Ideonella; species Ideonella alba. Next base: position 277,352 of record NZ_JAGQDD010000002.1, read on the forward strand.
ACGCCGGCTTCCTGGTGCGCGAGGGTGAGGCCTACGCCCCCGGCCCCACGCTGATGCGCCTGGGTGCCCAGGCCCAGCCCGAGGATGCGCTGGCCGCTGCCGTGCCACCGGCGCTGCGCGCGCTGGTGGCGGCCACGCGCGAGAGCGCGGCCTTCCATGTGCGCCGCGGCGAGCACCGGCTGTGCCTGTACCGCGAGGACTCGCCGCAGCTGCTGCGCGACCACATCCGCGCCGGCGACCTGCTGCCGCTGGACCGCGGTGCCGGCGGCCGGGTCCTGATGGCCTTCGCGGGCGCGCGCGGCCGCGTCTACGACGCGATCCGCCGCGACGGCGTGGTGGTGATGTCGGGCGACCGCGTGCCCGACCTGACCGGCGTTTCGGCGCCGGTGTTCGGCGCCGGCGGGCGGCTGCTGGGCGCGCTGACATGGACGCTGCCCACCACCCGCCACCAGCCCGGCTTCGTGGGCGCGGTGAAGGATGCGGCGGCGGCGCTCAGCGCCCGCCTGGGTGGCTGATCAGCGGCGCTCGGCCAGCGGCTGGTCCTTGGGCCAGCTGATCAGGTAGTCGGCCTGCAGCGCCCAGCGCTCGCCCGGGGACAGCCGGCGCTGCCAGGCGACGATGCCAGCCTCGTCCTGCCAGGCCTGGCTGGCGGGGGCGGGCTCGAAGCGCTTGTCCACCTGCACCCGCTCGTCGGTGCTGACGGGGCTGGACTCCAGCACGCGCAGCTCGATCGGCGTGGCGTGGCGGTTCTCGAGCTCGTAGCGGCGCGCCACACGGCGCTCGCTGCGCGCGCCGATGAAGCCGCTGCTGGCCTGCTGGGCCGGCGGCTGCAGCTCCTGCACGCGCAGCTTGTCGTCGCGCCCGAAGGGCAGCGACAGCGTGGCCCGCTGGCCCAGGCGCAGCGTGGCGCTGCCCACCGCCTGGCCATCGCGCAGCAGCTGCAGCGGGCCGTCGGGCCAGATGCCGGCCGGGCGCGGCAGCTCGGCCAGCAGCCAGGCGCTGGCGTCCTGAGCCGGCACGGCCTGCACCAGCAGCGTGGCGGTGAAGCGCTGGCGGCCCAGGCTCAGCGCTACCCGTTCGGCGCCGCTGCCGATGTCTACCTTGCCCGGCAGATTGAATGCCGTGGCGAACTCGCCTTCCTGCATCTGCACCGCGAAGTCGAGACCGTCCGGCGGGGGCGCTGCCGGTGCAGCGTCCATGGCCATCGGGGCCGCCTTCAGGCTGGCCCCCTGCGGACCGTTCCGGGGCGGCAAGGGCTCGCGCAGCGCCAGCGTCCAGGGGCGCGGCTGCGGGCCGGCGGTCGCGCCGCGCGGCGAGCCGGTGGACAGCGTCAGTGCCACGCCGCGCCAGTCCTCACCGCTGCGCTGCAGCACCTGAGCCAGGCGCTCGATCTCGAGCTGGCCCGCGGTGGTGTCGAGCTGGGCGCGGTAAGCCGGTGCCCAGGTCGGTCCGGCCACCTGGTAGCGCAGGCGCAGCGTGGCCTCGGCGCTGGCCGCCACGGCGATGCGCAGCTGGCGCACCTCGCCGCCCTGCTGCAGCAGGCGGTCGCGTTCGGCCTTCAGCGGCGAGAGCTCACGGCGCAGTGCTTCGCGCTCGCGCTCGATCCGGTGCTGCTCGTTCAGTGCAGTCTGGCCTGCCTTCTGCATCGCGGCCAGCTGGGCGGCGAGGTTGCCCGCGGGCGCCGGCACGCGCGGGGCGCTGGCGGCATCGGCAGGCGCCAGCGCGCGCAGGTAGCCCAGGGCCAGCGCGTGGCCCTCGTGTTCGGCATCCAGCGCGGCGAGCTTGTCTTCCAGCGCTCGCACGCGGGCATCCAGCGGCGTGGCCTGGCATTCGGGCGCCTGCTCGCGCGGCCGGTTCAGCGCGGTGACTGCGCCGGTGCGCAGCGCGGCATCGGGCTCCAGCCGCAGCGAGCCCATGTCGAACTGCGCGCTCAGGCAGTCCAGCACCAGCTCACGGCTGCCGGGCGCCACACGCGCCACGCGCTCGACCTCGGCCAGGCCGGGGTAGACAGTGACGCGCTCGATCGGAGCGGTCTGTGCGCCCGCTTGTGGGGCCCACAGCGTCAAGACGGTCGCGGCCCAGCGGCCCTATGGCAGATGCATGCTCTGTCTCCCTGATCTCGGCCTGCGCCGGAGTCGTCACATGGTAGCCTGAGCGCTTGCACTGCTTCGACATCCCATGAACCTGTTCCGTCGACCGTCGCTTCCCCTGTTGGCCTTGTTCTGGTCGAGCGTGCTGGGCAGCGCCGCCGTGCATGCCTATGAGCCGCCTGCGGGCGCGCCGACCGCCCAGATACGCCTGACCGCGGCCCGGGCGTTCAACACCAACATGATCATCGGCCACGCCCCGGAGTGCCGGCCCACCAAGGTCTATCGCTTCGCACTCCTGGGTGTCGCCAACTTGTTCGGCGGCCACCCGACCCTGGACATGCCGCTGAAGCCGGCGGTGCCGCCGGCGCAGATCTACGAGGCGACGGTCGAGGCGGATCGCACGCTGGTTGTGCTGGCCACGGCCAGCAGCTCACTGCTGCCCGTGGCCGGGCTGCTGGACAAATGCAAGGTCGAGACGCATTTCCATGCCCGGGCCGGCGGCCGCTACGAAGCGAACTACACCATCGAGAACAACGACCGGTGCACGCTTCAGATCAGCGAACTGCTGCCCGATTCTGAGGGCGGCTGGCGTCGCGCGGAGGTGGCCACCCTGCCCAAGCCGCCGGCGGCCTGCGACGCTGCCCCTGAGCCGCCGCGCTGAGGGCTGTCGTCGCAGTCGTCAGGCAGCAGCCGACGGCATCGCGGCCTGGCGAAGCCCCTGCATCGGCCCGGCCACGGCCTCCTCGAACACTTCACGTGCGCAGTCGTGGCAGCAGCCGCAGCAGGAGGCGGCGCGCGTCAGGTCCTTGAGCTGTTCAAAGTCGCGCACGCCCTGCACCTGCACCGCGTGGCGGATGTCGCGGTCGCTGACGCGGTGGCACAGGCAGACGATCATGGCGGGCTCGGGCAGGCAGGTGGTGGACAGGACTGAAGCATATACAAAATGCGAATCAGTCGCAATAGCATTAGCCCAACCAGGGGTGATCACCCCGGCGCCGCCCGATCCCGCGTCAGGACGACTCGCCCATCTGGGACTGCAGCCAGTTGGGCTCGCCCACCTGGGCGACCAGGCCGATCTGGGTTTCGAGGTCGTCGATGTGCTCCTCGGTGTCGTCGAGGATCTCCAGCAGGATGTCGCGTGAGACATAGTCGCGCACCGATTCGCAGTGGGCGATCGCCTCCTTCAGCAGCGGGTGCGAGGCCTGTTCCAGCCGCAGGTCGCAGTGCAGCACCTCGATGGCGTTCTCGCCGATGTAGAGCTTGCCCAGGTCCTGCAGGTTGGGCAGGCCCTCCAGCATCAGCACGCGCTCGACCAGCTTGTCGGCGTGCTTCATCTCCTCGATCGACTCTTCGTACTCGTGCTTGGCTCGCTTGCTCAGCCCCCAGTTCTTCAGCATCCGGGCGTGCAGGAAGTACTGGTTGATCGCGGTGAGTTCACACTTCAGCTGGGCATTGAGGTACTCGATGACCTTGGCGTCGCCTTTCATTGCGGGCTCCTGAAGAGGGTGGGGACTGACCGATTGTGGGGTGGCCCGAGCGCGGCCGACATCGCCCCGCGAGAAAAGACCCGCACTGAGGCTGGTAGCGCGAATCGCTCGCGTTGAGCCCAGCCAGCGCCGGTGTTCGATCACCCGGCGCGGGACGAGGCGGCGCCTCGCGCACCGCCACACCGTGCTGCGCGGGAGCGCCTGCCTGCCAGGGCGGCGCTCAGCACTCCAGGTTGTCGATCAGCCGGGTGCTGCCCAGGCGCGCCGCGCCCAGCGCCACCATCGGGATGCGGTTCAGGCGCTCCTCGTCGGTGGGCGGCAGCAGGTCGGCGCGGCGGCGCAGCGTGAGGTAGTCGGGCGCCCAGCCGCGGCCGCGCAGGGCGGCGGCGGCGTCGGCTTCGAGCGCCGCCAGCGCGCGCCTGGGGTCATGGGCTCCGGCGGCCAACTGCTGCAGCACATGCGACAGCTCCACCGCCTCATGGCGTTCGGTCGTGCCCAGGTAGCCATTGCGCGACGACAGCGCCAGGCCGTCGTCGGCGCGCACCGTGGGTGCGCCGATGATCTCGATCGGCATCGCGAACTGGCGCACCATGCCGCGGATCACCATCAGCTGCTGGTAGTCCTTCTGGCCGAACACCGCCAGCGCCGGCTGCACGCACTGGAAGAGCTTCATCACCACCGTGCACACGCCGGTGAAGAAGCCAGGGCGGAACTCGCCTTCCAGGATGTCGGCCAGCGCCGGCGGCGGCGCCACCTTGTAGGCCTGGGGCTCGGGGTAGAGCTCGCGCTCGGAGGGCGCGAAGACGATGTCGCAGCCTTCGGGCGCGAGCAGTTCGCAGTCGCGCTCCAGCGTGCGGGGGTACTGGTCGAAGTCCTCGTGCGGCAGGAACTGCAGCCGGTTGACGAAGATGCTGGCCACCACCGGGCCGCCATGACGCCGGGCCTCGCGCACCAGCGACAGGTGACCCGCGTGCAGGTTGCCCATCGTGGGCACGAAGGCGGTGCGCCGCTGCCCCGCCAGGGTCTCACGCAGTTCGGCCAGGGTGTGGATGACGCGCATGGGGATCAGAAGCCGTGGATCGATTCGTCGGGGAAGCGCAGCGCCTTGACGTCGTCGACGTAGGTGCGTACCGCGTCGCGGATGCCCAGGCCCACCTCGCTGCCGGGCACATGGGTGAAGTCGCGCACGAAGCGCGGCCGCTTGCCAGGCGTGATGCCCAGCAGGTCGTGCAGCACCAGCACCTGGCCGCTGGTGCTGGCGCCGGCGCCGATGCCGATCGTCAGCAGGCCCGGGTTGTCCTCGGTGATCTGGCGGCCCACGCTGGAGGGCACCAGCTCCAGCACCAGCATCGCGGCGCCAGCCTCGGCCATGGCCTTGGCGTCGGCGCGCAGCACGGCGGCGCCGGCGTCGTCGCGGCCCTGCACCCGGAAGCCGCCCAGCGCATGCACGCGCTGCGGCGTCAGGCCCAGGTGGGCGCAGACCGGGATGCCGCGCTCGGTGAGGAAGCGCACGGTGTCGACCAGCACGCCGCCGCCCTCGAGCTTGACCATCTGCGCGCCGGCGCGCATCAGCTTCACCGCCGAATCGAAGGCCTGCTCGGGCGAGCGTTCATAGGCGCCAAAGGGCAGGTCGGCCACCAGCCAGGCGCTGCGCTTGCCGCGCGCCACGCAGCGGGTGTGGTACTCCATGTCGACCAGGGCCACCGGCACGGTGCTGGTGTCGCCCTGGATCACGTTGCCCAGTGAATCGCCGACCAGCAGCACCTCGACGCCGGCGTCTTCCAGCACGCGCGCGAAGGTGGCGTCGTAGCAGGTCAGCATCGTGATCTTCTCGCCACGCGCGGCCATGTCGCGCAGCCGCGGCAGGCTCATCGCTTGACGCGCCGCAGGGGCGCTGGATTCGGCAGGGTGAACACTCATCGTCAGTTCCCTCGGGTCAGGGCAGGATGTTCGGGCAGGCAGCGCGTGCTGCGCCGCAGCACGGCGCGCATTCTGCCCTTAATGACGACCGGACCCAACCGGAGCACCCAATCCCTGCACAACGAACGAGGAGCATGCAGCTGTGAGTGACACCATCAAGTACCTGCTGAGCGAAGAGCAGATGCCCAAGGACTGGTACAACCTGGCGGCCGATCTGCCGGTACCGCTGCCCGCGGTGCTGCACCCCGGCACGCTGCAGCCGGTGGGCCCGGATGACCTGGCGCCACTGTTCCCGATGGCGCTGATCGGCCAGGAGGTGTCCACCGAGCGCTACATCGAGATCCCCGAGCCGGTGCGCCAGGTCTTCCGCCAGTGGCGGCCCAGCCCGCTGCACCGCGCGCGCCGACTGGAAGAGGCGCTGGGCACGCCGGCGAAGATCTACTACAAGTACGAGGGCGTCAGCCCGGCCGGCTCGCACAAGCCCAACACCGCGATTCCGCAGGCCTGGTACAACCAGCAGGCCGGCATCCGCAAGCTGACCACCGAAACCGGGGCCGGCCAGTGGGGCACCTCGCTGTCCTTCGCCGGCGCGCTGTTCGGCATCGAGGTGCAGGTCTTCCAGGTGCGCGTGTCGTACAACCAGAAGCCCTACCGCCGTGCGGTGATGGAGACCTACGGCGCCACCTGCGTGGCCTCGCCGTCCGAGCTCACGCAGTCGGGTCGCGCCATCCTGGCCCAGCGCCCCGACCACCCGGGCAGCCTGGGCATCGCCATCTCCGAGGCGGTGGAGCTGGCCGCGCAACGTGACGACACCAAGTACGCGCTGGGCTCGGTGCTCAACCACGTGCTGCTGCACCAGACCATCATCGGCCAGGAGGCGATTGCCCAGCTGGCCATGGCCGGCGACGACCCCGACGTGGTGGTGGGCTGCACCGGCGGCGGCAGCAACTTCGCCGGCATCGCCTTCCCCTTCATCGGCCTGCAGCTGCGCGGCGGTCGCCGGCGCCGCATCGTCGCGGTCGAGCCCGCCGCCTGCCCCAGCCTGACGCGCGGCAAGTACGCCTACGACTTCGGCGACACCGCCCACCTGACGCCGCTGACCAAGATGCACACGCTGGGCAGCACCTTCACGCCGCCGGGCTTCCACGCGGGCGGGTTGCGCTACCACGGCATGGCGCCGATGGTCTCGCACTGCAAGGAGCTGGGCCTGATCGAGGCGGTGGCCTACCACCAGAAGGCCTGCTTCGAGGCTGGCGTGACCTTCGCCCGTGCCGAGGGCATCGTGCCGGCGCCCGAGGCCAACCACGCGGTCAAGGGCGCCATCGAGGAGGCGCTGCGCTGCAAGCGCGAGGGCAAGTCCGAGGTGATCCTGTTCAACCTGTGCGGCCACGGCCACTTCGACATGGCGGCCTACTCCGACTACTTCAGCGGCAAGCTGGTCGACCAGGACTACGACGAGGCCGAACTGGCCATGGCGCTGTCCGGCCTGCCCAGCGTGCCGGCCTGACAGCCAGGTGACAACGCGGGGGGTTATCCTCGGCGCATTCCCTGCACTGAGAGGCCCCCTGCGATGTCCGATCCCACCGCCCGCATCCCCGCCACGCTGATCGCCGGTGACGGCATCGGCCCCGAGATCATGGACGCCACCCTGGCGGCGCTGGACGCGCTGGGCGCGCCCTTCGACTGGGACGCGCAGACCGCCGGCCTGGGGGGGTGCAGGCCTGCAACGACCCGCTGCCGCCGGCCACGCTGGACAGCATTCGCCGCACCCGGCTGGCCCTGAAGGGTCCGCTGGAGACGCCGGTGGGTGGCGGCTACCGCTCGTCCAACGTGCGCCTGCGCGAGGAGTTCAAGCTCTTCGCCAACCTGCGCCCGGCGCTGACCGTCATCCCCGGCGGCCGGTTCGACAAGATCGACCTGGTCGTGGTGCGCGAGAACCTCGAGGGCCTGTACATCGGCCACGAGCACTACGTGCAGATCGACGGCGACCCGCACGCGGTGGCCATGGCCACCGGCATCAACACGCGCGCCGGTTGCCGCCGCATCCTGGAGTACGCGTTCGAACACGCGATCGCCACCGGGCGCAAGAAGATCACGCTGGTGCACAAGGCCAACATCATGAAGGCGCTGACCGGCATCTTCAAGGAGACCGGCGAGCAGCTGTATGAGGAGAAGTACAAGGGGCGCATCGCCTTCGACACGGTGATCGTCGACGCCTGCGCGATGAAGCTGGTGCTCAACCCCTGGCAGTTCGACGTGATCGTCACCACCAACCTGTTCGGCGACATCCTCTCCGATCTGGTGGCGGGCCTGGTGGGGGGCCTGGGCATGGCGCCGGGCGCCAACATCGGCGCCGATGCGGCCATCTTCGAGGCGGTGCACGGCAGTGCGCCGGACATTGCCGGCAAGGGCATCGCCAACCCGGTGGCGCTGATGCTGGCCGCGGCGATGATGCTGGAGCACGTGGGCCACCTGGACAAGGCGCGGCGCCTGCGCCAGGCCATCGACGCCACGCTGAACATCGACAAGGTTCGCACCGGCGACCTGGGCGGCAAGGCCAGCACCGCGGCCTTCACCCAGGCCCTGGTGGCGCGCATCCGCGGCGCCTGAGTCTGCGCTGGCGGCAGCGCCCTCAGGCGCTGCCGTGCTTGGTCTCGAAGCGGATGCCGATCTCCTGCAGCAGCGGGGTCGGCAGCACGCCCCCGGCGCAGATGATCACCGCCTGGTTGTCCAAGGTACGGGTCATGCCGTCGGCGCGGCGCAGCAGCACCTCGCCGGGCGTGATGCGCTCGACCTGCGAGCCCAACTGCACGTCCACACGGCCCGCCTGCTGCAACGCGGCCAGCGTGTCGCGGTTCTTGGCCTTGACGCGTGAGAAGGCCTCGCCGCGGTAGCTCAGCGTCACCTGCGTGCCCGCTTCGCCGGCCAAGGCGATCGCCGCCTCCAGCGCACTGTCGCCGCCGCCCACCACCAGCACCGCCTGGCCGGCGTACTGCACCGGATCAACCAGCCGGTAGGCCACCTTGGGCAGGTCCTCGCCCGGCACGTCGAGCGTGCGCGGCGTGCCGCGCCGGCCGATGGCCAGCAGCACGCTGCGGGCGCGCCAGATGCGCCGGCCGGTCTGCACCTCGAAGCCGCCATCATCGAGCGCACGCACACCGGTCATGCGTTCGCCGTATTGCAGCGGCAACTGATGCTGCAGCGTCACGCCGTGCCAGAAGGCCAGCAGGTCCTCCTTGCTGATCTCGTTCATCTTCACCAGCCCCACCAGCGACAGCTTGACCGGCGCGGTCATCGCCACCTTCTGGCGCGGGTAGTGGAAGATCGAGCCGCCCAGCGAGTTTTCCTGCTCCAGGATCGCGAAGCGGTGGCCGCGCTCGAGCGCGGCCAGGCCGGCGCTCAGGCCGGCCGGCCCTGCGCCCACGATCAGCACATCCAGTTCGTCAGCGTCCACGGCCCGCGGTCGTCCGCCGGCGATGGCCTCCATCGCCTGGCGGCCCTGCTCGGCGGCCTTGCGGATCAGGCCCATGCCGCCCAGCTCGCCGGCGATGTAGATGCCCGGCACATTGGTCTGGAAGTCGGGTTGCAGCAGCGGGATGTCGACGCCGCGCCGCGCGGTGCCGAAGACCAGGCTGATCGCGTCGAAGGGACAGGCCGCGTGGCAGGCGCCGTGGCCGATGCAGGCCGAGGCGTTGATCAGCACCGCCTTGCCGCCGACGATGCCCAGCGCCCCCTCGGGACAGTCGCGCACGCAGGTGCCCGAGCCGATGCAGCGCGCCGGGTCCACCACCGGGTGCAGCGTGGCCGGCTCGTTCAGGCCGGCCGCCACGCTCTGCGCATGCGCCTGCGCGTCCAGGCGTTGCCGGCGCCGACGCCAGCCCAGATGCAGACCCACGGCCAGCAGCAGCACCACCGCATACGGTGCGATCAGGCTCAGACCCATGGCGACTCCGCGGGGCTCAGCGCACCTCGCGCTCGATGACGATGCGCAGCCCGCTGGCGCCGGGCGCCACGCTGGCGCTCAGGCCTTCCAGATCACCCGGCTGCGGCATCGCCTGGCCCGACTTGGACACGCGCGCTCCCACCACCACCGCAGGCGCGCCCGACAGCCGCGCGGCGGGGCTCATGGCCATCGAGTCGTCCAGCGTGAAGTCGGCCGGCAGGTCGCGCACGCGCTTCTTCAGGATGGCCAGCGGCATGCGCGAGCCTTCGGCCGGGCGGGCGAAGATGAACACGGTGTCGTCCGGCGCGGCCTTGGCGGCCAGGGCCGCCGACAGCTCGACCCGGCCGCTGACCGAGGCGCCGGCCGCGGCCACCGGCGTGGCCGGCGCCGGCGACGCCTCGGCCGCTGGCAGTCCGGCGGCCTGACGGGCCTCGGCCAGCGCGCTCTGCAGCTGCTTGACCAGGTCGGAGTCCGGCGGGCCCACCTTGACCGCGCGTTCCCAGTGGCGCACCGCGGTCTTGGGGTCGCCGTTGTCGAAGGCCAGCGAGCCGGCCAGGGCCAGCGCCTTCAGGTTGTCGGGCTCGGCCTTCAGGGCGGCGGCGATCAGCTGGGTCGGCTCGCCCTGGAAGCTGCGGCCATTGACCATGGCCAGCGCGTCAGCCAGGTCGGCCAGCGCCTGGCCATTGGCGGGCTGCAGGGCCAGCACCTTGCGGTAGGCCGGCACGGCTTCGCTGAAGCGGCCCAGCACCGAATACGAGCGACCCAGCATCAGCCAGCCTTCGGCATCGTCCGGCTTGGCCTTCAGGCGTTCGGTCAGCGACGCGAGCATGTCCTCGATCTGCTGCGTGCCCATGGCGTGCGGCGCCTGGCCCGGCGCGGCGCCGGTCTCGGCCGGGGCCGCCGCCGGGCTGCCCGGCTGAACCGACCAGCCCGGCAGGTTGCCGCGCCAGGCGTACATCGCGGCGCCGAACAGCAGCACGAAACCGGCCATCGCCAGCGCGGTGCGGCGGCTGACCCGCGGTGCAGCGGGGGTGGGGGCGGCTGGCGCTGCCGCAGTGGCCGCGGGGGCCGGGGTCGCCGCGGCCGGGCTGGCCATCACGGCGTCCACCAGGCGGCGTTCAAGCTCGGCCCGGGCGGTGGCGGCCGCCTCGGGGGACAGGGCGCCGCTGGTGGCCAGGGCGTCGATTTGCCGCAGCTGGTCTTTCAGCGCGGCGATGGCATCAGTGGTCATGATCGGGGCAATTCACTCTGGCCCTCGTCGGGCGTCTCGGGGTCGAAGGCCTCGTCGGGCAGGCGGGCGCGGCGGCGCAGCAGCCAGCCCAGGCCCAGCAGGGCGCCCAGGCTCAGCAGCGCCGGCCCGCCCCACAGCAGCGCGGTGCGGGCGTTCAGCGGCGGCTTGTAGAGCACGAAGTCGCCATAGCGGTCGGTCATGAAGCTGCGCACCTGCTCGTCGGTCTTGCCGGCGGCCAGCTGCTCGCGGATCTGCTGGCGCAGGTCCACGGCCAGGCCGGCATGCGAGTCGGCCACGGTCTGGTTCTGGCAGACCAGGCAGCGCAGCTCGGTGGCGATCGCCATCATCCGCGCCTCCAGCGCCGGGTCGTCAGCCACCGAGCGGGCTTCACCCGCCCAGGCGTTCAGGGTGGCGGCCAGCAGCGCGCTGGCGATGAGCAGTCGTCTAGCCATTGAGTTGCTTCAGCAGCGGTTCGATCTTGTCGCGCAGGACCTCGGGCGTCACCGGGCCGATGTGCTTCATGCGCACCACGCCCTGGGCGTCGATGACGAAGGTCTCGGGCACGCCGTAGACGCCATAGTCCAGGCCGATGCGGCCGTCGGGGTCGAAGATCGAGGTGGTGTAGGGGTTGCCCAGCTGGCGCAGCCACTGCAGGCCGTCGGCGCGCTGGTCCTTGTAGTTCAGGCCGATCAGCTTGACCGTCTGGCCCGGTCGGCGCGACCACTCGACCAGCACCGGGTGCTCGTCGCGGCAGGCGCCGCACCAGCTGGCCCAGACATTGAGCACCCAGGCACGACCCAGCAGGTCTTCGCGGCTGATGCGCTGCTGCGCGTCGGCCAGCGTGGGTGCGGCGAACGGCGGGGCCGACTTGCCGACCAGCGGCGAAGGCACCTCGCGCGGGTCGCGCGACAGGCCGACGAACAGGAAACCGGCCAGCACCAGGAACAGCGCCAGCGGAATCAGCAGCTTCTTCATGCCGGGGCTCCCTGTGCTGCGCTGGCCGCGCTGGCCGTGCTGGTGGCGCGGCGCGCGCTGCGGTAGCGGCGGTCGCTGACGGCCAGCGCGCCGCCCAGCGACATCAGCACGCAGCCCAGCCAGATCCAGGTGATCATCGGCTTGTGCTGCACGCGCAGTGTCCAGGCGCCGTCGGGCAGGGCCTCGCCCATCGAGACATACAGGTCGCGCGCCAGGTTGGTGTCGATCGCGGCCTCGGTCATCGGATTGCTCTGCACGCGGTAGATGCGTTTTTGCGGCGTCAGCGTGGCCACCACCGCGCCGTTGCGGGTGACCTCGACCGTGCCCTGCATCGCGCGGTAGTTGGGCCCGGGCACCTCGTCCAGCGACTTCAGCGTGAACTGGTAGCCACCGACCTGGGTGCTGTCGCCGGGCATCATGCGCACGTCGCGCTCGGTCTCGTGGGTGCGCACCACCGTCACGCCCAGAATGAAGGCCGCCACGCCCAGGTGGGCCAGCAGCATGCCGCCCTGTGCGCGGCCGATCTGCCGCAGCGCCTGCATCGCCCGGCCGGCGCGGGCGGCCGGCAGCAGGCGTTCAGCCAGGTCGGTCAGCACGCCGGCAGCGACCCAGTAGGCCATCAGGTAGCCCAGCACCGAGCCGAAGGAGGCGCGCCCCGCCAGCACCGCCGTGGCGGCGGCGGCCAGCACCGTGACCACGGCCGCCCAGCGCACGCGGCGCGCCAGTGACGGGATCTCGTCGCCCTTCCAGCGCGCCAGCGGGCCCACGCCCAGCAGGAAGATCATCGGCGCCATCAGGCCGGTGAAGACCTGGTCGAAGTAGGGCGGGCCCACCGAGATCTTGCCCAGGCCCATGGCGTCCAGGAACAGCGGGTAGAGCGTGCCCAGCAGCACCGCGCCGCAGGCGGCCGCGAACAGCATGTTGTTGGCCAGCAGCGCGGCCTCCTTGGACACCGCGGCAAAGCGCTGGCCCAGGCCCACGTGGCTGGCGCGCCAGGCGTAGAGCAGCAGCGACGCACCCACCACGATCACCAGGAAGCCCAGGATGAACAGGCCGCGGCGCGGGTCGGTGGCGAAGGCATGCACGCTGGACAGCACGCCCGAGCGGACCAGGAAGGTGCCCAGCAGCGACAGCGAGAACGCGACGATGGCCAGCAGCACCGTCCAGGCCTTGAAGCTGCCGCGCTTCTCGGTCACCGCCAGCGAGTGGATCAGCGCCGTGCCCAGCAGCCAGGGCATGAAGGAGGCGTTCTCCACCGGGTCCCAGAACCACCAGCCGCCCCAGCCCAGCTCATAGTAGGCCCAGGCGCTGCCCAGCGCGATGCCCAGGGTCAGGAAGATCCAGGCCGCCACCGTCCAGGGGCGCGACCAGCGCGCCCAGGTGGCGTCCAGGTGGCCGCCGATCAGCGCCGCGATCGCGAAGGCATAGGCCACCGAGAAGCCCACGTAGCCCATGTAGAGCATCGGCGGGTGGAAGACCATGCCCGGGTCCTGCAGCAGCGGGTTCAGGTCGCGGCCGTCCGGGGCGGCGGGAATCAGGCGATCAAAGGGGTTGGAGGTGAACAGCGTGAAGGCCAGGAAGCCCACGCCGATCCAGCCCATCACCGCCAGCACGCGCGCCATCACGGCCTCGGGCAGCGAGCGTGAGAACGCCGCCACCGCGAGCGACCACACCGACAGCATGCCCAACCACAGCAGCAGCGAGCCCTCGTGGCCGCCCCAGACGCCGGCCAGCCGGTAGGCCAGCGGCAGGGCCGAGTTCGAATTGGTGGCCACGTACAGCACCGAGAAGTCGTGCCGCACGAACGACGCCGCCAGACAGCCCAGCGCGATGAACACCAACAGGGCCTGCCAGGCCGCCAGCGGACGGCCCAGGGCCATCCAGTCGGCGCGGCCGCGCTGCGCGCCCATCAGCGGCATCACGCCTTGCAGCAGGGCCACGCCCAGCGCCAGGATCAGGGCCAGGTGGCCGAGTTCAGGGATCACTTCGGGCCTCCTTGGGGCACCACCAGCGTCTCGCTGGGGGCCGGCGCCTGGCCGGCCTTCTTCAGGGCTTCAGCCGCCTCGGGCGGCATGTAGTTCTCGTCGTGCTTGGCCAGCACTTCCTTGGCCATGAAGCCGCCGTCCGGGCCCAGCGTGCCCTGCGCGACCACGCCCTTGCCCTCCTTGAAGAGGTCGGGCAGCGTGCCGTCGAAGCGCACCGGCACCTCGCGCACCGTGTCGGTGACGACGAACTGGGCGGTGATGCCCTCGCGGCTGACGCTGCCGGCCTTGACCAGGCCGCCCAGGCGGAAGGTGCGCTCCTTCGGCGCCTCGCCCGCGGCGATCTGGCTGGGCGTGTAGAAGAACACCATGTTGCTGCGGAAGGCATTCAGCACCAGCGCCGCGATGCCCGCCAGCGCCAGCAGCACCACGCCGATGATGGTGAATCGCTTCTGGCGCGGCGTCATGCCTCAGCCCCTTCGCGTGCGGCAGCGCGGGCACGGGCCAGGCGCCGCCGCGAGGTGATCGCATCCACCGCCATCACCAGCACGGTGAAGGCATAGGCGCCCCAGACAAAGCGGCCATGACCGCCCATGGCCAGGAAGGCGTCCAGTGAGTCCCACTGCATTCTCAGGATTCCTCGGTGTGTCGGTAGCGCTGGGCCACCCAGTCGGATTCGGATTCAAGCTCCAGCACCAGCGCACGGGCGCGGCTGAAGATCACGGCGAAGGCGAAGGCCCAGAAGGCGATCGTCATCAGGCCCATGGCCTGCAACATGGTCTGCGCCATCTTCGGGGCCGCCGTCATGCTGATAGAGGCGCCCTGGTGCAGCGTGTTCCACCAGCGTACCGAAAAATAGATGATGGGCACATTAAGAGCCCCTACCAGCGACAGCAGCGCGCCGGCCTGGGCCGAGCGGCGCGGGTCGTCAATCGCCTCGACCAGCGCGATGTAGCCCAGGTAGAGCAGCAGCAGGATCAGCTCCGAGGTGAGCCGCGCATCCCACACCCACCAGGTGCCCCAGGTGGGCTGGCCCCACAGCGCACCGGTGACCAGGGCCACCGCGGTGAACATCGCCCCGGTGGGCGCGATGGCGCGCGCCAGCGTGCTGCCCATGCGGGCGTTCAGGCCCCAGCCCAGCGCGCTCCAGAAGGCGATCGCCAGGTACAGCAGCATGCTCATCCAGGCGGCGGGCACGTGGATGAAGATGATGCGGTAGGCCTCGCCCTGCTGGAAGTCGGTGGGGGCGACGAAGAAGCCCATCCACAGGCCCGCCAGGCCGGTGAGGGCGGCCACCGCCCAGCACCAGGGCGTGGCGGCGGCGGCCAGCGCATCGAAGCGCGACGGGGCGGCGAAGGTGGTCCAGCGCAGGGGAGCGTTCATGGCGTCATTCAACAGCGATGCGCAGTGCAGCGGCGGTGGCCGGCGGCGCCACCAGGGTGGTCAGGATCAGCAGCGCGCCCAGCAGCGACAAAGGCGCCTGCGCCGACTCGCCATGCTGCGCCGCCACCACCGCGCCACTGCCGAAGATCAGCGCCGGCACCGCCAGCGGCAGCACCAGCAGGAAGACCAGCGTGGCGCCGTTGCGCAGGCCCAGCGTCAGCGCGCCGCCCAGGGCGCCCAGCAGGCTCAGCACCGGCGTGCCCAGCAGCAGCGCCAGCGCCAGCATGCCCGAGGTGGCGGCGTCCAGGTTGAACAGCAGCCCGGCCAGCGGCGCCAGCAGCACCAGTGGCGCGCCGCCCTGCAGCCAGTGCGCCAGCACGCGCACGGCGACCAGGCCGGGCAGCCAGTGGCGGCCGATCAGCATCTGCTCCAGCGTGCCGTCCTGCCAGTCGCCGGTGAACAGCGTGCCCACCGACAGCATCATCGCCAGCAGCGCGCACACCCACACCACGCCCGGCGCGATGCGCGAGAGCAGCGCTGCATCGGCCCCCACGCCCAGCGGAAACAGCGCGAGCGCGGCAATGAAGAAGGCCAGCGGCAGCAGCCACTGCCCGGGCGATCGGGCGGCCAGCAGCAGGTCACGGCGCAGCAGGTCGATCATGAGACAGCGGCGGACAGGTCCAGCGTCTCCAGACCCGGCAGATGCACCGCCTGGTGGCTGGTCAGCACCACGGCGCCGCCAGCCTGGCGGTGGTCCTGCAGCACCTGGTCGAGCAGGGCGCAGGCCTCGCGGTCGAGGGCGTCGTAGGGTTCGTCGAGCAGCCAGATCCGGGCCTCGCCCAGCCACAGACGCGCCAGCGCCAGCTTGCGCCGCTGGCCCTGCGAGAGCTTGCGCACCGGGAACGCCAGGCGCCGGCCCAGGCCCACCCGCTCGAGCACGGCGCGCAGCCGGGCTTCCTCGGGCACCGGGCCGTGCAGGCTGCACAGGAAGCGCAGGGCCTCGCCCACGTTCAGTTCGTCCTTCAGCGCATTGCTGTGGCCCAGGTAGGCCACGGGCGCCTGGCGGTCGATGCGACCCGAGGCCGCCGGCGCCAGACCGGCCAGCAGGCGCAGCAGGCTGGTCTTGCCGCTGCCGTTGGCACCCCGGAGCCACAGGGCCTGGCCCGCGCGCAGCCGCAGGCCCACGCCACTGAAGACACGCCGGCCGCCCCGGCGGCAGCCGAGGTCGGTGGCGGTCAGCAGGTCTGCATCGTCAGAGGTCAAGCCGGTAACCCAGGTAATAGAACACGCGTGTCGAGTTGTCGTTCAGTGTCGGGCTGGTGGTCTTGCTGGATTCGGCGCTGACCTCGCCCTCGATGACCCATTTCTCGCCGCCGCGCCAGGCCAGCCGCAGGCCCGGGCTCCAGCGCAGGGTCTTCACGCCGCCGGTGCCATTGTCACCGTAGATGCGCAGGGACGGCTCCAGCTGCAGCCGCGCCATGGGCACCGACATGTTGTTGTAGCTCAGCTGCCAGCCGTTGTGACCGGGCTGCTTGAACAGCGTCAGGCTGGCCACGTGGGTGTCGCGCTCGGAGTAGAGGTTGGTGCCGATCAGCTGCAGGCTGCCCGACAGGATGTTGCCCGAGGCCGGGCTGCCGGGGTAGTTGATCGAGGGCACCGGCGCGATCGCGCCGACGCTGGTCAGGCGGATGTCGGCGCCCACCTGCCACTGCGGCGTGACCGGGTGGGTCACGCCCACCAGGCCCTGCTTGGAGTAGGCGGTCGTGGCTGCCACCGAGTGGCGCAGGTCGCTCAGGCTGCGGTAGGCCAGCAGGTCGGACAGGCGCCGCGGCAGCGCGCGGCTGGGGTCGGCGAAGAACAGCGCGTTGCCCAGCATCAGCAGCGGCACGGCGCGGTAGTCGGCCAGGATGTTGAGGGTGGTGCCGCCCGACAGCGTGGTCGTGCCCTGCAGCGAGGCCACGTTGGTGCCACGCAGCGTCAGGTCGTATTCATACTGGCTGAAGACCGAGGTGGCCCCTTCGAACCAGCGCATGTCCAGGCCCATGGCGCGGCGATCGACCTCGCCGTCGATCTGCTGCTGCATCACGTAGAGGCTGGCGCCGAGGTTCTCGGTCAGCGCCTCGGCGTCCAGCGAGAGGCCGCCGAAGTAGCGCCGCGTGTCGAGCAGGTCGTCGGTGGGCTGGCCGGCGACGGCGCCGATCTTCCACTTCGGCTTGAAGGTCCAGCTGCCCTGGATGCCGTCGAAGCGGCCCAGCACGCCACCGCCCAGACCGCTTTGCCGACCCACCCGGGCCTGCAGGCCGGGGCCGGCCTCCTTCCAGTCGACATAGGCCGCGGTCAGGCGGTTGCGCGACGGCCGGCCGGGCATCATTTCGTAGGTGTGGTTGTCGCGGAAGGCGGCGCGCAGGTCGCGTTCGGCGTCGCGCTGGCGCCAGTTCAGGTCGATCGACGACGAGACCTGCTTCTGGTCGGTGCCCGACAGCGTGGTGTCGGAAATGATCTTGGGCAGCTGGCCCTCGAGCGGCGTGTCCTTGAGCTGGGTCTGGGTCTGCGAGGCACCACCGTAGAAGTACTGCGACCACGAGCCGTTGAGCTGGCTGGTGGTGGCGCGGCGCGTGGCGTCGGCCGGCTCGGCCTGCGCCAGGGTGGGTGCCGGAGCGCTGCCGCCACCCAGCTCGGCCAGCAGGCCGCGCATCCGGGGCACGCCGTTGCCCGAGGGGTAGAGCTGCAGGTACAGCTCGGCCTCGCGCTGCGCGCCGGCACGGTCGCCCTTGGCCAGTCGCGCCGAGGCGATCGCCTCCTGGGCCTCGGGGGTGCGGGGGTTGGGTGGCAGGTTCAGGGCTTCGTTGAGCTGCTCGATCGCGAGGTCCGGCTCGCCCCGCGTCAGCGATTCGCGGGCCAGCCCGATCAGCTGGCCGGCCCGGGCGGTGACCTCGGCGTCGCTGGGCGTGCCGATGACCGGCGCCGGCTCGATCAGGGCCGAGGAGGCGCTGCTGAGCGCCTCGCCCTGGCCTTCGAGCACCACATCGATCGAGCGGTTGTCGCGGCCGGCGCGGGCGCGCAGGCGCACGCCCTTGTCGATGCGCACGACGAGCTTGCGGTTGGTCAGCTCGCGCGCCGTGCCGTCCTCGGTGACGACGACGCGCGGCAGCGCACCGGCCTGCAGCTGACGCCGCTCGCCGTCGATGAAGTTGGGCTGCTCGCGGGCGGTCACCACGTCGTAGTAGATCTGCACCAGGTCATCGCCGCCCGAGGCCACGCTGCGGCGGAACTGCACCTGCACCGTCATGCGGATCGTCATCACCGCGTCCTTGCCCTCGCGGCGCAAGGCCAGCTCGTCGATGACCTGGGCCTGCACGGCGGGTGCGCCCAGGGCGCCCAGCGCGGTCAGGGCGGCCAGGGCCAGCGGTCGGTGCAGTCGGCGGGTGGGGTGGTGGTGGGTCATGTGTCGGGCCTCCTCAGTCCCATTCGGTATACGTGCTGCCCTTGCCGCCCAGGGGCTTGTGGCAGCCGGATTCGGAGCAGTCGAGCGGGGTCTTGCCCTTGGCTTCGTGGGTCAGCGACTTGCGCTCCATGTTCCCCAGGTAGCTGGTCCCGCTGGCGTGGCAGGCCTTGCACCAGCCCGCGCCGCCACCCAGGCTGCCGTTGTGGTTCATGCGCATCGTTCCCCAGCTGGCGGTGCTGTTGTGGCAGGCCTTGCAGTCCATGGCCGCGCCGTTGAGCAGCTGGGTCTCGGGGATGTGGTTGGTCGGCTTGGCCTGCAGGCCCTGGCTCACGTAGCTGCTGATGTGGCAGCCCTTGCAGGTCTGGCTGGCCACGGCCGAGTGGTTCATCGTCACCGAGGTGCCGAAGCTCACCTGCGAACGGTGGCAGGCGTCGCACTTGGCCGTGGGCACGGTCACCGGGATGTGGGTGGCCGGCTTGCCGCGCGCGACGGTGCCGTTGTGGCAGTTGTCGCAGGTGCCCGAGCCGATCTGGTCGGTGGCCGAGTGGCGGTACTGCACGTTGTTCCAGCTGGACGTGGAGCGGTGGCAGTCCTCGCAGACGCTCACGCCGTTGTGCACCGGGGTGGCGGGCTTGCCCACCGCGCCCAGGTAGCTGCCGGTGTGGCAGGTCCCGCACTGCGTGCTGAGGCTGTAGTAGGCGTGGATGCGGCCCGGATTCCAGCTGGCGTAGCCACCCTTGTGGCAGGCGTCGCAGTTGGCCGAGGCCATCACCGCGATCTGCTGGTAGGGCACGTGGTTGGTCGGCTTGCCGTCGGCCGGCGGGTAGCGGCCGGTGTGGCAGCTGGCGCACTGCGCGGTGACCACGGTCTGGGTGTGGTTCCACTTGCTGGGCTTGAAGGCCGTGACGGTGTGGCAGGCCCAGCAGTTGGTGTTGCCCACCGGGATGTGGTTGGCGCCCTTGCCGATGGCCTGGCTGCCGTTGTGGCAGCCGCCGCAGTTGGTGGTGGCGCCGAAGCCGCTGTGGTCGGGCTTGCCAGTGGTGGCCCAGCTGCCGGTGCTGTGGCAGTCCTCGCACTTGGTCACGCCGTTGTGCACCGGGGTGGCCGGCTTGCCCACCGCACCCAGGTAGCTGCCGGTGTGGCAGGTGCTGCACAGGCTGCTGACGTTGAAGTACAGGTGGAAGCGGCCGGGGTTCCAGCTGTTGTAGCCGGCCTTGTGGCAGGCATCGCAGTTGGCGCTGGCCGAGGGCGGGATCAGCTGATAGGGCACGTGCGTGCCCGGCTTGCCCTCGGCCGGCGGGTAGCCGCCGGTGTGGCAGGTGGCGCACTGGGCGGTGACCACCACCTGGGTGTGGTTCCACTTGCTGGGCTTGAAGGCGGTGACCGTGTGGCAGGCCCAGCAGTTGGTCAGGCCCACCGGGATGTGCTGGGCGCCCTTGCCGATCGCCTGGCTGCCGTTGTGGCAGTTGGCGCAGTTGGTGGTGCTGCCGTAGGTCGAGTGGTCCGGCTTGCCATTGCTGTCCCAACTGCCGGTCTTGTGGCAGTCCTCGCACTTGGTCACGCCGTTGTGGATCGGCGTGGCCGGCTTGCCCACGGCGCCCAGGTAGCCGCCGGTGTGGCAGGTGCTGCACTGGCTGGTGACGTTGTAGTAGGCGTGGAAGCGACCCGGGTCCCAGCTGCCATAGCCGGCCTTGTGGCAGGCGTCGCAGTTGGCGCTGGCCGACACGCTGACCTGCTGGTAGGGCACGTGGTTGCCCGGCTTGCCGTCGGCCGGCGGGTAGCGGCCGGTGTGGCAGCTGGCGCATTGCGCGGTGACCACGGTCTGGGTGTGGTTCCACTTGCTGGGGCGCCAACTGCTGACACTGTGGCAGCTGAAGCAGTTGGTGGCGCCCACCGGGATGTGGCTGGGGCCCTTGTCGCTGGCCTGGCTGCCGTTGTGGCAGTTGGCGCAGGTGGTGGTGGCGCCGAAGCCGCTGTGGTCGGGCTTGCCGTTGCTGGCCCAGCTGCTGGTGCTGTGGCAGCCTTCGCAGTTGCTCACGCCGTTGTGCACGGGGGTGGCGGGCTTGCCCACCGCACCGAGGTAGCTGCCGGTGTGGCAGGCGCTGCACTGGCTGCTGACGTTGTAGTAGGCGTGGAAGCGGCCCGGGTCCCAGCTGCCGTAGCCGGCCTTGTGGCAGGCGTCGCAGTTGGCGCTGGCCGACACGCTGACCTGCTGGTAGGGCACGTGGTTGCCCGGCTTGCCGTCGGCCGGCGGGTAGCGGCCGGTGTGGCAGCTGGCGCATTGCGCGGTGACCACGGTCTGGGTGTGGTTCCACTTGCTGGGGCGCCAACTGCTGACACTGTGGCAGCTGAAGCAGTTGGTGGCGCCCACCGGGATGTGGCTGGGGCCCTTGTCGCTGGCCTGGCTGCCGTTGTGGCAGTTGGCGCAGGTGGTGGTGGCGCCGAAGCCGCTGTGGTCGGGCTTGCCGTTGCTGGCCCAGCTGCTGGTGCTGTGGCAGCCTTCGCAGTTGCTCACGCCGTTGTGCACGGGGGTGGCGGGCTTGCCCACCGCGCCCAGGTAGCTGCCGGTGTGGCAGCTGCTGCACTGGCCGCTGGCATTGAAATTGGCGTGGAACCGGCCCGGGTCCCAGCTGCCGTAGCCGCCCTTGTGGCAGGCATCGCAGTTGGCCGTGGCTGACACGCTCACCTGCTGGTAGGGCACGTGGTTGCCCGGCTTGCCGTCAGCCGGCGGGTAGCGGCCGGTGTGGCAGCTGGCGCACTGCGCGGTGACCACGGTCTGGGTGTGGTTCCACTTGCTGGGCTTCCAGGTGCCGGTGCTGTGGCAGCTGAAGCAGTTGGTGCTGCCCACCGGGATGTGACTGGCGCCCTTGTCACTGGCGGTGCTGCCGTTGTGGCAGCTGGCGCAGTTGGTGGTGGCGCCAAAGCCCGAGTGGTCGACCTTGGACACCGACCAGTTTCCGCTGCTGTGGCAGGCCTCGCAGGGCGCGGTGGTGGCGATGTGGTTGCCGGGCTTGCCGGGGGCCGACGCGTAGCTGCCGTTGTGGCAGGTGGCGCACTGGCCCGTGGGGCTGAAGCTGGCATGGAAGCGCGCGCCGCTCCAGCTGGCATAGCCGCTCTTGTGGCAGGCGTCGCAGTTGGCGCTGGCCGAGACGCTGACCTGCTGGTAGGGCAGGTGATTGGACGACTTGCCGTCCGCCGGCGGATAGCTGCCGTTGTGGCAGCTGGCGCACTGGGCCGCGACCGGCTGCTGGGTGTGGTTCCAGCGCGAGGGCTTCCAGCTGCCGGTGCCGTGGCAGCTCAGACAGTTGGCGCTGCCGCTGGGGATGTGGTTGGTCGATTTGCCGCTCGCCTGGCGACCGTTGTGGCAGCTGGCGCAGTCGGTGGCCGAGGTGTAGCCGCTGTGGTCGGGCCGTGCGCCCGCCCAGGTGGCGGTGATGTGGCAGCTGTCGCAGCTGGCGTTGGTGGCCAGGTGGCCCGCGTTCTTGCCGGTGGCGGTGACGCCGTTGTGGCAGCTGGCGCAGGTGCCAGCCGCGGTGCCGGCATGGTCGAAGCGGGCGTTGTCGAAGCTGCGGGTGCTGTGGCAGCTGTCGCAGCGCTGGGTGGTCTGCACGTGCTGCGTCGACTTGACCACGTTGTTGCGCGACCAGTTGCTGCCGCTGGTGTGGCAGGTCGCGCAGTCGCGCGGCGTGCCCTTGAGCTGCCCATTGAGGTGGCAGGACTCGCAGCGCACGTTCGCATGGGCGCCCTGCAGCGCGAAGCCGGTGCTCAGGTGATCAAAGTCCTTGCGGGCGGTCTGGGCCGCCACCGGCGACGCGGCAAGCAGCCCGGCCCACAGCAGCAGCAGGCAGAGCAATCGGTGCAGCAGGCTCATCGTGGCACTCCCGAGGCAGGGCTGGGTGACGGGGATGTGCGGCGGCGCGCCAGCAGTTCGCGCCAGCCGCTGGTCTGGTGGCAGGTCTCGCAACGCAGGCCGAAGCCGCCGTCATGGACGTCGTCGCCGCGGTGGCAGGACTGGCAGCTGTCGCCCAGCGGCGCGGTCTTGCGCCCGGCCGGCGCCGGCGCGCGGTGGCAGGCCTCGCAGGTCAGCGGCTGGTGCTTGCCGGTCAGCGGGTAGCGGGTCTGACGGGTGTGGTCGAACTGCGCCAGCTTCCAGTGGCGCGCGTTGTGGCAGCTCTCGCAGGCCGGGCCCTGGGCACCCTTGTGGCGGTCGTCGGCGCGGTGGCAGCCCAGGCAGTCGCGCGGTGCATCGCGGTAGCGCAGCGTCTTGTGGCAGGCACCGCACTCGACCTTCACATGGGCACCCAGCAGCGCGAAGCGGGCCAGCTTGTGGTCGTAGGGCGCGTCCTTCCAGCGGCGGTCGTTGTGACAGCTCTCGCAGGCCGTGCCCAGCTGGCCCTCGTGCTTGTCGTCCTTGCGGTGGCAGCCGATGCAGTCGCGCGGCGTGTCACGGTAGTGCTTCAGGTCCTGGTGGCAATCGGCGCAGCGGACCTTGGCGGCGGCGTGGGCGCCGCGCAGCGTGAAGCGGGCGACATCGTGGTCGAAGCGCGGGATCTTCCAGCTGCGCTTGCCGTGGCAGG
Source organism: Ideonella alba (assembly GCF_018069845.1). Classification (NCBI taxonomy): domain Bacteria; kingdom Pseudomonadati; phylum Pseudomonadota; class Betaproteobacteria; order Burkholderiales; family Sphaerotilaceae; genus Ideonella; species Ideonella alba. The sequence goes on from NZ_JAGQDD010000002.1 coordinate 300,385, forward strand.
CCGCACAGGCCTCGCCGACGTTGCCGGCATGCTTGTCGTCCTGACGGTGGCAGCCGATGCAGCTGCGCGGCGCGTCGCGGTAGACCGGTGTGCCCTTGGGTCCTGGTTTGTGGCAGGCCTCGCACTTCGCATCGGCGTGCTTGCCCAGCAGCGGGAAGCGGGCGCGGTCGTGGTCGAAGCGGCCGGTCTGCTTCCAGTCGCTCTCCTGGTGGCAGGCGGCGCACTCGGTGCCCAGGCTGCCCTGGTGCTTGTCGTCCTTGCGGTGGCAGGACAGGCAGTCGGTGGCGGTCTTCTCGCGGTACAGCGCGCCGGTGTGGCAGCTGTCGCAGCGCACCGCACGGTGCTTGCCTCGCAGCGGGTAGCGGGTCTCGCTGTCGTGGTTGAAGCTGATGGTTTTCCAGGACTTCTCGCCGTGGCAGCTCTCGCACTTCTCGCCGTAGCGTCCCTTGTGCTTGTCGTCGGCCTTGTGGCAGCCCACGCAGGTGGTGGGCACGCCGGCGTACTTCGCCTTGGGGTGGCAATCGGCGCAGGCCACGTCCGCGTGCTTGCCCTTGAGCGCGAAGCTGGTGGTCGCGTGGTCGAAGCGGGCCTCTTTCCAGTTCTTCTCGGTGTGGCAGTCGGCGCACTTCGTGCCCAGCGAGCCCTTGTGAACATCGTCCTTGCGATGGCACGCCTGGCAGTCCTGCGGTGCCTCGGCCCAGCGCTTGCCGGGCAGGTGGCACTTGGCGCACTCGACCTGGGCATGGGCCTGGCGCAGCACCCAGTCGGTCTCGCGGTGGTCGAAGGCCTTGGTGTCAAGCTGCACGATGCGCGCCTCGCGGCCCTTGTGGTCGGTGTGGCAGCTGCGGCAGGCCTGGGGCTTCTGGCGCCCGTGGAAGCCGGTCTTCTGGCGCAGGTCCTGGCCGATCGGCTTGTGGCAATCGGCGCACAAGCGGTCCTGCGCCGCGCGGTCGAAGCGCACGTGGCAGCTGGCGCAGTCGTCCTGCCACTTGGCGTGCGACTGGGTCAGCACCCCCGGCGACAGCGCCGACTCCAGCGACTGCGCCGCCGCCGGTGTCAGCAGCGCCAGCCACAGCGCGGCCACAGCGGCGAACAGGCGCCACAGCCACGGGTAGGGGCGGGACAGGCATCGCGGCATCCGGTGTCAGTAGGCGTGCACGGCGAACACGTGCACCAGCGCGCAGATCACCATCAGGTAGACAAAGGGCAGGTGCAGCACATGCCACAGCGAGAACAGCCGTTCCCAGGACGCGAAGTGCGCCACCCGCAGCACCGCGGCCAGGTGGCGTGCCGCCAGCGCGCGCCACTCCTGGCGCAGCTCGCGCAGTGCCCGCGTGCGGCCCTGATCGCGCTCGACCTGGCGGCAATGGCGGTCGATCTCGCGGCGGGTGGCGCGCAGCACGCCGCGTGAGCGCCACCACAGGCGCAGCATCGGCCACGGCGAGGCGCCGCTGTGGCGGTGCGGGGCGTCTTCCACCGCGTGTTCAAAGTCCAGCAGGCGCGTGGCGGCCTCTGGCGGGAAGCTTGCGGCGTGCGTCAGCGCCTGGTGGCTGCTCTGCACCGACTGCCGCAACTCGGCCAGTTCCGTGCGGCGCTGGGTCAGGCCGTGGTGAACCTGCACGTACAGGTAGCGGCCGACGATCCCGCTGCCCGCCACCACCAGCATCGACAGCAAGGCCACTGCCGCGTTGATCGAGCCGATGCGGAAGTTGCAATGCACCAGCACCAGCCACGGACCCGCCAGGCCCAGCAGCATGTGGGCGATGAACCACGCCCGGGTGTTGCCCCAGCCGCGCATCCAGCGCACCCGCTTGCGCATCGGGTACAGGAACAGCGCCAGCATCGCCAGGCCGCCCGCCACGCCGATCCAGTAGCCGGCGTCGGAGCCGGCGTCCAGATCCGCCCAGCGCCCGACCTGCCAGGCGCTGGCGACGCCCAGCAGCACACCGGCGGCCACGGTCAGACCGTGGCGCCAGGGCGCAGGTTCAGCGGAGCGGAGGGTGGTGGTGTTCACGGCAGCCGGATGTAATGTGCGAGTTGCACATTTATTCTAAGGGATCCCGGGTCCCGTGCGGGACCGGTGTGGTGTCCAACCGTGTGCAAGCGCACAAGCCAGCACATCCGAGCGGTCCCGGCCGGCATGCTCGCGGAAGTGGCTGACGGCCGTCTTAGCGGGTCTTGGCCGTGCCGCAGCCGGCCGGATTCACCCTTGGATACCATTCCGGCATGACCCCAGCCGTCCCAGACCCGCGTCCGCCCAAGATCCCCGAATCGGTGCTGGTGGTGATCCACACCCCCGATCTGCAGGTGCTGCTGCTGGAGCGCGCCGACGCGCCGGGCTACTGGCAAAGCGTGACCGGCTCGAAGGACAGCCTCGACGAGGCGCTGGCCGAGACCTGCCGCCGCGAAGTGCACGAGGAAACCGGCCTGGTGGCCGAGCCGGCGTGGCTGAGCGACTGGCAGCTGTCCAACGTCTACGAGATCTATCCCCGCTGGCGGCACCGCTACGCGGCGGGGGTGACGCACAACACCGAGCACGTCTTCGGCCTGTGCCTGCCGGCGCCCCAGCCGGTGCGCCTGGCGCCGCGCGAGCACACCGCCCATGTCTGGCTGCCCTGGCGCGAGGCGGCTGACCGCTGCTTCTCGCCCTCGAACGCCGAGGCCATCCTGCAACTGCCCAGCCGGATCGGGGGTGGCCGTTGATGCGTGCCTCAGCCTTCGGCCACACCAGCACGCACGGCAGCGGCGTGCTGCGGGTGGCCACCTACAACATCCACAAGGGCGTGCGCGGACTGGGCCCGCGCAAGCGGCTGGAGATCCACAACCTGGGTCTGGGCATCGAGGCGCTGGACGCCGACATCGTCTGCCTGCAGGAGGTGCGGCTGTTCCACCGCCGCGATGCCCAGCGCTTCGACCACACCTGGTTCGGCTGGCCCGAGGAGGGCCAGGCCGAGTTCCTGGCGCCCGAGGGCTATGCCTCGGCCTACCGCACCAATGCGGTGACACGCGATGGCGAGCATGGCAACGCGCTGCTGTCACGCTGGCCGTTGGGCGAGGTGGGGCACCATGATGTCTCGGACCACCGCTTCGAGCAGCGCGGCCTGCTGCATGTGCCGGTGCTGTGGCAGCAGCTGCGCGTGCATGTGGTGGTGGCCCACTTCGGCCTGATCCATGCCAGCCGGGTGCGCCAGGTCCACCGCCTGGCCGACTACCTGGCCGCCGAGGTGCCTGCCAACGAGCCGCTGCTGGTGGCCGGTGACTTCAATGACTGGGGCGAGCGCCTGGACGTGCCGATGCGTGAGCGCTGCGGCCTGCAGCGTGCACGGGCCCCGGCGGGGGCGATCGACCAGCGGCTGACCTTCCCGTCGCGGGTGCCGGTGTTCGCGCTCGACCGGGTCTACCTGCGCGGGCTGCGCTGCCTGAACACGATGGTGCCGCGCGGCACCGCCTGGGCGCGGATGTCCGACCACCTGCCGCTGCTGGCGGACCTGGAGCCCGTCTGAGCCGGCCCGCCGCACCGACCGGATCGCCGCACGGGGGGGGCGCCGGCACCGCCTGGTACTGGCACGCCCAGCCGGTCTTCCTGGGCGGCAACGAGGTGCAGCTGCTGCAAGGCGGCGATGCGCTGTTCCCGGCGATGGAGGCGGCGATCGCACGGGCCCGCCACGAGATCTGGCTAGCCACCTACATCTTCCACCACGACCCCAGCGCCGAGCGCATGGCCGCGGCGCTGGCCGCCGCCGCGGCACGCGGCGTGCGGGTGCGGGTGGTGGTCGACGGCTTCGGCTCGCACGCCAGCCTGGCCCGGCTGCAGCAATGGCTGCAGCCGCAGGGCGTGGCACTGGCGGTGTTCCGGCCGCTGGAGCGCTGGTGGAACTGGCTGCAGCCGGGGCAGCTGCGCCGGCTGCACCAGAAGCTGTGCGTGGTCGACGGCGAGGTGGGCTTCGTCGGCGGCATCAACGTGATCGACGACCGCGTCGACCTGAACCACGGGCCGCTGGACGCGCCGCGGCTGGATTTCGCGGTCGAGGTGCGCGGCCCGGCGGTGCTGCCGATCGAGCAGGCCTCGCGCGCCGTCTGGACACGCGCCGCCTTTGGCCGCGACTGGCAGGGCGAGATGCTGGCGCTGGCGCGCAGCGCGAAGCCGATGAGCGGCCTGCGCCGGCTGCTGCGCTCGGTGCGTCTGATGCCGCCGCTGCCGGCGTTGCCGCAGCGGCCCGACCCGGTGCAGGTGGCGCTGGTGGTGCGCGACAACCTGCGCCAGCGCCGCGCGATCGAGCGGGCCTACATCGAGGCGATCGACGGCGCGCGCCAGCGTGTCGACCTGATTTCGCCGTACTTCTACCCCGGCCAGGGCTTCCGACGCGCGTTGCGCCGCGCCGCCCGGCGCGGTGTGCAGGTGCGGCTGCTGCTCCAGGGCCGGCCCGACTACAGGCTGGCGGCCACCGCGGCGCGCGTGCTGTACGACGAACTGCTGGGCCAGGGCGTGCAGATCTTCGAGTACACGCCGGCCTTCCTGCACGCCAAGGTCTGTGTGGTCGACGACGACTGGGCCACCGTGGGCAGCTCCAACATCGACCCGCTGTCGCTGCTGCTGAATCTGGAGGCCAACCTGCTGGTGCGCGACCGCGCCTTCGCCGCCACTACCGCGGCGGCCTTCGAGCAGGCGGTGGCCTTGTCGCAGCGCGTGACCGACGCGCCGCTGGGCCGTGGCGCCTTCGCCGCGCTGCGCCGCGGCCTGATCGCCTCGCTGGCCCACTGGTACCTGCGCATGGCGGGCCTGAGCGGCCGCTACTGAGGCGGCCTGCGCTGGGGCGGCCTCCAGCGGGCCGTGGCCCCCGCGGGCCCGCTGAGGCCGAGGTGACCCTGCACCGTTGTGCGGCGACACAGAAGCACACCATTGCGCTCAACATATGTGTTGACAGCACATTCTGTTGAGCGGAGCATCCGTGTCCAACCCACCTAGATACCCACGCCCGTTGGGGTATATGGCCGTTCACACCGCACCGGCGATCTGCCCCCGGAGGACCCACACGATGCGACCCTTGACCCTGTGGTCCCGCCTGCTGGCGGGCCTGGCACTCAGCAGTGCCGCCCTGTTGCCGGCCCAGGCCGCTGTCCTCAAGGTGGTGGGCTGGAACGATCTGGGCATGCACTGCATGGACTCCGACTACTCGGTGTTCAGCATCCTCCCGCCGTTCAACACGCTGCATGCGCAGGTGATCGACACCACCAACAACAAGCTGGTGACCAGCGGTGTCACGGTCAGCTTCGAGGCGCTGGCCGACCTGGGCGGCTCGCGCAACACCTATTCGGTGGGCAAGACCAATTTCTGGGATTTCGCCAAGCCGCTGTATGGCGCCGACCTGCCTCCGGGCATCGGCCTGACCGGCCTGGGCACCGCGGGCGTCACACCGCAGGCCATGAGCTGGCAGGCCACGCCGGCGATGTGGGAGGCGGTGGGCATCCCCATCACCCCGGTCGATGACACGTTCAAGAAGAACACCTACCCGATGACCAAGGTGGTGGTGCGCGACAGCACCGGCACCGAGGTGGCGCACGCCCGTGTGGTCCTGCCGGTCTCGGACGAGATGACCTGCGTGGCCTGTCATGCCTCCGGCTCGCAGGACGCGGCCAAGCCGGCACGCGGCTGGGTCTACGACCCGCGCGGACCCGAGAAGGACTACCGCCGCAACATCCTGGCACGTCATGACGACCAGCATCTGGGGACGGCCAAGTACAAGAAGGCGCTGCTGGCCGCCGGATACTCGAAGAAGGGCCTGCTGGATTCCGCGGACGGCGGTCACCCGATCCTGTGCGCGGCCTGCCATGCCTCCAACGCACTGCCCGGGACGGGCCAGGTCGGCATTTCGGCCATGACCTCCGCCACGCACACGCTGCACGCGTCGGTAATCAATCCCAACACGGGCCTGAAGCTGGGCGACGACAAGGACCGCGGCGCCTGCTACATGTGCCACCCGGGTGCTGAAACCAAGTGCCTGCGCGGCGTGATGGGCAACGCCACCGGCCCGGATGGCCTGCCCTCGATCCAGTGCCAGAGCTGCCACTCGACGATGGCCAAGGTCGGCTCGCCCAAGCGCGTGGGCTGGCTGCAGCAACCCACCTGCCAGGCCTGCCACTACGACGGCAAGCGCGACCTGATGGCGGTGAATGCCAAGGGCCAGGTCAAGACCCCGGCCGACACCCGCTTCGCCACCAACGCCAACGTGCCGGCCCCGGGCTTCAACCTGTACCGCTTCAGCAAGGGCCACGGCGGCCTGCAGTGCGAGGCCTGCCACGGCTCCACGCACGCCGAGTACACCAGCTCGCACGACGGCGACAACCAGGTGTCCGTCGACACCCAGGGCCATGTCGGCACGCTCAGCGAGTGCAGCGCCTGCCACAGCAACCTGCGCACCACGGCCAACGGCGGTCCGCATGGCCTGCACACCATCGGCCAGGCCTGGGTGGGTGGCCACGGCAATGCCGCCGAGCGCGATCGTCAGGCCTGTGCGTACTGCCACGGCGCCGACTTCCGCGGCTCGCCGCTGGCCAAGACCGCGGCCGTCCGCGACTTCAATGCCGATGGCAAGAAGAAGCACTACGAGGCCGGCACCCAGGTGACCTGCTACGACTGCCACAACGGCCCGGGAGGCAATCTGGCCCGCAAGGCCCAGCGCGCCGAGGCCACCCGGCTGGTCACCGCCGCGCACTGAGCGGCTGAGCGCACCCCCGCACGGCGGCCCGCGGGCCGCCGTGTGCCTTTCACCGTGGGTATGTCAGACGGACTGCCACAGCCGCTGCATCACCGCCGCCAGGCGCTCGGCGGCGGCCTCGCGGCCGGGCTGGTGGTTCGACTGTCGCACCCAGGTGCCGGCCACCATCACGTCGCGCCAGGGCCGTGTGGGCGCCGAGAACACCAGCGCATCCAGCCGATGACTGGCCGGGATGCCGGTCAAGGCCGGGTCGTCCGCCGCCATCACCAGCAGATCGGCGCGCGCCCCCGGCGTCAGGCCCCAGGCCGGCAGGCCCGCAGCGGCGGCACCAGCCTGGCGCGCCGCTTCGAACAGGCGGGCCGCGGTGGCCGGCTGCGATCGCGCCGGATCAGCCGCCAGGTTGCGCTGCCGACGGGCCAGGCGCTGGCCCCACTCCAGCCAGCGCAGTTCCTCGCGCCAGTCGCGCGTGACCTGGCTGTCCGAGCCCACCGCCACCGGCACACCGGCAGCCAGCCAGGCCGACAGGTCGGTCAGGCCGTCACCCAGGTCGGCCTCGGTGCCGGGGCAGATCACCACGCCGGCGCCGCTGGCTGCCACGCCGGCGACCTCGGCGGGCGTCGCATGCGTGGCGTGGACCAGTTGCCAGCGGGCATCCAGCAGCTGTTCGTGCAGCAGCCACTCGATCGGCCGTCGGCCGGTGGCGGCCAGGCAGTCGTCGACTTCGCCGGTCTGTTCGGCCACGTGGATGTGGATCGCACCGGACCAGCCCGCGGCCAGGTGGGCCAGACGGTGGATGGACTCGGGCGCGGCGCCGCGCAGCGAATGGATCGCCAGGCCGGCGTCGAAGCGCGCATCAGCCTGGGTGCGCAGGCGCTGGCTGGCCGACCAGACCTCGTCGGCGCCCAGCCGGAAGCGCGCCTGGTCGGGCCGCAGTGCGCCGTGGCGGAAGCCGGCGCGCTCGTACAGCACCGGCAGCAGCGTCAGGCCGATGCCGCTGGCACGCGCGCTGTCGCGCAATGCCCAGGCCATGGCCAGCGGGTCGGCATGCGGCTGACCGTCGGCCTGGTGCTGCAGGTAGTGGAATTCGCAGACCTGGGTGTAGCCGCCCTCGATCAGCTCATGGAACAGGTGGGTGGCGATGTCGCGCACCTCGTCCACGCTGACCTGACCGGCCACGCGGTACATGCGGTCGCGCCAGCTCCAGAAGTCGTCGCTGTCCTGCTCGCGCCGCTCCGACAGCCCGGCAAAGGCGCGCTGGAACGCGTGGCTGTGCGCATCCACCAGGCCCGGCAGCCCCGGGCCGGCCAGGCGCTCGGCGTGCGGCGGGCAGGGCTGGTCGGCGACGATGCGCGCCCAGCAGCCGGCGCCGTCGACCTCCAGCAGCACCTGGTCCTGCCAGCGGCCATCGACCCAGGCCTGCGGGGCCCACAGCAGGCGGCTCATCGCGCCGCCCCGTGCGCCAGCATCGTGCGCAGCAGCCCGTCCAGCACCGGCTGCAGGCGCGCCACGCGGGCCGCATCCAGCCGCGGCTCGCCCTGCGCGGGCATGGCCTCGTCCATCGCGCATTGCCAGCCCATCTCCAGCTGCACGGCCTGCACGCCCTGGGCCGGCTGGCCGTAATGGCGGGTGATGTAGCCGCCCTTGAAACGGCCGTCGACCACCCAGCTGAAGCGGTCCTGGGCTGCCAGGACCTCGCGCAGCGCGTCGCGCAGCGCGGGCGTGGCGGCCTGGCCGTCGGCGGTGCCCAGGTTCAGGTCGGGCAGGCGCCCGTCGAACAGCCAGGGCAGCTCGGGGCGGATGCTGTGGCCGTCGAACAGCAGCGCATGGCCGTGCTCGGTGCGCAGCCGGGCCAGCTCAGCGGCCAGGGCCTCGTGGTACGGACGCCAGTAATGCTCGCGGCGGCGGGCGATCTCGGCGGCGTCGGGCGCCTGGCCGGGGCGGTAGATCGGCAGGCCCTCGAAGTTGCGCGTGGGGCACAGCTCGGTGTTGTTCGCACCCGGGTACATCGGGGCGTCGGTGGGCGGTCGGTTCAGGTCGATCAGGTAGCGTGAATGGCGCGGCACGATCAGGCTGGCGCCCAGGTCGCGGGCGAAGGCGTAGAGCTCGTCCAGGCACCAGTCGGTGTCCTCGACGCGCAGCGCGCGCTCGGTGTAGCGCGGCTGCTGGTCCAGCGGCAGCGCGGTGCCGGCATGCGGCACGCTGACCAGCAGCGGCCGGTGGCCGCGGTGCAGGGTGAAGACGGGATGGGTCACGGGTCAGTCCTCCGTGCGGCGCACGGCGGTGTGCGCGCGGGGTAGCGGCACCGGCCCGGCGCGCTCATGCGGTCTCCCGGCCGGCCACCCAGGTGCGGCAGGTGGGGCGTTGACCAAAGGCATAGGCCAGCGTGCGGGGGTGATCGATGTCGAAGTGGGCGAGGTCGGCGCGTTGGCCTGGCTGCAGCGTACCGCGGTCGGCCAGCCCCAGCGCGCGCGCGCCCTCGCGGGTCATGCCCGCCACGGCCTCCTCAGGGGTCAGGCGCAGCAGCGTGCAGGCCAGATGGATCATCAGCAGCGGCGACAGCGTCGGCGAGCTGCCGGGGTTGTGGTCGGTGGCCACGGCGATCGGCACGCCGGCGGCGCGCAGTCGCTCGATGGGTGGCAGCTTCGTCTCGCGCAGGAAATGGAAGGCGCCGGGCAGCAGCACCGCCACGGTGCCGGCGGCGGCCATCGCGGCGATGCCCTCGTCGCTGAGCCATTCCAGGTGGTCGGCGCTGAGTGCACCGAAGCGTGCCGCCAGCGCGGCGCCGCCGCTGTCGCTGAGCTGCTCGGCATGCAGCTTGACCGGCAGGCCCAGCGCGCGGGCCACCTCAAACACCCGCTCGACCTGGGCCGGGCTGAAGGCGATGCGCTCGCAGAAGGCATCGACCGCGTCGACCAGGCCCTCGGCCTGCCAGCGCGGCAGCCAGGTGCAGACGGCGTCGATGTAGTCATCGGCGCGACCGGCGTACTCGGGCGGCAGCGCATGCGCCGGCAAGGCGGTGGTGCGCACCGTCTGGCCCGTGGCTGCGCCCACTGCGCGCGCCACGCGCAGGCAGCGCGCCTCGTCGGCCTCGGTCAGGCCGTAGCCGGATTTGATCTCCAGTGTTGTCACGCCTTCAGCGCGCAGCGCGCGGGCGCGGCGCAGGGCCCCGTGCAGCAGGTCCTCGTCGGTGGCGCTGCGGGTGGCGCTGACGGTGGCGCGGATGCCGCCGCCCTCGCGGGCGATCTGCTCGTAGCTGATGCCTTGCAGACGGCGCTCGAACTCGGCCGCGCGGTCGCCGCCGTAGACCAGGTGGGTGTGGGCATCGACCAGGCCCGGCAGCAGCACGCCGCCGTGCAGGTCGATCACCTCGTCGTTGCGCGCGTCGGCCGGCACCGCATCGGCGGGGCCCACCCAGACGATGCGTCCGTCCTCGGCCAGCAGCGCGCCATCGGCCATCCAGCCCCAGGGGCTGGTGCCGTCCATCGTCGCGATCGCCGCACCGCGCCACAGCTGCCTCATCGGGTGCCTCCGCGCGGCAGGGCCAGCCAGTAGGCGGGTGCACTGGCACCGGCCAGTTGCCAGGCGTGCGGGTCGTCCTCGCTCCACAGCAGCGTGCCGGCGGGCACCGCCAGCGGCGCTTCGCCTGCACGGCGCAGCCAGGCGTGGCCATGGCTGTACAGACCGCGCCAGCGTGGGCCCGGCGGCAGGCCCAGCGCCAGTGCCCAGGCGATGCAGCCGGGGCCCTCGGCGTGGCGCACCATCAGGTTCAGGTCGCGCGTGGGACCGTCCAGCGGCTCGCAGTGCGGCGCTTCGGCGCCATCGAAGGCCAGCGGCGGGCTGTCGGTGCTGAGCGTCTGGCGGTGCGCGCCGAAGTGCAGGCGCACGCCGGCACCTTCGAGCACCGCAAAACCGCGCCAGTGGCCGGGCCAGGGCGAGAAGGGCCCGGGCGAGCGCACCTCGGCCACGCTGACGCGCAGCGTCCAGTCGTCAGGCCCGGGCCAGGTCAGCAGGGTGCGGGTGCTGCCGCCGCCGTTGCGCCAGGGCTCCGGCGCGGCCTGGTCCAGGTGGATGCGGTGGATCGTCATGGCTGGAAATCTCCCTGCAGCTGGTAGCGGGCGCCGGGATGCACCAGCCGGGCCAGCGTGATCGGTCCCTGGCGGCTGAAGGTGCGGCGCACGATCACCAGGCAGGGATCCCCCCGGCCGATGCCCAGCCACTGCGCTTCCGGCGCGGTCGGCAGCGCGGCCTCGACCTGGTACTGCGCGCGCCACAGCGCGGTGGCGCCGAACAGGTAGTGGGTGGGGGTGATGCGGGTGAAGTCCTGTGCCAGGTACTGCGGCGCCTCGGCCGGGTTGACGTAGCGGTCCTCGCACTGCAGCGCGATGCCGTTCTCGCGGTGGACGATCACGGTGTGGAACACCATGGTGCCCTCGGCCACGCCCAGCTGCGCGGCCAGCGCCGGCGGCGCCGCCTCCTCGCGCTGCAGCATCACCTGGGCCTCGTGCTGGTGGCCGCGCTCGGCGATCTCCTCGTGCAGGTCACGCAGCATCAGCGTGGACGAGACCTTGTGCAGCGCCGCCGCGAAGGTGCCCACGCCCTGCAAGCGGTCGACCAGGCCCTCGGCCTGCAGCTCCTTGAGTGCGCGGTTGACGGTCATGCGGCTGACGTGGAACTGCGCGACCAGCTCGGCCTCGGAGGGCATCTGCGCGCCCGGCGGCCAGTCACCGGCGGCCAGCCGATCCTTCAGGTGCTGCTTGACCTGTGCATAGGGCGCTTGCGGGGATCTGGGGGAAACCATGGTGGCGGATCGTACTTGCATAAACCTGTCTAGACAAGTAGAGTCCATCCCCATCGCACGGCGACCTGACCGCCGCGCACCCTGCCGGAGACCGCCATGACCAACCTGTCGCACCCCCATGCCACCCCGCGCGTCGTCAAGGCGCCCACCGGGTCCACGCTGCACTGCAAGAGCTGGCTCACCGAGGCCGCCTACCGCATGCTGCAGAACAACCTGGACCCGGCGGTGGCCGAAAACCCCGATGCGCTGGTGGTCTATGGCGGCATCGGCAAGGCCGCTCGCGACTGGGACTGCTTCGAGCAGATCCTGGCCTCGCTGCGCACGCTGAACGACGACGAGACGCTGCTGGTCCAGAGCGGCAAGCCGGTGGGCGTGTTCCGCACCCACGTCGATGCGCCGCGGGTGCTGATCGCCAACTCCAACCTGGTGCCCAAGTGGGCCACCTGGGAGCACTTCCACGAGCTCGACCGCAAGGGCCTGATGATGTACGGCCAGATGACCGCCGGCAGCTGGATCTACATCGGCAGCCAGGGCATCGTGCAGGGCACCTACGAAACCTTCGTCGAGGCGGCGCGCCAGCACTTCAATGGCGTGGCCGCTGGCAGATGGATCCTCACCGCCGGCCTGGGTGGCATGGGCGGCGCGCAGCCGCTGGCGGCCACGTTCGCGGGTTTCTGCTCGCTGAACGTCGAGTGCCAGCAAAGCCGCATCGACTTCCGCCTGCGCAGCCGCTACGTGGATGAGCAGGCCACCGACCTGGACGACGCACTGGCCCGCATCGCCCGCTACACCGCCGAGGGCCGGGCCATCAGCATCGCGCTGCTGGGCAATGCCGCCGAGATCCTGCCCGAGCTGGTCAAGCGCGCCCAGGCCGGTGGCCTGAAGCCCGACCTGGTGACCGACCAGACCAGCGCCCACGACCTGGTCAACGGCTACCTGCCGGCCGGCTGGACGGTGGCGCAGTGGCGCGCCGCCCAGGCCGATGACCGCCAGCACGCCACGCTGCGCGCCGCCGCCGCCCAGGGCTGCGCGGTGCATGTGCAGGCGATGCTCGACTTCCAGGCCATGGGCATTCCCACGGTGGACTACGGCAACAACATCCGTCAGGTCGCCTTCGACCAGGGCGTGAAGAACGCCTTCGATTTCCCCGGCTTCGTGCCCGCCTACATCCGCCCGCTGTTCTGCCGCGGCAAGGGCCCGTTCCGCTGGGTGGCGCTGTCGGGCGACCCCGAGGACATCCGCAAGACCGACGCCAAGATGAAGGAACTGTTCCCCGAGGACGCCCACCTGCACCGCTGGCTCGACATGGCCGAGGAGCGCATCGCCTTCCAGGGCCTGCCGGCGCGGATCTGCTGGATCGGCCTGGGCGAGCGCCACCGCGCCGGCCTGGCTTTCAATGAGATGGTCCGCAGCGGCGAACTCAAGGGCCCGATCGTCATCGGCCGCGACCACCTGGACAGCGGCAGCGTGGCCAGCCCCAACCGCGAGACCGAGGCGATGATGGATGGCTCCGACGCGGTGAGCGACTGGCCGCTGCTCAACGCGCTGCTCAACACCGCTGGCGGCGCCACCTGGGTCAGCCTGCACCATGGCGGCGGCGTGGGCATGGGCTATTCGCAGCACTCGGGCGTGGTGATCGTCTGCGACGGCACCGACGCGGCGGCCAGGCGCATCGAGCGTGTGCTGTGGAACGACCCCGCCACCGGCGTGATGCGCCACGCCGACGCTGGCTACGAGATCGCCCGCCAGTGCGCGCGCGAGCACGCGCTGAACCTGCCGATGCTGCCCCGGGCCTGAGCGAGCCGCCGACGTGTCAGTCCAGTTTGGTCCCCGAGGCCTTGACGGCCGCCGCCCAGCGCGGCATTTCCGTGGCCAGGAAGCCGCGGAAGGCCTCATGGTCCAGGAAGGCCGGATCGGCGCCCTGGCTGACCATGCGGGTGCGGATGTCGGGCGTCTCGAGCACCGCCTTGAAGGCGCCCGAGAGCTTCTCCAGCACCGGCCTGGGTGTGCCCGCCGGCGCCAGCACGCCATAGAAGCCCACCACGTCGAAGCCCTTCAGGCCCGACTCGATCAGCGTGGGCGTGTCGGGCAGCGCGGCGCTGCGCTCGCGGCTGGTCACGGCCAGCGCGCGCAGCTTGCCGGCCTTCACGTACTGCGCGGCCTGCGGCACCGACTCGGCCATCAGCTGCACCTGGCCGGCGATCAGGTCGGTGAAGGCTGGCGCGCTGCCGCGGTAGGGAATGTGGACGATGAAGGTGCCGGTGGCCTGCTTGAACATCTCGGGCACCAGGTGGCTGATGCCGCCGTTGCCGGCCGAGCCGTAGTTCAGCCGGCCGGGCTGGCTCTTCGCCAGCTTCACCAGTTCGGCCACGCTGTTGGCGGGCACGGCCGGGTTGACCACCAGCGCCAGCGGCTGCTGGGCGGTGCGCGCCACCGGCGCGAAGTCCTTCAGCGTCTGGTAGCTGAGCTTGCTGTAGACGGCCGGGTTGATGACCATCGTGCCGGTGTTGGCCATCAGCAGTGTGTGGCCATCGGGTTCGCTCTTGGCGACGAACTCGGCGCCCACGGTGCCGCCGGCGCCGGCCTTGTAGTCGATCACCACCGGCTGGCCCAGGCGCTTGCCCAGTTCATCGGCCAGCAGCCGCGCATGCGCGTCGAGCGGGCCGCCGGCCGGAAAGCCGATGATGATCTTCACCGGCTTGCTGGGAAAGGCCTGCGCCTGGGCTGCGAGCGGCCCGCCGGCCAGGGCGAGCGCCGCGAGGGCGCCGAGCGTCAGTCGTCGTGGTTGCATCTGGACATCCTGGCCGCACGCGGCCGACAAAACCGCGATGTTGGCGCCGCCGCGCGCCACCATCCCTCCGTATTCCCCCTGTCGATGGAATCCCCATGAGCCTTGAGCTGACCCTGGTCCCCGGCGCGCTGACGCTGGAGCAACTCACCGCCATCCACGCCGCGCCGCTGCGCCTGGTGCTGGACGACGCCGCCCGCCCGGCGATCCGCGCCAGCGCCGCCGTGGTGCAGGCCGCGGCGGCCGGCGACGCGCCGGTCTACGGCGTCAACACCGGCTTCGGCAAGCTGGCCAGCACGCGCATCAGCGCCACGGACCTGGCGCTGCTGCAGCTCAACCTGATCCGCAGCCACAGCGTGGGCGTGGGCGAGCCGCTGGCCGCGCCCGTGGTGCGGCTGATGCTGGCGATGAAGGCGGCCAGCCTGGCGCGCGCCCATTCCGGCGTGCGCGAGCTGGTGATCGACACCCTGCTGGCGGTGCACAACGCCGGCCTGGTGCCCTGGGTGCCGGCGCAGGGCTCGGTGGGCGCCTCGGGCGATCTGGCGCCGCTGTCGCACATGACGCTGGCGCTGCTGGGCGAAGGCCACTTCAATGTGGACGGCGCCAAGGTACCGGCGGCGGGCCTGCTGGCCCAGCACGGCATCGCGCCGCTGGCGCTGCAGGCCAAGGAGGGCCTGGCGCTGATCAACGGCACGCAAACCTCCGCAGCCCTGGCGCTGCACGGTGTGCTGGCTTTCGAGCCGGTGCTGGAGAGCGCGCTGGTGATCGGGGCCCTCACCGTGGACGCTGCGCGCGGCAGCGACGGCCCCTTCGACCCGCGCATCCACGCGCTGCGCGGCCAGCCCGGCCAGATTGACGTGGCCCAGTACTACCGTGCGCTGCTGGCCGGCAGCGCGATCCGCCAGTCGCACACCGACGGCGACGACCGTGTGCAGGACCCGTACTGCCTGCGCTGCCAGCCCCAGGTGGTGGGCGCCTGCCTGGATCAGCTGCGCCACGCCGCGCTGGTGCTGGTGCGGGAGGCGAACGCGGTGACCGACAACCCGCTGGTGTTTTTTGAAGACGGCAGCATGGTCAGCGGCGGCAACTTCCACGCCGAGCCGGTGGCCTTGGCCGCGGATGCCTGCGCGGTGGCCATCGCCGAGGTGGGCGCGATCGCCGAGCGGCGCATCGCGATGCTGATCGACGCCGGTGTCTCGCGCCTGCCGCCCTTCCTGACCAGCAACGCCGGCCTGAACAGCGGCTTCATGATCGCCCATGTCACCGCCGCGGCGCTGGCCAGCGAGAACAAGTCGCTGGCCCACCCGGCCAGCGTCGACAGCCTGCCCACCAGCGCCAACCAGGAGGACCATGTCAGCATGGCCACCTTCGCCGCGCGCCGCCTGCAGCCGATGATCGACAACGTGGCCCGCATCCTGGCGATCGAGTGGCTGGCTTCGGCCCAGGGCATCGAGTTCCTGCGACCGCTGGCCAGCTCGGCCGTGCTGGAGCGCGCCCACGCGCTGCTGCGCGCCGAGGTGCCGGCGATGCCGGTGGACCGCTACCTGGCGCCCGACATCGATGCCGCCACCGCGCTGGTGCGCCGGGGCGCGCTGAGCGAGCTGTTCAAGGCGATGCCGGGACTGCCGGCGCTGTGGGTGCCGGTCTGACCGGCTGACGCCGACGCGGCCTCAGTGGTCGTGGCCGCAGCCCGGGCCATGGACGTGCCCGTGGTCATGGCTGTGTGAGTGACCGTGGTCATGGTCGTGACCGTGGTCGTGGCCACATCCGGGCCCGTGCACGTGCGGCGCCACCGCCACCTTGACCGGAATCGCCACCGGGTCCGGCGTCTCGCCGGCGGCCGGCTGCACCGTGATCAGCGAGCCATCGCTGGCCAGCAGCACATCGCCGGTGCGCATGCCGGTGGGCAGGTTCACCGCCAGGGTGCGTCCCTGGCTGTCGGTGCCCTCGAACTGGCCGCTGCGTCGCTGCGCCTGCGGCACCGCCACCGTGGCAGCGCGCTTGAGCAGCACGGCGGCCAGGCCCTGGCCCTGGGGGACGAGTTTCGAGATGGTCAGCATGGCGGCGGCGGATCCGGGCGGGAAAAAGCGCATCCTACCCCCGCTGGCATGCGAGTTGCGTGCACAAGGGCTTGACGACAGCCCGGTTTCATCGCGGTTACAGCCGAGTGGTGCGGGCACGGGCACGGTGCAGAATCGGTGACGGACGATGGCTGCCCCGCCAGGTCGTCCGAGAAGACCGAGGAGACACCCATGAGCAGCGCCCCGTCCACGCCCGATCCCCGCAGCCTGGCCCGCCGCACCCTGGCCCTGGTGCTGGCCGGTGGCCGCGGTTCGCGCCTGAAAGACCTGACCGACCGCCGCGCCAAGCCGGCGGTGCACTTCGGCGGCAAGTTCCGCATCATCGACTTCGCGCTGTCGAACTGCGTCAACTCGGGGCTGCGCCGCATTGGCGTGATCACACAGTACAAGTCCCACTCGCTGCTGCGCCACCTGCAGCGCGGCTGGAGCTTCATGCGCAACGAGATGAACGAGTTCGTCGACCTGCTGCCGGCCCAGCAGCGCCGCAACGAGGAGGACTGGTACCGCGGCACCGCCGATGCGATCTGGCAGAACCTGGACATCATCCGCAACTCCACCCCGCCCGACTACATCGTCATCCTGGCCGGCGACCACATCTACAAGATGGACTACTCGGTGATGCTGGCCGACCATGTGGCCGGCGGCCGAGGCGTCACCGTGGGCTGCATCGAGGTGCCGCGTGAAGACGCCAGCGGCTTCGGCGTGATGGCCATCGACGACAGCCGCCGCATCACCGCCTTCATCGAGAAGCCGGCCGATCCGCCCGCCATGCCGGGCAACCCGGCGATGTCGCTGGCCAGCATGGGCATCTACATCTTCAGCGCCGACTACCTCTACCGGCTGCTGGACGAGGACGCCGCCAACCCCGATTCCAGCCACGACTTCGGCAAGGACCTGATCCCCAAGGCGGTGGCCGAGGGCCAGGCGCTGGCCCACCCCTTCGGCCTGTCGGCGATCGCCAACCCGCCGTACTCGCGGCCCTACTGGCGCGACGTGGGCACAGTGGACGCGTACTGGGCGGCCAACCTGGACCTGGCCTCGGTGACGCCCGAGCTGAACATGTACGACCGCGACTGGCCGATCTGGACCTACCAGGAACAGCTGCCGCCGGCCAAGTTCGTCCACGACGAGGCCGACACCGGACGTGTCGGCCAGGCGATCAACTCGCTGGTCTCGGGTGGCTGCATCGTCTCGGGCGCCACGGTCAAGGACTCGGTGCTGTTCTCCAACGTGCTGGTGCGCAGCTTCTGCCGGCTGGAGAAGTGCGTGGTGCTGCCCGATGTGCACATCTCACGCGGCTGCCGGCTGCGCAATGTGGTGATCGACCGCCGCTGCCGCCTGCCTGAGGGCCTGGTGATCGGCGAAGACCCGGTGCTGGATGCCAAGCGCTTCCACCGCAGCGAGGGCGGCATCGTGCTGGTCACGCGCGACCGTCTGGCCCAGCTCTGATGGCTGCCGCTCCCCGCATCCTGCAGGTCTGCGCCGAGATCTTCCCGCTGCTGAAGACCGGCGGGCTGGCCGACGTGGCCGGCGCGTTGCCGGGAGCCCTGGTGGCCGAAGGGGCCGATCCCCGGGTGCTGCTGCCGGGCTTTGCGCCCATCCTGGCGGGCCTGCAGGACGCCCAGGAGGTGGGCTGGCTGCCCGCACGCGGCCAGGTGCCCGCCGCGCGTCTGCTGACCGGCCTGCTGCCGGCCTGCGGCGGCGTTCGGGCCTATGTGATCGACGCCCCGGACCTGTACCAGCGCGAGGGCGGCCCCTACGCCGACGCCCGCCAGCAGCCCTGGGGCGACAACCACCTGCGCTTTGCCCGGCTGGGCTGGGCCGCGGCGGAGTTGGCCGCCGGTGTCGACCACTTCTGGACGCCGCAGGTCGTGCACGCCCACGACTGGCACGCCGGACTGGCGCCCGCCTGCATGCGGGCGCTGGGCGTGCGCGCCGGGGCGCTCTACACCATCCACAACCTGGCCTACCAGGGCGACTTCGACGCCGCGCTGTTCCCGTCGCTGGGCCTGCCCGCGGTGCAGTTCCAGCCCGAGGGCCTGGAGTTCTGGGGCCGGGTCAACTTCATGAAGGCCGGCCTGTACTACGCCGACCGGCTGAGCACCGTCAGCCCCAGCTACGCCCGCGAGATCCAGCACCCGGAGCAGGGCATGGGCCTGGACGGCCTGCTGCGAGCCCGCGCCGAGGTGCTGCACGGGGTGCTCAACGGCGTCGATCCGGCAGTCTGGCATCCGGCCACCGATGCGCTGATCCCCGCCCGCTACGACGCCGCCAGGCTGGCCGGCAAGGCGCGCTGCAAGGCGGCGCTGCAGCAGCAGCTCGGCCTGACCGAGGACGCCGCGGCGCCGCTGTTCTGCGTGGTCAGCCGCCTGACCGAACAAAAAGGCCTGCACCTGATGCTGCAGGCGCTGCCGGCACTGCTGGAGCGCGGCGCTCAGTTCGCGCTGCTGGGCAGCGGCGACGCCTGGATGGAGCAGGCCTTCCGCGACCTGGCGGCCGCACACCCGAGGGCTGCGGCGGTGCGCATCGGCTATGACGAGCCCTTTGCCCACGGCCTGATTGCCGGCGCCGACGCGATCGTCGTGCCCTCGCGCTTCGAGCCCTGCGGCCTGACCCAGCTCTATGGCCTGGCCTACGGCACGCTGCCGGTGGTGCGTCGCGTGGGCGGCCTGGCCGACACCGTCACCGATTGCGCCCTCGAGAACCTGGCCGACGGCACGGCCACCGGCATCGTCTTCGACGCCTTCGACCCGGCGGCCCTGGACGCTGCGCTGCGCCGCGCCCAGGCCCTGCACCAGCGCAAGGCCGACTGGAAAGCGGTGCAGCGCACCGCCATGGCCCGTCGCCACGACTGGCAACCGGCCGCCCGCGACTACCTCCACCTCTACCACCTGATCACCGACGCCCGCCGCTGACCATGGACCTCAACCAGTTCGAAACCCAGTACGACCACCTGGCCGCCGATGTGCCCGCGCTCAAGCGCGCGATCGCCAACAAGCTGATGTACCAGGTGGGCAAGGACCCGATCTCGGCCCGCCCCGAGGACTGGCTGCAGGCGGCCGCCTACGCGGTGCGCGACCACCTGGTCGAGCGCTGGATGACCACCACGCGTGCGCAGTACGCGCAGGACGTCAAGCGCGTCTACTACCTGTCGATGGAATTCCTGATGGGCCGCGCCTTCGGCAACGCCCTGCTGGCCACCGACCTGCTCAAGCCGCTGAAGCAGGCGCTGACCGAGCTGGAAGTGGACGTGGACGCCCTCTTCGAGCTGGAGCCCGACGCCGCGCTGGGCAACGGCGGCCTGGGCCGGCTGGCGGCCTGCTTCCTCGATTCCATGGCCACGCTGGGCGTGCCCGGCTTCGGCTACGGCATCCGCTATGACTACGGCATGTTCCGCCAGCTGATCCAGGATGGTCGCCAGGTGGAGTCGCCCGACTACTGGCTGAAGAACGGCAACCCCTGGGAGTTCCCGCGGCCCGAGGTGACCTTCCGCGTGCGCTTTGGCGGCCGGCTGGAAGAGCAGGGCAGCGGCGCCGCCACGGTGGTGCGCTGGGTCGACACCGAAGACGTGCTGGCCATGGCCTACGACACCATCGTCCCTGGCTACGGCACGCTGGCCACCAACACGCTGCGCCTGTGGAGCGCCAAGGCCACCGAGGAGATGAACCTGCGGGCCTTCAACCAGGGCAACTACTTCGGCGCGGTGGAAAGCAAGAACCACAGCGAGAACGTCTCGCGGGTGCTCTACCCGGACGACTCCACGCTGTCAGGGCGCGAACTGCGCCTGCGCCAGGAGTACTTCTTCGTCAGCGCCAGCGTGCAGGACCTGGTGCGCCGCTACCTGCGCACCCACGCCAGCTTCGAGCGCCTGGCCGACAAGGTCAGCATCCACCTGAACGACACCCACCCGGTGCTGGCCATCCCCGAGCTGATGCGTGTGCTGCTGGACGAGCACCGTCTGCCCTGGGCCCAGGCCTGGGCGCTGTGCCAGAAGGTCTTCAGCTACACCAACCACACGCTGATGCACGAGGCGCTGGAGACCTGGCCGATCGACATGTTCGGCCGCGTGCTGCCACGCCACCTGCGCATCATCTTCGACATCAACGCGCATTTCCTGGGCGAGCTCACCCGCACCCACGGGCACGACGTGGAGCTGATGCGCCGCCTGTCGCTGATCGATGAATCGGGCGAGCGCCGCGTGCGCATGGCCTACCTGGCGGTGGTGGCCAGCCACTCGGTCAATGGCGTCTCGGCGCTGCACTCGGACCTGATGCAGCAGAGCATCTTTGCCGACTTCGCGCGCCTGTGGCCGGAGCGTTTCAACAACAAGACCAATGGCGTCACGCCGCGGCGCTGGCTGGCCCATGCCAACCCCGGCCTGGCCACGCTGCTGGACAGCCGCATCGGCCATGGCTGGCGCCGCCACCTGGACGAGCTCTCGGGCCTGAAGGGCGCACTCGACTTGCCCGGCTTCCTGGGCGCCTTCCGGCGCGTCAAGCGGCAGAACAAGGAGCGCCTGGCGGCGCTGGTGGCGCGCCAGCTGGGCGTGGCGCTGAACCCCGACGCGCTGTTCGATGTGCAGGTCAAGCGCATCCACGAGTACAAGCGGCAGCTGCTCAATGTGCTGCATGTCATCACCCGCTACCAGCGCATCCTGGCCCATCCGGACGGCAACTGGGTGCCGCGCGTGGTGGTCTTCGCGGGCAAGGCCGCCTCGGCCTATGTGATGGCCAAGAACGTGATCCGCCTGATCAACGATGTCGCCCGCGTCGTCAACGCCGACCCGCGCGTGGGCGACAAGCTCAAGGTGGTCTTCATCCCCAACTACAGCGTCAGCCTGGCCGAGGTCATCATCCCGGCGGCCGACCTGTCCGAGCAGATCAGCACCGCCGGCACCGAGGCCAGCGGCACCGGCAACATGAAGTTCGCCCTGAACGGCGCGCTGACCATCGGCACGCTGGACGGTGCCAACGTGGAGATGCGCGAGCACGTCGGCCCCGACAACATCTTCATCTTCGGCCACACCACGCCCGAGGTGGCCGAGCTGAAGGCGCGCGGCTACCACCCGCGCGAGTGGGTGGAGAAGGATGGCGAGCTGGGCGCCGCACTCGAGGCCATCCGCAGCGGCGTCTTCAGCCCGACAGAACCCGAGCGCTACCAGGCCGTCTACGACACCCTGGTGAACTGGGGCGACCACTACCTGCTGCTGGCCGACTACCGCAGCTATGTGGACACCCAGGACCAGGTGGACGCGCTGTACCGCAGCGCCGACGAGTGGACCCGCAAGGCGGTGCTGAACGTCGCCGGCATGGGATTCTTCAGCGCCGACCGCACGATCGGCGAGTACGCCCAGGACATCTGGCGCAGCGCGCCGGTGCAGCTGCCGCCGCTGCGGCGCGGGGGGACCGCGTAAAATCGCGCGATCTTTTCCTCGCCCCCGAAGGCACCTCCCTTGGACCTGAAGCTTCCGATCCGCATCATCGACGAACTCGACGACGACATCGTCGAGTCCACCGGCATCCTCGACCTCGCCAGCGGCGAGATCTTCGACGTCAAGCTCTCCGACAGCAACGATCCGCCCTATGAGGGCTTCCCCGCCGAAGACGAGAGCTACGATTTCACCAGCGGCGTCCTGAGCAATGGCAAGAAGGACGTGGAGTTCCGCATCGAGGTGGACGTGGTGGGCCAGCGCTACTCGGTCACGCCCAGCGAACTGCTGGAGCTGAAGGGCCGCGCCGCCAAGCTGTTCTCCGCGCCTCCGGGCACCTCCACACGCTGAGCCCCGCCCCGGGACGGCTTCTCCTGCTGCACCGCTGCGGCGGTGCCATGCCATGTTCAAGAACCTGATCGTCTACCGCCTGGCCCCCGAGTGGCAGCCCGATGCCACCGCTGCCGAGGCCGCGCTGCAGGCCGCGCGCTTCATGCCCTGCGGCCTGACGCAGCCGGTCTCGGCCGGCTTCGTCGAGCCGCGTGGCCAGGCCCATGGCCCGCTGCTGGAGCTGGTGGGCGGCCAGTGGCTGCTGAAGCTGCAGACCGAGTCGCGCCTGCTGCCCTCGGCCGTGGTCAAGCGCCGCGTCGATGAACTGGCCGAGCAGATCGAGCAGCAGACCGGCCGCCAGCCCGGCAAGCGCGAGAAGCGCGAGCTCAAGGACCAGGCCACGCTGGAGCTGCTGCCCCAGGCCTTCACCCGCCAGGGCGCGACCCGCATCTGGATCGACCCCCAGGCCCGCGCGCTGATGGTGGATGCCAGCAGCGCCAAGCGTGCCGAGGACGTGGTGACACTGCTGACCAAGGCGCTGCCCGGTTTCGGCGTGCGCGCGCTGCAGACCACGCTGTCGCCCGCCGCCGCGATGGCCGCCTGGCTGCTGGAGGGCGAAGCCCCGGCCCCGTTCCACCTGGAGCGCGAGTGCGAGCTGAAGGCGCCTGATGAAGTGCGCGCCACCGTGCGCTACACCCGCCACCACCTCGACATCGACGAGGTGCGCGAGCACATCAAGGCCGGCAAGCAGGCCACCAAGCTGGCGCTGGGCTGGCGCGGCCGCGTGGCCTTCATCCTGACCGACACGCTGCAGGTCAAGCGCATCGCCTTCGACGATGTGGTCTTCGAATCCACCAAGGGTTCCCAGACCGCGCCCGAGGAAGCCTTCGACGCCGACGCCGCGATCGCCACCGGCGAGCTGGCGCCGCTGGTGGCCGAGCTGATCGAGGCGCTGGACGGCGAGCTGGATGAGAGCGCGGGGCCGGCGGTGCCGGCCAGCGAGCCCGCCGCGGTCGCGACCGCGGCCGAAGAATCCGCGCCCTGGGACTGAGGCCCGCTACTGGTAGGTGTAGCCCGACTCTCCGGTGATGTTGGCGCCGGTCTTGTTGGATGACATCTTCAGCCGGACCATCTTGTCGATCCCCGCGGACGGGGACCGGGTGCCCCAGAAGTCGCCGCGCACCCGGCTGCTCACCGACAGGTACAGCGGGAGCCGGGTGCCTGCCGTGGTCTTGACGCGCACCGACACTGTGCCCGAGACGTCGGGGACGGTTCCGGAGACATCGCTGCAGACGCTCTTGCCCGCCAGACCGATGCACACGCCCACGAAGTGGAAATCGTCCATCGGGCCTGGCGTGCTGGTACTCAGGCTGACCTTGGCCGTGTAGGTCATCGGCTCGCCCACCGCGACACCGGGTGCGGCCGCAATGATCCCGTCGAAGACCCATGCGTTGGCCTCGCAGCTGGCGCTGCCGATCATGGTCAAGGGGTAGTTGGCGCTGGCGACCGACGTCTGCACCCGGCCGAAGGACGCGCTGGTGCTGCATCGAGACCAGAAACCGTCAGCCAAGCCGCCCTCCGCGGCTGCGGTGTAGGTCGACAGCGCATTGCCGACGTTGTGCTCGGTCAGATCGTAGGGCGGCTGGCTCCCCAAGCTTCCTCCGACGGCGTGGGCCTTGACATCCACATAGACCTGGGCGTGGGCCGGTCCGCTGCTGGACAGCAACAGGACGAGAGGGAGCAGGATCTGAGCGTGACGCATCAAGATCTCCAGGGAATGGACACCGGCCCGAGCCTAGGCCCAGGTGGGTGTTGGAACCATCGGGCGTTGTGATGATGGCCACGGCGGAGCAAGGCCCTGGCGTGGGCCGCCCAGGCGCGGTCATCCCGCTCACCCGATCACGATCTCGACCGCCACGGGTGTTCCTGCCGGCGCGGCCTCGGACCAGACTGCCCGGTCGATGGACACGGCCCCGGCCCGGTAGCCATGGGGGCGGCGCCGGAATGCCAGGGCGTGCCCTTCAACGGACACGCCCCGCACGCCGCAACCCTGAGCGCCCACCCGGTAGCGCACGGACCACCGCTGGCCGTTCAGGGTGAGCGTCACCTCCAGCCCATCCATCGCTGCCGGCATCACCGGGTCGATCACCACTGCGTCGTGCTCCAGGCGGATGCCCAGGAACTGGCGGATCACCAGTGACAGCGCGATGCCCGCACCGCTGGAGTAGACGCGCCAGCCGCCCTCCAGCGGTACCTCGCCACGGGCGATGCGGTCGTAGTGGTCCTGGGCCTCATACCTGTCGCTGAACAGCGCATCGCTGCTGCTGTAGTAGCAGTTGGCCTGGCGCGGGGCCCCTTGGGGCAGGCGCCGGTGCAGGTCCACCGGGGTGGCCAGACCCAGCGCCTCGGCGAAGCCGTCGGCATCCCCCAGGTGGGCCAGCGCCTCGGCCCAGCGCAGGTGGGCGTGGGTGTACATCAGGCCGATCTCGCGGCCGAAATAGCTGCTGCTCTCGGCGCGCTGGAACAGCGTCTGTGGGCCGCCGCGGTAGGGCAGCGGAGCGTCGAACAGGCGGGCGCCGTCGGGGCCCATCAGGTGCTGCCTGATCAGTGCGACATGGTGGTGGGCCTCCTCGGGCGTCAGCAGGTCGTTGAGGATGGCGTGCATCATCGGCAGCAGGCTGTGGCGCACGCCGGTGCGCGTGTCGCGCGGGTGCAGCAGCCACTCGGGCGGCTGACCGGGCGGGCGCAGCAGGTAGCCGGCGATCTGGCCGTCGGCGATCAGGTGCTGGCGGAACGCTTCGCGCACCGCCTGGGCGCGCTCGGCCAGCGCCGCGGCCTCGGGGCGACCGGCCTGCTGCAGCGCGCATGACAGCGTGGTGAGCACCTGGTGGTGCAGCGTGACGGTCCAACTGCTGCACAGGTGCTCGCGCAGCGCGGGATCGGCGGGCTGCAGCGCGTCGTTCCAGTCACCATGGCCGTAGGCCGCCAGCAGCGTGCCGGGCAGCACGCGGGCCTCGGTGATGGCCAGCGCGCGCTGGGCGTGCTGCCACAGCGTCTCGGGCGGGCCGTCCTGGTGGTAGGGCAGTGGCTCGTCCAGCAGCGCGAAGTCGCCGCTGGCAATCAGGTACTGGCCCAGCGCCAGCAGCGGCCAGTAGACGATGTCGCCGTGCGAGTCGCCGGCGCGGATCTCCCGTTCGCGCTCGAAGAACATGAACCACTGTGGCCAGTCGCCGCTGCGGTCCTGGGCGCTGAAGACCTGACGCAGCAGGGTGCGCACGGGGCCGGTGCGCTGCAGCGCCAGCAGCAATTCGACCGGTCCCTGGCAGACATCGCGCGTGCCCCAGCCGCCGCCGCTGAACTGCTCCAGCCCGCGCGGCGCCAGGAAGTGCACCAGCGCGTTGTGCTGGAACCAGGGCAGGATGGTGGCCAGCCGCTGCGGCAGGTCCTGGCCGGGCGGCGCGGTCACCTCGGCCAGCGGGCTGGGGGGCAGTGCGGCGGCAGCGGGGGGCGCGGCCTCGACCAGTCCCCCGTGCAGCGTGCAGCCGCCGGCCCTGGCGGGCGCGCAGCGCAGCGCCAGCCAGGGCGTGCCCTGCGGGCGGCCGCTGTCGAACAGCAGGCGGTCGTCATCGATCGCTTCGAGCACCGTGCCGGGGGTGGCGCGCAGCGTGAAGCGGCCCAGCGGGAAGCGCTCGCCCAAGGGTGTGCCCGGGCGGGTGAACACATGCAGGGCGTGGCCGTCACGGGCCCAGCGCGGTGTGGTGGCGTCGACCCCGTCGTCGCCGTCGATCGCCACCTGCAGTGCCAGCAGCACGCGCAGCGGCGCGCCCTCGGCCACGCGCCAGTCCAGCGTCAGCGCATGCGGGCGGTGCTGCAGGCCGGCGCGCACCTCGATCAGTCCGCCGTCATGCCGGTACCACCATCGCGCGCTGTCGGGCGTCATCGCAAAGGCGCTGGGCTGGTCCAGCAGGCGCCAGCCGCCAGCGGTCTCGACGAACAGGCGCAGGCCCTGGCTGCGGAACTGGCCCAGGTAGCCGCGCACCGTGCCCAGCCAGCGGTTGATGCCCACATGGCCCTGGGTGACCATCGAGTGGAACACGCCGCCCATCCAGCAGGTGCTGGTCAGTGCGGACTCGTCGGGGTCGAGCGCGTCGCCACTGCGCAGCAGGTGGCCGTGCGGGCGCAGCACCTGGCGCGCCTTGGCGGGGGTCACCAGGTGCTGCGCCCCGACGAAGGCGGACAGCAACCGGCCCTCGGCGTTGCGCTCCTCATGCCGGCGCTCGCCGGGCACCCAGGCCTGCAGCGTGGCGTCATCGGGCGCGTGGCAGGCCAGTGCGGGGGCGCTGCTGAAGAGGCTGCGCGGCGCGGCGGCGGTCGCCGGCCAGGCCGGTGGCGCCGGCGGGCAGTGGGCCTCGGCCATCGCCGTCACCGTGTCCACCCAGGCCAGGTCGGCCGGGCCGCTGGCCGCCGGGTGATCGGCCAGCAGCAGGGCGAAGAATCCCAGTTGCGCCCGCGCACCTGGCGGCAGGGTCAGCGCCTCGTCCTGCAGCGCCAGCAGCGCGTGTTCATGCTGCAGGCGCTGCGCCGGCAGGCCCTGCCGCAGCGCCGCTGCGTCGCCGCCTGCGTTGTCGTCTGCGCCGCGGCCCCACCACTGCAGGCCGTCGGTGGCCCAGGCCACGCAGCGCCGCAGCGAGCCCAGCAGCAGCCAGGGGTGGCGGCCCTCGACGGCCAGGTTCTGCCGGGTGGCCAGCACGGTGCCGTGGCGCGGGTGCGTGAGCGGCTGGTGGTCCAGGTAGTGGCTGACGTAGTACTCGTTGGTGCGCACCGCGCCCCAGGGCGCCAGGCCAGGGTCCAGCGCGTGCAGCGCATCCAGCTGCAGCGTGTCGGGGCCCTCGTTGTGCAGCTCCACATGCCAGAACCACGCGGTGTCGGTGGCCGAGGGCACCAGGTGCACGCGCCAGGCCAGGGCCTCCCAGCGGCCCTGGGCATGCAGCCCCAGCGCGTCGGCGTGCACGGTGGACGGGCTGCGCGGACCCAGCAGCGGCACCGCCTTCGGCCCGGTGCTGCTCAGGCGACGCAGCCACAGCCCGTGCGGACCGGCCTCGTGCGCGCTGGCCGCGTGCTGGTTGATGCTCAGGCCCCGCGCCTGCAGCCGCCGCAGGCTGCCATGGGCGGTGAACAGGCCATCCAGCCCGGCGGGGCTGGTGACGCGCAGGTCGGTGCAGATGGGAGCGCTCATGCAGGAATCAGCGGCGGCGCTGGGCCAGCAGCCAGCGCAGCAGTTCGGGGGTGTCGTAGGCGCGGGTCCAGCTGTCGTGGCCCACGCCGGGGTATTCGGTGAAGCGCGGCTGCCCGCCGGCGGCGCGCAGCGCGGCGATCAGCGCGCGGTGCGGGCCGATCGGCACCGCGTCGTCGGCGTCGCCGTGGAAAGCCCAGACCGGCATGTCCTTCAGCGCCTCCACGCGGTCCTCGTCGCCGTAGCCGCAGATCGGGGCGATCGCGGCCAGATCGCGTGGGTACTCCGCCGCCCAGGCCCAGGTGCCGAAGCCGCCCATCGACAGGCCGGTGCAGACCACGCGGTCCGGGTCGGCGGGCAGCGTGGGCAGCAGGTGCTGCAGCAGCGCGTGCAGCAGGTGGGCGTCCCAGGCGGTGCCGGGTTCCAGCTGCGGCCCGACGACGAGGAAGGGGAAATCGTCCTGCCGGTCCAAGGTCTTCAGCGGTCCGTGCACGCGCACCGCCTGCAGGTCCTTGCCGCGCTCGCCGGAGCCGTGCAGGAAGAACATCAGTGGCCAGCGGCGCGTGGGCTCGGTGGCCACGGCGCGCGGCAGGTACAGCCAGTAGCGCAGGCGCGCGCGCACCAGCACCTGGACGTCGGCGGCCTGCGCGTGCAGGCCCGGGGTGGGGGGGGTCATGGTGGTGCAGGCCGCCAGCGGCGGCAGGGTGAGGCCGGCCAGGCCCAGTTGAAGCACGTGTCGGCGGGGGAGCGTCATCGCGTGGACTCCAGCGTGATCGTCAGCGGCGGCGCGGGCAGCGCCAGTTCGCGGCCCTGCCAGGGCAGCGTCTGGCCCTGGGCATCGCGGGCGGTGGGCAGCGGCGCGCCCTCGGGCCAGCGCAGGCGCAGGCCGCCGGCAGGGGGGGCATCCAGCGCCTGCACGGCCAGCGTCCAGCCACCGGTCATGGGTGTCAGCGACCAGCCCAGCGGACCGTGCGAGGTGCGCAGACCGCGCACTGCCCAGGGTTCACCCAGCCAGGCGGCGCGCAGGCCCGCGCCGATCACCAGGCTGCGGTCGTGCTCGCGCTCGTAGGCCAGTGCATCCAGTGCGCTGCGCAGGTAGTCGGAGCTGACCCAGGCGTGCGGCATGTCGCCCAGGAAGTGCACCTGTCGCGGGCGGCGCATCACCACCTCGGCCCACTGGTTCCAGCCGGCGGGGCGCTGGTCGGCGAAGAAGAAGTCCAGCAACTGCCAGGCGCGCTCGCCCTGGCCCAGGCGCAGCAGTGCGCCGACGCTGCGCAACTCGTAGGGCGTGTAGTCGGCCCAGTCGCGCTGACCCAGGCGGCGCGCCTCGGCCTCCTGCCAGTAGCGCTCGAAGGTGGCCTGCAGCCATTCGGCGGGCAGCAGGTCATCGGCCTGCGCGGGGCTGAGGGCCACGGTGGTGGAGGTGGCATCGAAGTCGCCCAGTTCGGCGGCGCCGGGAATGAAGGTGATGCCCTTGGCCTGCATCGCGCGGGCGATGGAGGTGCGCAGGTCGGTGGCGAACTCGTCGCGCCAGCCGGCCCAGCGGGTGGCGCTGGCAGGGTCGCCCATCGCCCGGGCCAGCGCCGGTGCGTCGCGGTAGCCGCGCAGCGCCCAGAAGTTGTCCCAGTACGAGTGCATGGGTTTCTCGGAGTAGCCCTCGTGACTGATCGAGGCGGGCATCAGGCCGAAGAAGGCGTCACGGCCGGGGGCGCGGTTGGCATCGGTGCGCTCGCTCTGGCGCAGCGATTCCATGTAGGCCACCACGCGCTGCACGCGTGGCCAGTGGCGCTGCAGGAAGGCGCGGTCACCGGTGTGCTGCCACACCAGCATCACCGCATGCAGGTACTGGCCGTGGCTGTCGTTCTCGGGCACCGGGTCGGCGCCGCGGCGGTCGATGCAGCAGGGCACCTTGCCGTTGGCGAACAGGCGCTCGCCGAACCAGTCGACGAAGTCGCGCGAGGCCTCCGCTTCGCCCGCGCGCAGCAGACCCTCCACCATCATCGCGCCGTCGCGGATCCAGCTGCGCGCGTAGCTGCGGGTGCCCGGCTGCAGCGCCGGGCCATCGCGGCTGATCAGGATCTGCGCCATCGCGCTGCGCAGGCTGTCGGCCACCCGCTGCGCGGCGGCGGGCAGCTGCAGCGTGACGGCGCCCAGGCGTTGGCGCCAGGCGGTGGCGATGCGCTCGAAGCGGGCGTCCAGACCGGCCATGGTCTCGGGCGGCACCGCGGCCTGGCCCAGCGGCACGGCCACCGCGATCGTGCGGGCCTCGCCCGGCGCCAGGTCGAGCGTCCAGGCCAGCGCGCCGGAGGCCAGTGCCTGGGGATCGGTGATCTCGCGCGCGACACCGGGTGCCTCGCCCTCGGCCAGGCCAGCGTCGAAGGCGCGCAGTTCCACCGCGTCCGGCGCCTGCAGTGCGCGCATGCGGGGCTGGCCATCGACCCACCATTGCTGGTCGCGCCAGGCCAGCCGGCGCAGGGGCACCGCACCGCCGGGCGTGTTGAGGAACTGCTGCGGCGGGTTGACTTGCCAGGGGCGAAGACCGAGCACCAGCGCCCCCTTGAGCGGCGCACCCGGCGGGGCCTGCACGCGGTAGCGCAGCCACATCACCGGGGAGGGGGCAGGGCCGTCGGCGGCGGCAGCGATCGACAGCTGCGCCTGGGGATGCTGCCAATGCACCGAGGGCATCGGCAGGAAGCCGTCCCGCAGCTGGTGCGAGGCCTGCACCGCGGCCCAGTCGATGCGCGTGCCGTCGGCCAGGCGCAGCGCGGGCACCAGGCTGAATCCGGACACGCCGGCCTCGGCGGCGCCATCCTCGTCCAGCAGGCCCGAGCGGGCGCCGCCGCCGTCCACGCCCACCACGGTCCAGTAGCTCTGCTCGTTCAGGAAGGCGCGGGGCAGCGTGCCGCGCGGCAGCGCCAGCGCGCGGGTCTTGAGCATGGCGTTGGTGTCGGGCCAGGCGCCGGGCTCGATGCGCTGCAGCTCGGCCAGCGCGTCACCGCCCTTCAGCTGCACCAGGCGCAGGTGGCGCGCGCGCTCGTCGGGCAGGTGCAGGGTGTCGATCGGGCCCTGCGCGCCGTCGACCCGGCGCAGCAGTCGCCAGTGGCGACCGTCATCGGACGCCTCCAGGCGCAGCGTTCTGGCTTGCGTGCCGCCCTTCCACCAGTGCAGGGCCACGCCGTCCAGTTCGCGCACGGTGCCGTGGTCGATCTGCAGCGTGGCGCGGCCGGGGCCGGGGGACCAGGCGGTGCCGGCATCGCCGTCCAGGGTCGCCGCGGCCTCGGCGGCGTCACGGTCGGCCCGCGCCGTGGGGGCGGGCCAGGTGGCGGGCGGCGGGTCCTGCGCGGTCAGCGAGAGCTGCTGCAGGCAGACCTCACCGCGTCCACCGTCCCGGCCGGCGGCCACGGCCAGCTCCAGCCCGGCGGTGCGGCGCAGCGACTTGTCGGCCGTGGGGCCCCAGGCGAATGTCAACGCACGGCCGGGGATGCGCCACTCGCTGGGCTGCGCCGGCGGCGGCGTGTTGGCGCGACGGTGCCACCAGACGTTCTCGCCGCTGGCATCGACGAACTTCAGCTGGATGTCGTTGGCGCCGCCCGTGCCGTGCAGGCGCAGCGCCAGCGCCGGATGGGCGGGCCAGTCGATCGCCAGCGCGCGCCGCGCCACCGCATAGCCGGAGACGCCGTTGAAGTCGTAGGCCAGGCACAGGCCGCCGCGGGCGTCATGACGCAGCGTGGCGCGTACCTGGTCCGAGGCCTCGGCGCGCCAGGCGCCGGGGTGGCGGAAATCGTCCAGCACGCGGGTGCTGGCGGCCTGCACGGCACTGCCGGCCAGCAGCAGGATCAGGGCGGCCCGCCTCATTGCTTGACGCTGCCCATCAGCAGCCCCTGCATGTAGAAACGCTGCAGCGCCAGGAACAGGCCCAGCACCGGCAGCACGGTGAGCACCGCGCCGGCCATCATCAGCTCGGTGTCCTGCACATGCTCGCGCGACAGGCCGGCCAGGGCCACCGGCAGCGTCTGCAACTCGCGGTCGGTCAGCACGATCAGCGGCCACATGAAGTCGTTCCAGGCGCCCAGAAAGGTCAGCAGCGCCAGCGTCACCACCACCGGCGCCAGCAGCGGCAGCACCACCGAGCGGAAGATGCGCCACTCGCTGGCGCCGTCCAGGCGCGCCGCCTCGATCAGCTCGTCCGGGATGCCCAGCGCGTACTGGCGCACCAGGAAGATGCCGAACACGCTGGCCAGCCAGGGCACCAGTGCACCGGCGAAGGTGTTGACCAGGCCCAGGTTCTTGAGCATCAGAAAGAGCGGCAGCATGGCCACCTGCGCCGGGATGACCAGCGCGCCCAGCAGCGCGCGAAACAGCGTGTCGCGGCCCTTGAAGCGCAGTTTGGCAAAGGCGTAGCCGGCGCTCAGGTTGAACAGCAGCGACAGCGCGGTGGCGCCCAGCGCCAGCCCCAGGCTGTTGAGGAACGGTTGGCCCATGCCGTCGCCACTGAACAGCGCGCGGTAGTGTTGCAGCGTGGGCTGCGCGGGCCACAGCGGCGGCGGGAAGGTGCTGGCCTCGCCGGGCGCCATCAGCGAGGCGGCCACCATCCAGGCCAGCGGCGCCAGCGTCAGCGCGGCAATCAGCAGCAAGGCGGCGTGCAGCAGGATGGACACGGTGCGACGGGTCATGCCGCACCTTCCTGGCGCCGCGCCGCCCACAGTTGCAGCCGCGTCAGCGCGAACATCACCAGGAACAGCACGAATGCCACGGCCGAGGCTGCGCCCAGGCTCCACCACTTGAAGCCTTCCTCGTACATGAAGTAGAGGACGGTGACGGTGCGCTGCGCCGGCCCGCCCTGCGTCATCACATAGGGCTCGGCAAAGAGCTGGAAGTGGCCGGCCATCGTGAGGATGCTGACCATCAGCAGCATCGGTGCCAGCTGCGGCAGCGTGATGTGACGCAGCTGCTGCCAGCGGGTGGCGCCTTCAAGCTGCGCGGCCTCGTACAGCTCCTTCGGGATGGCCTGCAGCCCGGCCAGCAGGATCACCATGTTGTAGCCATAGTTCTTCCACACCGACATCAGCACGATGGCCGGCATGGCGGTGGCAGGCTGGCCCAGCCAGTCGATCGCGTCAATGCCCAGCCACGCCAGACCGTGGTTGAGCAGGCCGTAGCGCGTGTGCAGCAGGTACTTCCAGACCACCGCCACCGCCACCAGCGTGGTCACCACCGGGGCGAACAGTGCGGTGCGGAAGAAGGCCCGCGCACGCACCAGCGGCGAGTTCAGCAGCAGCGCCGCGCCCAATGAGGCGCCGATTGACAGCGGCACCCCCACCGCCACGAAGAAGGCGGTGTTGCCCAACGCCTGCCAGAACAGCGGCGTGGCCAGCAGTTGGGTGTAGTTGCGCAAGCCGGCGAAGCGCAGGTTGTCCAGTGAGGCCAGCGCGTAGATGTCGAAATCGGTGAAGCTCAGGGCCAGCGCCGCCAGCACCGGCAGCGCGAAGAACACCGCGATGGCCATCACCGCCGGGGCCACGAACAGCCAGCCGGCCCAGTCGAGCGGCTTGAACCTCATGCGGCGCCTCCGTGGCGCGCCAGCATCCAGCGGCGCTTCTCCAGCAGGCGGTCGGTGCGCCCATCCAGCACCGCCAGTGCGGTCTCGGGGGCCATCGTGCCGCGCACCACCTGCTCCAGCACCAGCTTCAGCTCGGTCGCGATGCGCTCCCATTCGGGCACCTGCGGCACCGGGCGCACGTGCTCCAGCTGGGTGCGGAAGGCCTGCGTGGGCTCGTCGCTGGCCAAGGTGCCGCCGGTCCAGGCGCTGCGCCGGGGCGGCAGGTTGCCGGTCATCGCGTGGAAGCGCTGCTGCACCTCGGGCCGCGCCAGGTAGCGCATCACCGCGAAGGCCTCGGGCTTGTGGGTCGAGCGGCGGAACATCGCCAGGCTGGCGCCGCCGGCGATCGACGCACCGGGGCCGCGCGTGCCCTCGGGGCCGGGCAGCGGCGCCGTGGCCCAGCTGGCCTGCAGCGCGGGCGGCAGGCGGCGGCGGAACTCACCGATCTGCCAGGGCCCGCTGATGTAGAAGCTGAAGTAGCCGCGGCCGAACTCGTTCCAGACGTTGGCGATCTCCTGGTTGCTGGCCGGCGGCGCCAGCTGCTCGCGGTACAGCGACAGGAAGTAGTCCCAGGCGCGGCGAAAGCCCGGGCTGCGGAAGTGGCCGCGGGTGGCGTTGTCGCGCAGCAGCGGCTCGTCCTGCTGCAGGCCCAGGGCGACGATCGGGTCGTATTCGTTCAGCGGCAGCAGCACCGCGTAGTTCGCCGGGCCGACGCGCCGGCGGATGGCGCGCAGCATGCGCTGCCATTCGGCCCAGTCGGCAGGGGGGTGATCAAAGCCGGCCTGGGCCAGCAGGTCGCGGCGGTAAAACAGCAGCCGGGTGTCGACGTACCAGGGCAGACCGACCAGCGTGCCGTCGATCAGGTTGGTGCGCCAGATGCCTTCGAAATGGTCCGCCGGGTCGATCTCGGGGGCCTGCGCCAGCCACGGCGCCAGCGGCTCCAGCGCGCCCAGCGCGGCGAACTCGGGCAGCCAGGTGTTGCCCAGCTGGGCCAGGTCGGGCGTGGCGTCGCCGGCGAAGGCGGTCAGCAGCTTCTCGTGGGCGGCGCTCCAGGGCAACTGCTCGATGCGCAGGCGGATCCCGGGGTGCTCGGCGCGGAAGTCCTGCAGCAGTTCGGCCACCACCTCGCCCTCGCGGCCCATGGCCCAGAAGCGCAGCTCGCCTGCGCCCGGCCGGCTGCAGCCGGCCAGCGGTACAGCCGCCAGCAGCAGGTGACGCCGCCGCAGGCTCATCCCAGCCAGCCGCCGGTGAAGCCGGCGCGCAGCAGGCCGCGGCGCAGCGTGGGCTCGCCGCGCATCACGCGCCACAGACCGCCGTGACGGTGGTTGGCGGCGGCCAGCGCGATCGAGCCCTGGTCGATGCCGATGTGGTCGGTCCCGGTCCAGCCGAAGCCGGGCACGGTGCGGCCGTCGGACAGCGTGGCGCCCTCGACGCGGAAGCTGGTGTTGAAGCTGTCGACGAAACCGTGGCGGTTGTAGATCACGTGGCCGAAGCGCTGGCGCAGCGCGCGAAGCAGCGGCAGCACCACCTCGGGGGCGAAGGGCAGGCTGGACAGGCCGGCCGCGGGCGCCAGCGTGCCGTCATCGAAGGTGCCCACCAGGGCCGCGCCGCGGGCGCGGTAGTCGTGGAACTGCCGCCGGCGGCCGCGGTGGTCGGGGCCCTGGATCATGCCGGGGCCGTCGCAGGCGGTCAGGCCCCAGATATCGGCGCCGTAGTCGTTCCAGTCCTGCGGGTTGGCGATGGCATAGGCCCGCTGCGCCAGCGTGGCGCGGCGGCTGTTCTCGAAGTAGTCCAGGCCCTTGTCGCGCATGAAGGCATCCTGGATGCCACGGAAGTCGATGAAGCAGTGGCTGAACTGGTGCCAGAACAGGGGCGCGCCGCCCAGGTGGGTCTGGCCCATGAAGGTGCCCCAGCTGCGGCTGTAGGTGCGCGTGTAGTCGTCCCAGGACGAGGCCGCGGCCGGGTGGGTGGGCGAGCCCAGGGCCAGCAGATACATCATCGTGGCCTCGTCGTAGCCGAGGTAATCGATGAAGTCGGCGAAGCCGCGCTCGGGGTTCCAGCCCATGCAGATCAGCCCGCCGCGCTGCTGCATCCAGGGCCAGTCGATGCGCTCATGGATGGCCTGCACGCGCTGTCGCAGTTCGCGCTCGTCGGGGTGGTCGCCGTCAAAGAAGGCCTGCGACGTCAGCAGGCCCGACAGCAGCCACGCCGTGTCGATGCTGGAGAGCTCGACACCGGGTGCGAAGCGGGTGCCGCGCTCGATGTCGATGAAGTGGTAGAAGAAGCCGCGGTGGCCGGCCATGCCGCTGGCCTGCGGGCCCTGCGGCGCCTGGTCCAGGAAGCGCGCGGCCGCCAGGCAGCGGGCCCGGGCGGCCTCGCGGCTGCGCAGCCCTGACTGCACCGCGGCCACGAAGGCGGCCAGCGCGAAGCCCGTGGCCGCGGTGCTGGCCATGCGCGGACGACGGGGGGAGCGGTCGGGCGCCAGGCCGCTGACCGGGTGGGTGGTGTCCCAGAAGTAGTCGATGGTGCGGGCCAGCAGGTCATCGACCAGGGCCTCGTCACTGGTCGGCAGGCCCGGTTCAGCGGAGGGCGCCTTGGCCAGGGCCGGCAGCGGCAGCAGGCCGGACAGGGCCCAGGCCAGCCAGTGCCGGCGGGAGAGCGGGAGGACGGGGGGCATCGTCAACGGGGCGGTCGTCAGGATGAGCGGGACCACTGCGGTGCTCGGTCCGACCGCCGCAGTGTCTCGCATGGACAGGGGGCCGGCACGGCGCCGGCCCCGCGATCGCTCAGAACTTGTAGCCGATCGCCAGTCGCACGGTGCGCGGATCGCCACGCACCGAGTTCGGCTTGCCCAGGTTCAGGTTGTCGCCGCCCACCGCGTTCTTCTGACCCCCCGGCGCCACGGGGCCACCGCCCCAGTCGTCGAAGCCGCCGTAGTTGACGACGTTGAACAGGTTCAGCACATCCAGCCGCAGCGTGGCCTGGCCCATGCCCAGCGAGAAGTCCTTGGCCAGTCCCACGTCGATCTGGCGGAAGCTGGGCGATTCGCCCTCGACCGAGACGCAGTTGTTCCAGCCATTGGCGCAACTGGTGATGCGCCGAGGCTTGCCGCTGCCCCAGGTCATCTTGCCCGACAGGGTGATGCCCCAGGGCAGCAGCGTGTCGGTCAGGCCGGCCACGACCACACGGTGTTTGTCGACCAGCGTGGACGGGTTCCAGCCGCGCGCGCCGGTGCGGCCATAGGTCCAGTCGAAGATGTCGTTGTTCCACTCGCGGCTGGTGGTCTGGGCATCGCTGTAGGTGTAGGCCACGTTGACCGCCCAGCCGGAGCTGCGGGTGTAGGGCTTCTCGGCCTTGACCAGCAGCGCGGTGGTGCGGGTCTCGCCGACAAAGTCGCCCAGGATCAGCGTGCCAAAGCCGTTCGGGCCGCCCCACAGCGGGTCGATCGGGCTTTGCGTGCCGTAGCCGCCGTTGGGGTCGCGGTTGCCACCGAACCAGATGAACTGGTTCTTGGCGTCGATGCGGCTCAGCGCCACCTCGGTGTTCCAGTCGGCCACGGCCTGACGCAGGCCCAGGCTGAACTGGTCGGCATAGGGCATCTTGAAGTCGTTCTTGATCAGCCAGATCTCGCCGCCGGGCTGCTTGTTCTTCTGCAGCTCGTCCAGCGCGTGGTTGGCCATCGTGCGGTCATAGCTGCGACCCCAGCCGCCGAAGACCACCGTGGCCTTGTCACCGAAGACATCGTAGGAGGCACCCAGGCGCGGCGCGATCGCGCCCTTGAAGGCCTGGCGCGAGCTGCCGGTGGAGATGTAGTCGGCGATGTTGATGCCGCCCTTGGCCAGGGATTGCGCATAGGTCTGGCCCGGCGGCGCGGTGATGCCGCCGATGGTGCGGCCATCCAGCGCGTACAGCGCGGTCACGCGGTCAGCCGGCGTCACGTAGCTGTTGTTGAGCATGTTGCTCTCGTAGTCCCAGCGCACGCCCAGGTTCAGCTCAAGCTGCCGGGTGACCGTGATGTCGTCCTGCAGGTACAGGCCCAGCTGGCGGTTGCTGAAGGACACATCGGCACCAGGGATGGCGGCGCGGATGTGGCACTGGTCGCTGTCGAGGCCGCCGTTGGTGATGTTGGTGCCGGTGCACAGGCCGCCGCTGTAGAAGGGCAGGCCGGTGGTCGTGTCGACCACCGTCTCGACCGTGTCGACACTGAAGGCGGTGCCCGCCAGGTCGTACTTCATGTTCTTGAGCTTGACACCGCCCTTGATGACATGGCCGGTGAGACCTGTCCAGGTGAGGTCCTCGCTGACGAACATGCCCTTCTGGCCCCGGTCCTGCGCATCCGGTGAGCCGCCGACGAAGGCGATGTCGCTGGTGTTGTTAATCAGGTTGGTCGGCGAGTACTTGTACTTGACGAAGGGCGCCGTGGCGTTGGAATGCGGGTTCCAGTTGTAGTCCTCGTAGCCGACCCGCGCCTCGCTCAGCCAGTCACCGCGGGCCCACTCGTGCTTGAGGTCGACCGTGCTGGAGTCGTTGCTGCGGTTCTTGACGTTGTCGGGCGCGCTCAGGCGCTTGTCCTCGGCCAGCAGGTCGGATTCGCGGCGCAGCTTGGCGCTGAAGGTGAGCTTGTTCTCGTCATCGAGCTGGGCGTCGATCTTTCCGAACAGCAGGTGTTCGCGGAAGCGGTTGACCTGGTTGCCTTCGGCGGCCTTGAGCTGCGCGATCACGCCCTTGGTCGGGTCGTATTTGTCCAGGTTCTGCGGCACGAACTGGCGCGAGTCATCGATCGTCTTGCCGTCGTAGGCCACGAAGAAGTGCACCTGGTCGCGCTTGATCGGTCCGCCCAGGCTGAAGCCATACTCGGACTTGGAGGAACTGGGCAGGGGCACGCCGGCGGCCTCGTTGGCCTTTTCGAACGGGGTCATCGCCCGCATCGAGGTGCCGGTGCGGTCGATGTAGACCTCGCCGTGCAAGTCGTTCGTGCCGGACTTGGTGATGGCCGTGACTGCCGCGCTGCTGACCTGGTCGAACTCGGCCTTGTAGTTCTGCGTCAGCACCTTGTATTCGGCGATCGCCGACTGCGGGAAGGGGTTGCCGCGCGAGCTGTCCTGGCCGGTCAGGCCGCCGCGCAGGATGTTGTTCTTCATGCCCACGCCATCAATGAAGACGTTGACGTGGTCGAAGTTCTGCGAACCCGCCTGGATGCTGGAGTTGCCGTTGCCGTCCGCGTTGAAGGCCACGCCCGGGGCCAGGTCGGCCGAGCTGAGGAAGTTGCGGCTGGTCTGCGGCATCGCCTCGATCATGCGGCGTGACACCAGCGTGCCGACCTGCGAGTCCTTCACCGCCTGGCGGTTGGCGCTGCCGATGATGGTGACCTGCTGGCCCGCTCCGGGTGCGCTCAGGTCCAGCGAGGCGGTCTCGCCGACCTGCAGCGTGACCTCGTTGCCGCCCTGGCCACCCACCTGGATCTCGTAGCGACCTGGTGCCAGGCCACTGAGCACATAGCTGCCGTCGGCGCGGGTGGTGGTGCGGTAGGTGTTGCCGTTGTCCTTGCTCACGGCCACCACGGTGACGCCCGCCTGCGCAAGGGCCGCGCCAGCATTGACCTGGCCCTTGAGGGTCGAGGTGCTCAGCTGTGCCTGGGCGGCGCCAGCCAGTGCCAGCACGACCGCAGCAGCCAGCGCGTGTCTGTGGAAACCTTTTCTCGGTTGCTTCATCGGGATGTCTCCGGGGTGTTGTGGTGGTGGGAGGGACGAGAGGGAAGGCGTCAGTGCGGCCCGGACGGGCCGACCGACGGGGCGCCCGCATGGCGCCCGGCGACGGGAGAGGGGGCGTGGCAGCTCTGGCGAACCACCAGCTCGGCGCGCAGCGTCTGGCGCGGCGGCACCGGCTTGTCGGGCGACTCGATGGCCGCCGCCAGGGCCTCCAGCGCCAGCGTGCCCAGCTCGACGATGGGCACGCGCACGGTGGTCAGCGCGGGTTGCACATAGCGCACGATGGGCACGTCGTCGAAGCCGGCCAGCGCGATGTCCTGCGGCACCTTCAGTCCGGCGTCGCGCAGCGCGCCCAGGCAGCCCAGGGCCATCATGTCGTTGGCGGCGAACACCGCAGAGGGGCGCGCCGACAGCGCGGCCAGCAACTGGCCGGCGCGGCGACCGGCCTCTTCGGTGAAGTCGCCGGGCAGCACCTGCTCGGCCGCGCCGGGCAGTTCCTTGGCCAGGGCCTCGCGGTAGCCGGCCAGGCGCTCGGCGGCCTCGTGGTTGTGCTCGGGGCCGGCGATGAAGGCGATGTGGCGGTGGCCGGCCGCGGCCAGGTGGCGCACCATCGCGCGGGCGCCGCCGCGGTTGTCCACCTCGTAGGCGGCCAGCTTCTGCTCGCCGGGGCGGGTGTTGATCAGCACCGCGGGCAGGCCCGGCGCCAGGCTGGCCTCCAGCAACCGGCCGTCGCCCTGCGGCGACATCAGCAGCAGGCCGTCCACCCGGCCGTGCATGGCCCGCAGGGCGGCAGCGGCCTCCTGCATGTCGCCGTGCGAGCTGGACAGCAGCAGGTGCAGGCCGCGCG
This sequence comes from Ideonella alba, assembly GCF_018069845.1. Lineage (NCBI taxonomy): Bacteria > Pseudomonadati > Pseudomonadota > Betaproteobacteria > Burkholderiales > Sphaerotilaceae > Ideonella > Ideonella alba. Next base: position 339,913 of record NZ_JAGQDD010000002.1, read on the forward strand.
CACGGGCCGCCAGGTCGATGCCGCGGATCAGCTCCGAGAAGTACTCGCCGTGCAGGTCGGGCAGCAGCGCGCCGACGGTGTGGGTGCGGCGGGTGATCAGGCTGCGTGCGGCGCTGGAAGGCGTGAAGCGCAACTCGGCGGCCACCTTGTGGATGCGTGCCCGCGTTTCGGGCGTGACGCTGGGGTGGCCGTTGAGCGCGCGCGAGACCGTGGCCACCGAGACCTGCGCTTCACGGGCGACATCCTTGATGGTCACAGCCATGGCCTTGCCCCTGTCAGAGTGCGTTGGCCGCGATCACCGCGGCATAGGCCAGCGCACTGGCCTTTCGGGTGCGGCGCTGGGTGGCGTAGTCCACGTGCAGCAGGCCGAAGCGTTTGCTGTAGCCGTGCGCCCACTCCAGGTTGTCGAGCAGCGACCAGGCGTAGTAGCCGCGCACGTCGACGCCGGCACCGATCGCGGCGTGCACCGCGGCCAGGTGCTTGTGCAGCGTCTGGGTGCGCAGCGGGTCGGGCAGCGGATCGACTTCAGCGCTGGGCGGATCGAAGAAGGCCGAGCCGTTCTCGGTGATGTAGATCGGCAGGTTGCCGTAGCGGTTCTTCACCCAGGTCAGGGTGTCGGTCAGGCCACGCGGGTAGACCTCCCAGGCGGTCTCGGTGTGCAGCGCGCCGCGCTGCGGCACCGCGCTGGCGCGCTGCGGCCAGGCCGACTCGTCGGCGCGCACCACGCTGCGGGTGTAGTAGTTGACGCCCAGCCAGTCGATCGGCTCGCGGATCACCGCCATCTGCTCGGCGGGTCGCGGCGCGGGCCAGGCCTCGCCGAAGACCTCGGCCAGTTCCTCGGCATGGGTGCCGCGCAGCACCGGGTCCAGGTACTGGCGGTTCATGTAGGCCTCGGCGCGCAGCGTGGCGGCCAGGTCGGCCGGGCTGTGGCTGGCCGGGTACTTGGGCTCCAGGTTGACCACCAGGCCGATCTGGCCGCGCGCGCCGCTGGCGCGGAAGGCCTGCACGCCGCGGCCATGGGCCAGCAGCAGGTGGTGGGCGGCGATCGCGGCCTCGAAGGCGCTGCGGTGGCCCGGCGCCAGCACGCCGTGCATATAGCCGCCATCGGCCACCACCCAGGGCTCGTTCAGGGTGCTCCACAGCGGCACCCGGTCGCCCAGGGTGCGGAACATCAGGGTCGCGTAGTCGGCAAACCAATCGGCGATGTCGGGGTTGAGCCAGCCGCCACGGTCGTCCAGCGCGGCGGGCAGATCCCAGTGGTAGAGCGTGATGTTGGGCGCGATGCCGGCTTCCAGCAGCGCGTCCACCACCCGCGCGTAGTGGTCCAGACCCGCCTGGTTGATGCGCCCGCGTCCCTCGGGCAGCACGCGCGACCAGGCGATGCTGAAGCGGTAGGACTGCAGGCCCAGCGAGCGCATCAGCGCGATGTCCTCGGGGTAGCGGCGGTAGTGGTCGCAGGCCACATCACCGGTGTCGCCATCGCGCACGCGGCCGGGCGTGTGGCTGAAGCGGTGCCAGATGCTGGGGCCGGCGCCATCGGCCAGCGGCGAGCCTTCGACCTGGTAGGCGGCCGTGGCGGCGCCCCAGACGAATCCAGGCGGGAAGCGAAGTGGATCAGCGTGCGCGTTCACGGTGCACAAACAGCGATGGCGTGTTGGTGTAAACGTTTCCACGCGATGGTAGCGACCGGGCTTGGTGCGTCTGCCGGGGTTTTCCCGGGCTGTGGCGCTCAGGCAGCGCGCCGGGGCTGCGATGCGCACCGCGACGGGGCGAAAGGCCGGTGCGCGGCTGGCGCAGTTCTTGATAACTCCAGCGCATGTCCGACCCGATGCGCCACCCAACGCCCCGTGCCATGGACGCCTTCGGCCACGCGCTGATGGTGTTGCAGGCGCGCACGGGGCGGCGCCTGTGGCAGAGCCCCCTGGCGCGTCGGCTGATGAGCGACTACTTCGCTGGTCTGCCCGAGATCGCGGTGCCGGCTGAAGTGGCCGCCTGGGCCACGCGCGAGGCGCTGCGCCAGTCGATCGGCGCCGAGCCGCATCCGCTGACGGTGCTGCGCGGCACGCGCCGGCTGCACTTCATGCTGCACCTGGAGTCCGACACGCCGGACCAGTGGCTGCTGGTGCTGCGCGACGAGGCCGACGATGCGCGGCTGTCCTCCCTGCTGGTGGCCTTCGCCCCGATCGACGTGCGCTCGGCCGAACTGCTGCTGTGGCTGGCCGACGGCGAGCCGGCGCCGGCGATCGCCGAGCGCCTGGGCCTGGACAGCGCGGAGTGGACGCAGGCGCTGCTGCGCCTGTGCGCCTACCTGGGGGTGGACCAGCCGGGCGAGGCCGCGCGCCTGGCGCGCGAGGCCATCGCCGGCAACGCGGTCACTGTCGCTGACCGCTGAACTGGCCGCCCTGCGGCCGACCCGCGTAGTTCCACTGTCCGGTGACCGTGCCGCGGCCCGGGCTGAACACGCCGGTGAACACCGCCGAGCCGGCCTGGCCGCTGGTGCTCATCGTGGCGCGGCCGCTGCCATCGACGCGGCCGCTGACGCTGAACGCGCCGGTGGTGCTGGACTGGCCGCTGCCGCTGATCTGGCCACCCGGTGCCACCTGGACCAGGAAGGTGCCGTTTTCGGCACCGCCGAAGACGCCGCTGTAGGTGCCGGCGAACGCCGCCGTGCCGGCATTGCCGCCACCCGGCGTCAGCGGCAGTGGCGCCGGGGCGGGCGCCGGGACGGCCGCCGCGCCGCTGCCCGGGCCCACCAGCGTGCGCTGCACCCAGCCGCTGAAGTTGGCCGAGTCGACATAGATGAAGCCGTTCTTCACCTCGCCGCTGGCGATCAGCTCGTCGGCCTTGGTCAGCGTGGCCACCACCTTGGCCTCGCGCGAGGGTTGGTCGAAGACCTTGACGTTGGCGATCTTGGCCACCAGCAACTGGCCGGCCGCCTGCGGGCCTTCGGCGCGGGTGCTGGCGGCGGCGTTGGCGTCGCCCGCTGCGCTGGAGGTGCGGATCAGCTGCGGGTTGTCGCGGATCTGGCGCACGATGCGGTTGTAGTTGTCCAGGAAGCCTGCGGCCACCATCTTGCCTTCGGGCGTGCTGGTGTAGCCCCCACCGGCCACCGCGCCGGCCCAGCCGCCCAGGCCGAAATCGGTGCGCGTGGCCTTGCCCTCGGCCGAGGCCACCTGGATGCTGGAGCGCACATCGGCGATCAGCAGGCTGGTCATGGCCTCCTTGAACTTCAGGCCGCCGGCAATGGCGCCCACGGTGCCGCCCAGGCGGCCGAGCAGCGCACCGCCGATGCCGCCGGTGGTGGAGGAGCCGATCTGCACCGCCGGCGTCATGACGAAATCGGCGGCCTGCATCTGGCCCTTGCCGACGTTGGACTCGGCGCGCAGGTCGCCGCCGGCAGCCAGCGCGCGTTCCTGCTGCATGTTCTGCATCGCGATGCCGCGCTCGACCACGTCGAAGCAGCCCGACTGCTGCACCATGCCGCGCAGCAGCGCCGCCGGCGAGCCCAGGCCGTAGGGGCTGAGGTAGCCCCATCCCTGCTGCGGTTCGGCCACGGCCAGCACGCCCAGCTTGCGCGAGCACTGTTCGACCTGCGGTGTGTCCTGCGCCTGGCTCAGGCCGGCCAGCAGCAGCGTGCCCAGGGCCAGCAAGCGGGGCAGGGCGGGTATCGACGGGATCATGCGGGTTCTCCTGGCGGCCCGTGGCATGGGCCTGATCCCGGCATTCTGCCGCCGGGCGGGCCCCTGACCGGGGCCGCGCGGTCCCCCAAGAGAGGGGCTTGCCCTCCGCCGTTCAGCCTGCCAGCAGACCCTTGTCCTCGATGAAGCGGATCACCGTGTCCAGGCCCTCGTGGCTCTTGAGGTTGGTCATCACCCAGGGCCGGGTGGGACGCATGCGGGCGGTGTCGGCGCGCATCACATCCAGGTTGGCGCCCACATAGGGCGCCAGGTCGGTCTTGTTGACCACCAGCAGGTCGCTCTTGGTGATGCCGGGGCCGCCCTTGCGCGGGATCTTCTCGCCGCCGGCCACGTCGATCACGTAAATCGTCAGGTCGCTGAGCTCGGGGCTGAAGGTGGCGGCCAGGTTGTCGCCGCCGGACTCGATGAAGACGATGTCGGCGTCGGGGAACTTCGCCAGCATGCGGTCCACCGCCTCGAGGTTGATCGACGCGTCCTCGCGGATCGCCGTGTGCGGGCAGCCGCCGGTCTCGACGCCGACGATGCGTTCGGGCTCGAGCGCGCCGGCCACGGTCAGCAGGCGCTGGTCTTCCTTGGTGTAGATGTCGTTGGTCACCACCACCAGGTCCCAGCGCTCGCGCATGGTCTTGCACAGCATCTCGACCAGCGTGGTCTTGCCCGATCCCACCGGTCCGCCCACGCCCACGCGCAGCGGCGGGAGCTTCTTGGTGCGGCCGGGGATGGTGTGCAGCGGAGTGTTCATCGGCAAGGGTCCTTCAGGAACGGAACAGCCGCGAGTACTGCGACTCGTGCTGCGCGGAAAGAATCGCCAGCATCGGCGACATGGCCTGGCGGGCGCTGTCGGGCAGCGCCAGCGCCTGGTCCACGGCGGCCGGCAAGGCCTCGGCCAGCGCGCCCAGCAGGCGCTGGCCGGCGCTCTGGCCCAGCGGCACCGCCTTCAGCGCGGCCTGCACCAGGTTTTCGGTCCAGCCGAAGCCGAAGGCCAGCAGCGCCTCGCGCTCGGGCGCGGCGGCGTGGTGGGCGGCCAGCGCGAAGGCGATCGGCCAACTCGGCGAGGGCTTCAGCGCGGCCAGCAGCGCCACCTGCGCGTCGCCCGGGTACTGCGCCTTGAGCCATTCGGTCAGCGAGTAGCCCATCTGCTCGCCCATGCGGCGGAACTCGTGCGATTCGCGCGTCAGGCGCACCCAGTCGGCCAGTTCGTGAAGGCGCGCTGGGTCGTCGCGGCGCCAGGCGCGCAGGGCCTGCGCCAGCACCGGCAGCTCGCTGCGCGCCATCACCAACTGCAACTGGTCCAGCAGCCAGGCGCGGGCGCTGGCTTCGTCGCGCACCCAGCCCGCATCGACCGCCGCCTCCAGGCCCTCGCTGTAGCTGAAGCCGCCGACCGGCAGTGCCGGCGAGGCCAGCCACATCAGGCGCAGCAGCGTGGGGGCCGGCAGCGGCGCGGCAGGGCGGCGGACGCGCGGCATCAGTGGCTGTGCGGGTGGCCGTCGTGGTGGTGCTCGCCGTGGGCGTGGCCACCATGGCTGTGGCTGTGGCCCTCGTGGCCGTGACCATGCTCGCCATAGGCGCCGCCCTCGGGCTCGAAGGGCGCGTCGCAGCGTTCCACCGACAGGCCCAGACCGCCCAGCATCTCGGCCAGCACGCTGTCGGGCTCGAACAGCAGCGCATCGGGCGCCAGCGCCAGCGGCACATGCCGGTTGCCCAGGTGGTAGGCGGCGCGCAGCAGGTCGAAGGGCTGGCCGCCTGCGCGCAGGCGCACCCGCATCACCGGCTGCGGCGCGGCCTCGATGCGCAGCAGCGTGCCGTCCTCGGCCACCAGCACATCGCCACCGCGCAGCACCTGGCCGCGCGGCAGCACCACCAGCACGCGCTCGCCCTGCGCGGTCAGCGCATCGAAACGGCTCTTCTGGCGCATGTCCCAGTCCAGGCTCACCAGGCCGGCGCGCGCCAGCAGGGGCGCCGCCAGGCGCGTTCCATGCGGCAGGCGGCGGCTGTAGATCCGGGGCGCGTCGCTCACAGCAGTCGGTGCATGTAGCGGCTGAACGGGTCCAGCGTGTAGTCGTCGAAGGGGCCGCACTCGACGAAACCCTGGGACAGGTACAGCCCATGCGCGGGTTCGAAGAACGGGCCGGTGCCGGTCTCCAGCAGCAGCTGCTGCAGGCCGATGCCGCGCGCGTAAGCCATCAGGTGCATCAGCATCTGGCGGCCCAGGCCGTGGCCACGCAGGTCGGCGCGCGAGCGCATCGACTTGAGCTCGCCACGCGTCATGTCCAGGCGCCTGAGCGCACCGGTGACCACCAGCTCGTCGCCGCCGGGGGTGTCGTACCAGCCGGTGAAGAAGCTGATCTCGGGGCGGCGCAGCTTGGCCATGTCCAGCGCGTGCACGCTCTCGGGCGGCGAGGTGGCGTGCATGTCGGCCAGGTGCTCGTTCATGAACGCCTCGATGCGCGGATCGCTGAGGTCGTCCTGGCGGATGCGGAGCAGGGGCATGGGCGGATCAGAAGAGGAAGTAGCGCTGCGCCATCGGCAGCTCGGTGGCGGGCTCGCAGGTCAGCAACTGGCCGTCGGCGCGCACCGCATAGGTCTGCGGGTCGATCGCCATGCTGGGCAGGTAGGCGTTGTGCACCATATCGGTCTTCTTGACCGTGCGGCAGCCACGCACCGCTGCCAGTGTGCGGCGCAGGCCCAGTGCGGCGGGGCGGCCTGCCGCCATGGCCGCCTGGCTGACGAAGCTGATCGAGCCGCGCGCCAGCGCCGCGCCGAAGGACCCGAACATCGGCCGCATGTGCACTGGCTGCGGCGTGGGGATGCTGGCGTTGGGGTCACCCATCGCCGCCGCCGCGATGAAGCCGCCCTTGAGGATCAGGCTGGGCTTGACGCCGAAGAAGGCCGGGCGCCAGAACACCAGATCGGCCCACTTGCCCACCTCGACCGAACCCACCTCGTGCGCGATGCCATGCGCCAGCGCCGGGTTGATCGTGTACTTGGCCACGTAGCGCTTGAGGCGGCCGTTGTCGTGGCGCGCGCCGTCGGCCAGGCCGGGCTCGGCCAGCGGGCCGCGCTGGACCTTCATCTTGTGCGCGGTCTGCCAGCAGCGGATGATCACCTCACCCACCCGGCCCATGGCCTGGCTGTCGGAGCTGAACATGCTGATCGCGCCCAGGTCGTGCAGGATGTCCTCGGCGGCGATGGTCTCGCGGCGGATGCGGCTCTCGGCGAAGGCCAGGTCCTCGGCGATGCTGGCGTCCAGGTGGTGGCACACCATCAGCATGTCCAGGTGCTCGTCGATGGTGTTGATGGTGAAGGGCCGCGTGGGGTTGGTGGACGAGGGCAGCACATTGGCCTCGCCCACCACGCGCATGATGTCGGGCGCATGGCCGCCGCCGGCGCCTTCGGTGTGGAAGCTGTGGATCGTGCGGCCCTTGAAGGCGGCGATCGTGTCTTCCACGAAGCCGCTCTCGTTGAGCGTGTCGGTGTGGATGGCCACCTGCGTGTCGGTCTCTTCGGCCACGCTCAGGCAGCAGTCGATCGCGGCGGGCGTGGTGCCCCAGTCCTCGTGCAGCTTCAGGCCGATCGCGCCGGCGGCGATCTGCTGGCGCAGGGCCTCGGGGCGGCTGGCGTTGCCCTTGCCCAGGAAGCCCAGGTTCATCGGGAAGGCCTCGGCCGACAGCAGCATGCGCTCGATGTTCTCGGGGCCGGGCGTGCAGGTGGTGGCGAAGGTGCCGGTGGCCGGGCCGGTGCCGCCGCCGATCATCGTGGTCACACCGCTCATCAGCGCTTCTTCGATCTGCTGCGGGCAGATGAAATGGATGTGGGTGTCGATGCCACCGGCGGTGACGATCATGCCCTCGCCGGCGATGATCTCGGTGCCCGGGCCGATGACGATGTCCACCCCGGGCTGCACGTCGGGGTTGCCGGCCTTGCCGATCGCGGCGATGCGGCTGCCCTTGATGCCGATGTCGGCCTTGACGATGCCCCAGTGGTCGAGGATGACGGCATTGGTGATGACGCAGTCCATGGCCTCGCCAGCCCCGGGGCCGTTGATGCGCTGGCCCTGGCCCATGCCGTCGCGCACGGTCTTGCCGCCGCCGAACTTGACCTCTTCGCCGTAGCCGCCGGCGCGCAGCGTCAGGTCCTGCTCCACCTCCAGCACCAGCGCGGTGTCGGCCAGGCGCAGGCGGTCGCCCACGGTGGGGCCGAAGATCTCGGCATAGGCGCGCTTGTCCATCTTTGCCATCACAGCGCTCCCTGCACCAGGCCGCGAAAGCCCCAGACCGCGCGGTCGCCCGCGTAGTCCACCAGTTCCACCGTGCGCTGCTGGCCCGGCTCGAAGCGCACCGCGGTGCCGCTGGCGATGTTCAGCCGCATGCCGTGGGCCGCCGCGCGGTCGAAACGCAGGGCGCCGTTGGTCTCGGCGAAGTGGTAGTGCGAGCCCACCTGGATCGGGCGGTCGCCGGCGTTCTCGACCACCAGCGTCAGCGTGCGGCGGCCGGGGTTGAGGTCGATCTCGCCGGGATCGGTCAGCAGTTCACCTGGAATCATTCGGGGGCTCCGTGGCACCTTTGTGGTGCGTTCAGGCAATGGGTTGGTGCACCGTCACCAGCTTGGTGCCATCGGGGAAGGTGGCCTCGACCTGGATCTCGGGGATCATCTCGGGCACGCCGTCCATCACCTGGCTGCGGCCGAGCACGGTCTTGCCGGCGCTCATCAGCTCGGCCACGGTACGGCCGTCGCGCGCGCCTTCCAGGATGGCGGCGGTGATCAGCGCCACGGCCTCGGGGTAGTTGAGCTTCAGCCCGCGGGCCAGCCGGCGCTCGGCCAGCAGCGCGGCGGTGAAGATCAGCAGCTTGTCCTTCTCGCGGGGGGTGAGGTCCATGGTGTGAGGCAGCAGGGCAACAGGGCCGATTCCAGCAAGGCCGATGCCATCTGTCCAGCACCTGGGCCAGGCTGGTGCGTTTCTTGATGGCATTCGGGGCTTGCCATGGATGCCGCCTCCCCACCCATCACCCCCCGTCCGCAGCAGGTCATCCCGATCCGCCGCGACTACAACGCCTGGGTGGCCAGCGAGACGCTGGAGGACTACGCGCTGCGCTTCACGCCGCGCTCGTTCCGCAAATGGAGCACCTGGCGGGTGGCCAACACCGCCTTCGGTGCCGCCTCCTTCCTGGTGCTCGAAGCGGTGGGCGCCACGCTGCTGGTGCAGCACGGCTTCGTCAACGCCTTCTGGGCCATCCTGGCCACCGGCCTGGCGATCTTCCTGGCCGGCTGGCCGATCAGCGTCTATGCCGCGCGCCATGGCGTGGACATGGACCTGCTGACGCGCGGCGCCGGCTTCGGCTACCTGGGCTCGACGATCACCTCGCTGATCTACGCCAGCTTCACCTTCATTTTTTTCGCCCTCGAGGCGGCGATCATGGCCTACGCGCTGGAGCTGGTGGCCGACATCCCGCCGGCCTGGGGCTATCTGCTCTGCGCACTGGTGGTGATCCCGCTGGTGGCCTATGGCGTGACGGCGCTGTCACGCCTGCAGGTGTGGACGCAGCCGCTGTGGCTGGCGATGCTGGTGCTGCCCTATGTGGCGGTGTTCCAGGCGCATCCCGACTGGTGGCAGGGCCTGCAGGGCTTCGCCGGCCAGTCCGGCAGCGCGGGCTTCGACCTGCTGGCCTTTGGCGCTGCCACCACGGTGGGCATGGCCCTGATCACGCAGATGGGCGAGCAGGTCGACTACCTGCGCTTCATGCCCGAGCCCCGGCCGGGCCAGCGCGTGCGCTGGTGGCTGGCGGTGGCGGCCGGCGGGCCGGGCTGGGTGATCCCGGGCGTGCTGAAGATGCTGGGCGGCGCGCTGCTGGCCTGGCTGGCGCTGCAGCAGATGGTGCCGCCCGACCGCGCGGTCGATCCCAACCAGATGTACCTGCTGGCCTGGGAGCAGGTGCTGGGTCATTACCACTGGGCGGTGGCGGCCACCGCGGTGTTCGTGGTGGTGTCGCAGCTGAAGATCAATGTGACCAACGCCTATGCCGGCTCGCTGGCCTGGTCCAACTTCTTCTCGCGCGCCACCCACAGCCACCCGGGGCGGGTGGTGTGGATGGTGTTCAACCTGCTGATCGCACTGATGCTGATGGAGCTCAGCGTGTTCCAGGCGCTGGAGCGCGTGCTGGGCCTGTTCGCCAACCTGGCGATCAGCTGGCTGATGGCGGTGGTGGCCGACCTGGTCATCAACAAGCCGCTGGGCTGGAGCCCCAAGGGCATCGAGTTCCGCCGCGCGTACCTGCACGACATCAACCCGGTGGGCGTGGGCGCGATGGGCCTGGCCTCGGTGCTGTCGATGGCGGCGCACCTGGGCGCCTTCGGGCCGATGGCGCAGGCCTTCTCGGCGCTGGTGGCGGCGGTCACCGCCTTCTGCGCGGCACCGGTCATCGCCTGGGCGACGCGCGGGCGCTACTACCTGGCGCGCGACCCGGCCGCCGATGGCGGGCGCTACCTGGGCGCCGCGCTGCACCGCTGCCTGGTCTGCGAGCGCGAGTACGAGGCCGACGACATGGCCGGCTGCCCCGCCTACGGTGGATCGATCTGCTCGCTGTGCTGCACGCTCGATGCACGCTGCCAGGACCGCTGCAAGCCCACGCCGCGCATCAGCGACGCGGTCTGGGGCCGCTGGCGCGGTGCCCTGCGCCGCCTGCTGCCGCGCACCTGGGCCGGCCAGGTCGACACCGGGCTGGGCCAGTACCTGCTGATGATGGCCGTGCTGGTGCCGCTGCTGGGCGGCCTGGCGGCGCTGCTGGTGCGCCTGGCGCGCTCCGGGCAGGACGGCTATTGGCAGGTCTTCGCGACCATGCTGCTGCTGGCCGCGGTGGTGGCCTGGTGGCTGGTGCTGGCGCAGCGCAGCCGCGCCGTGGCCCAGGAGGAGACCGAACGCCAGACCGAGGCCCTGGTGCGCGAGATCGACTCGCACCACCAGACCGACCTGGCCCTGCAGGCCGCCAAGCGCCAGGCCGAGGCCGCCAACCAGGCCAAGACGCGCTACATCACCGCGGTGAGCCATGAACTGCGCACGCCGCTCAACAGCATCCTCGGCTACGCCCAGCTGCTGGGCGACGACCCGACCATCCCGGCGCAGCGCCGCCCCGCGGTGGAGGTGATCCGCCGCGGCGGCGAGCACCTGCTGGGCCTGATCGAGGGCACGCTGGACATTGCCCGCATCGAGAGCGGCAAGCTGGCGCTGGACGTGCGCCCGATGCGCCTGCGCGAGGCCATCCGCGAGCTGGCCACGCTGTTCGAGCAGCAGGCGCAGGCCAAGGGCATCGGCTTTGCCGTCATCGGCGTCGATGCCCTGCCGGAGGCCGTGCGCGCCGACGAGCGCCGGCTGCGCCAGATCCTGATCAACCTGCTGGGCAACGCGGTGAAGTTCACCCGCCGCGGACAGGTCACGCTGCGCGCCGCCTACAGCGGCCAGATGGCCCGCTTCGAAGTGGTGGACACCGGCCCCGGCATGGACAGTGCCGAGGTGGCCCGCGTCTTCGAGCCCTTCGAGCGCGGCAGCGCCGCGGGTGGCAGCGCGGCCGGCGGCACCGGCCTGGGCTTGACGATCAGCCGCATGCTGACCGGCCTGATGGGCGGCGAGCTGACCCTGGACAGCACGCCCGGCCAGGGCAGCACCTTCCGCCTGAAGCTCTTCCTGCCCGAGGTGGCCGGCGCCCACAGCGCACCGGCGGGCCGCATCCGCCATGCCGGCTATGCCGGGCCGCGCCGCACGCTGCTGGTGGTCGACAACGAGGAGGCGGACCGCCAGCTGCTGGCCGACCTGCTGCAGCCGCTGGGCTTCACGATCGAGGCGGCCGGCAGCGGCGAAGAAGCGCTCGCCCGCCTGGCCACGCTGAAGCCCGACGCCATCTTCATGGACCTGGCGATGCCCGGCATCGACGGCTGGGAGACCATCCGCCGCCTGCGCGCCCAGGGCCTGAGCCGGGCGCCGCTGGCGGTGGTGTCGGCCAACGCCTTCGACCGGGCGCTGGACCACGACGTGGACCTGCCGCCCGAGGACTTCCTGGTCAAGCCGGTGCGCCTGGACGACCTGCTGGCCTGGCTGGAGCGGCGCCTGCAGCTGCAATGGATCGATGCGCCGCCGCCGGCCGCCGCACCGGCACCCTTGCCCGAGACACCGCCGCCCGCCGCCGCCCTGCAGCGCCTGAACGAACTGGTCGGCCTGGGCTACCTGCGCGGCATCATGCAGGAGCTTGACCGCCTGGAGGCGGCCCATGCCGACAGTGCCGCATTCATCGCCCGGCTGCGCGCGATGGCGCGTGGCTTCCAGCTCGATGCGCTGGCCGACACCCTGAGGAAAGCCCTGGATGAGCCCGCCGCCTGAGTCGCCCCCCGGGTTCCTGCTCGACGCCGGTGATGCCGACGTCGTGCTGGTGGTCGACGACGTGCCCGACAACCTGGCCGTGTTGCATGACGCGCTGGACGAATCCGGCTACACCGTGCTGGTCGCCACCCATGGCGAGGCGGCGCTGGAGCGGGCGCGCCAGGCCCGGCCGCACCTGGTGCTGCTGGACGCGGTGATGCCCGGCATGGACGGCTTCGAGGTGGCCCGCCGCCTGAAGGCCGACCCCGCCACCGCCGCCATCCCGATCGTCTTCATGACCGGCCTGACCGATGCCGAGCATGTGGTGCAGGCCTTCGCGGCCGGCGGCATCGACTACGTGACCAAGCCGCTGCGCCCGCGCGAGGTGCTGGCGCGCATCGCCGCCCATCTGCGCGCTGCCCGCGCCCAGGCCCAGGCGCGCAACGCGCTGGACGCCTTCGGCCATGCCACCCTGGTGCTGCGCCAGCGCGATGGCCGCCGCCTGTGGCAGACCGCGCTGGCGCGGCAGCTGCTGCGCGAGCATTTCCCCGAGGTGCCTGACGAGCAGTTGCCCGCGCCGCTGCTGGCCTGGGTGCAGGAGGTGGCGCCCGAGGCCGCCAGCGCGGCCCCCACCCGCCAGTTGCAGACGCCGCGCGGCCGCCTGACGCTGGCCCTGCACCCGATGGGCGAGGACGACGGTGCGCCCAGCGCCGATGGCGAGTGGCTGCTGGTGCTGCGCGAGGCCAGCGAGGCGGCGCTGATGCTGGCACTGGCCCAGGCCTTTCCGCAACTCACCGCGCGCGAGCGCGAAGTGCTGTACTGGGTGGTGCAGGGCAAGACCAACCGCGACATCGGCGACATCCTCGGCACCAGCCCGCGCACCGTGCACAAGCACCTGGAGCATGTGTTCGAGAAGCTGGGCGTGGAAACACGCACGGCGGCGGCCGGCGTGGTCATGGCCCGGATGGGGCGCTGAGTCACCGTTGCGGCGGACAGGGCCCGCCGCAGCGGTTTCTCAAGGCCCCTGCGGCAGGTCTGTTCAGGTGCCGGCGTATTCCAGCGACGAGTGATGCACCACGATGCGCAGCCGGCCGGTGTCGTCCTTGACGAACTTCCAGGTCTTGTCGACGGTGGTGACCTGGCCCTTCTTGTTGGTGAGGTGCACCTTGCCCATCGTGGTGGCACTGTCGCCGGCGATGAAGATGCCGGCGTTGGCCACCTCGCAGCGGGTCCAGCCCTTCAGCGCAAAACCGCTGTCCTTGGGGAAGGCGGGGTCGCCGCCGACGAAGTAGGCCAGCGCGCCGGCGCGCGTGGTGCGGAAGGTCTGTGGTGCGGTCGTCAGTGTCGGCTTGAACAGCACCGCGCCCATCTGGTAGCCGTAGGCCGTGTCGATGACCTTTTCGGCCAGGGCTTTGGCCGCGGGCTGACCGCCGCTGTCGTTGGCCGCGCTGATGCCGGTCAGCGCCTGGCACCAGGCCTGCTGAGCCGCGATGACCTCCGATTCGGCGATCGCCTGGTTGACGACGCTGACGTTGGCGTGTGCCGCGCCGGCCAGGGCCAGGGTGGCGATCAGGGCGGTGGGACGGCAGCGGTGAAAGGGTGTGTGCATGCTTGTTTCCTCGATGTGGTGTGCCGCCACAGCGATGGCTGAACTAGGTGGCGACTCCATGGATTGCAGCAAGCCGACTTGAACCCGTCCTGAAGTGCGCATGAGCAGCGTCTGTCTGGCGCATGAACAGCAGATGAACAAGCCGACGCCGGGCCGTGGCGCGGCCACAATCGGCGCCATGTTTCGTCGACGACTCACGCTGGTCCTGGTGCTGTTCGCCTCGGTAGTGGCCCTGGCGGCGGTTCTGGCCGCCGCATCTCTGGTGGTGACCGAGCGGCAGGTGCTGCGGGGGCGGGTGGCCAGCGACATCGCCACGGGCTTCATCCAGCTCTCGGCACAGAAGCAGCGGCTGAGGACCTGGGTGGCGCAGGTGCAGCAGGGCGCCAACGCCGACCTGGGCATGCGCAGCGAACTGCTGGCCGCCATGCAGGGCACCTTGCAGCGCTTGAAGGTGCTGGCCGCCCAGGCCGCCGATCTGGATGCCGGCCAGGACGCCCCTGCCGAGCACCGGCAGCGCCAGGACACGCTGGCGCTGCTGGACCAGAGCGTGGCCGCGCTCGACCGTGCCGTGCGCGATGTCCAGCCGCTGGCCAAAGGCGTCGACGCCGACCAGGCCTGGCGCGAGCTCTCGCGGGTGTTCGACCTGGTGGAGGGCCATGACATCCGGCGGCTGATCGCCGAGAGCATCGTGCGCGAAGCGGCCGCGGTGCAGCGCGAGCGGGTGGCCGCCGACAGCACGCTGGCCTGGGTTCGCTGGCTCTGGCTGGCCTCGGCCGCCATGCTGGCAGCCGGCGCGGTGAGCGCCGCCATCCACTTCGGCCGGGCCTTGCGCCGGCCCCTGGAGCAGCTCAGCGACGGTGCCCGTGCGCTGCAGCAAGGCCAGCTCAGCCACCGCATTCCCGAGTCGGGCGATGACGAGTTCTCCGAGGTGGCACGCAGCGTGAACGCCCTGGCAGCCGAGCTGGAACAGCACCGCGCACGCGAGTCGGCGGACCGCCAGCGCCTGGAGGAGCTGGTGGCCGCGCGCACGCGCGAGCTGGCCGAGGCGCTGGGCTCCCTGCGCCAGGCCGACAGCCAGCGCCGACGGCTCTTCGCCGACATCAGCCATGAGTTGCGCACACCCACCACGGCCATTCGTGGCGAGGCCGAGATCACGCTGCGGGGCGTGGACAAGCCCCCAGCCGAGTACAAGGATGCGCTGGCGCGGATCGTCGTCACGGCCCGCCAGCTGGGCCATGTGATCGACGATCTGCTGGCCATGGCGCGCAGCGACATCGACTCGCTGTCGCTGGTGCGCGAGCCGGTGGACATGGATGAGCTCGCCCATGAGGCGCTGGCGCAGGCGACGGCCCTGGCCCATGTGCATGACGTGGTCTTGGCCGCACCGCCAGCGCGCACGGGCCGGCACCTCGTCTCTGGTGATCCGATGCGGCTGCGCCAGCTGGTGATGGTGCTGCTGGACAACGCGCTGCGGTATGCGCGTCCCGGAGGGGAGGTCTCGCTGGACCTGCGTCATGCTGCTGGTGGCAAGGATGGGTCGGACAGTCTGGTGCTCACCGTGGCGGACCAGGGCATCGGCATTCCCGCGGACGAGCTGCCGCGGGTCTTCGACCGGCACTTTCGCGGCGCCGAGGCGCGGCGTCGCAGTCCGGACGGCAGCGGGCTCGGTCTGAACATCGCGCGGCAGCTGGCGCAGGCCCATGGCGGCCGGCTCGAGTTGCGAAGCACAGAAGGCGTGGGCACGCGCGCGATCGTGACGCTGCCCCTGCTGGACGCCGCCGATCTGGGGGCGGCCGTGGCATGAACATCCTGGTGATCGAGGACGATCCGCGCATCGCCGATTTCCTCTGCCGCGGCTTGCGCGCCGAAGGTCACCGGGTCAGCGCGTTCAACCAGGGCCCGCAGGGCCTGGAGGCGGCCCGGCAGGCGGGCCGGGACACGCAGGCGCCCGACGGCGCACCGACCCTGTTGGTGCTGGACCTGATGCTGCCAGGCATGAGCGGACTGGAGATCTGCCAGACCCTGCGCGCCGAGGGCATCCGGCTGCCCATCTTGATGCTGTCGGCGCTGGGCTCGGTGGAGGACCGGGTGGCCGGCCTGCGACTCGGTGCCGACGACTACCTGCCCAAACCCTTCGATTTCGAGGAGCTGCTGGCGCGACTGGAATCGCTGGCCCGTCGGAGTCGGGATGTGCAGCGTGCGACGGCGAACCAACTGGTCGTCGATGACCTGGTCTTCGACCGCGAGCGGATGCAGGCCAGCCGCGCCGGCCGCCCGCTGGCGCTGACCGCCAAGGAGCTCGCGCTGCTGGAGCTGATGATGAGCGCGCCGGGCCGGCTCCTCAGCCGTGAACGCATCCTGGCCAATGTGTGGGGCAACAGTGAGGACCCGTTGACCAACATCGTCGATGTCTACATCCGCCGGCTGCGCGCCAAGATCGACGCGGGCGCTGCGCGACCGCTGATCCACACCGTCCGTGGACTCGGTTACCGGATGGAGGTGCCCTCGGAGGGTTGAGGCGGGGTCGCTGGGCGCGCTGCGTCGCGGCGCCACGTCCCACTGCGCAGCACGGGCCTCTTCGGAAAGTCCGATCGGTGTGCAAAGGCGCACGGTCGCAGGCGCCGCGTGCGGTGCGGCCTGGGCGCCGGCCGCGCGTCGATCGGTAACATTTCGGTAACAGGTCGCCGGACAATTGGTAACACTCCGAGCGCGGACAGGGTGTGATGTCGTTACCGCGCGTGTGCCCATGACCGCTCCCGCTGACCCTTCTCCGATCCGACTGCGCCTTGGCGTGCAACCCTCGCTGGTGACCGTCGATGGTCAGGAGCTGGCGCTCTCGCGCAAGGATGCCGCCTTGCTGGCGCTGCTGGCGGTGGAAGGCGCCTGTGCCAAGGACCACGTGGCCGCGATGCTGTGGCCCGACGCCGACAGCCGCCGCTCACGCCTGAGCCTGCGCCAGCGGCGCTTTCGCCTCGCCCGTGCGGCCGGCGTGCCGGTGGTGGTGGGCGAGGACACGCTGCGGCTCAACAGCGCGGTGATCTCGCCGCTGCAGGTCGGGGGTGAACCCGGCGACGAGCCACCCGAGACCGAGCTGCTGGGCAGCCAGCCCTTCGACGACTGCCCTGACTTCCTGCGCTGGCTGCAGGGCGCGCGACCCGCCTGGCGCCGCCGCATCACCGCCCGGCTCGAGCAGCACGCCGACCAGCTCGAGGCCGAGGGCCGCCTGGTCGAGGCGCTGGCCCTGGCGCGCCGCCTGGCCGAAGACGAGCCGCTGTCCGACCGCGCGCACCGCCGCCTGATCTGGCTGCTCTACCTGCAGGGCGACCTGGGCCGCGCACTAGGCGAGTACAAGGCCTTCTGCGACCGCCTGGCCGAAGAACTGGGCGAGTTGCCCGACGACGCCACGGGTGAGCTGGTGGCCCGCATCCGCCTGGGCGAGTTCAGCGACGCGGCAGCCCGCACCACGCCCGGCGATCAGCCCTGGCGACCGCCCTTCGTGGGCCGCGACGCCGAGATGGCCGCGCTGCAGCAGGCCTGGGTCGAGCGCCGGCCGATGCTGGTCGAGGGGATGCCGGGCATTGGCAAGACGCGGCTGATCGGCGAGGCGCTGCGCGCCCAGCCAGCGCTGTGCTGCCTGCATGTGCCGGTGTTCGCCGGCGAGCGCCACCGGCCCCACGCGGTGCTGGCCCGGCTGCTGACCAACCTGTGGCTCGGGCCGCAGGCCCTGCGGCCCGACGGGCACCGCGCGCTGCCCGACTGGGCCCGCCGCGAACTGGCCGCGCTGCTGCCCGAGCTGCATGCGCAGGCGCCCGCCGAGGTCCGCCCGCTGGGCCTGCAGCGCGCGCTGGAATGTGCGCTGGCCCAGGCCGGCCCCGACCTGGTGGTGATCGATGACCTGCAGGAGGCGGATCAGGCCACGCTGGATCTGCTGCCGGCGCTGAGCCGTCCCGGCCTGCCGCCGTGGTGGCTGGTCTGCCGCCAGGGGGAGCGACCGGCCGAGATCGAGACCTGGCTGCAGTCATCGCCGGCGCCGCAGGTGATCGAACTGCTGCCGCTGGACCAGGCTGCCGTGGGCCAGCTGCTCGCGCATGCTTCGCCCGGGACGACCCGCGCAAGCTCGGCCGAGTCCATCCTGCGCTCCTCCGGGGGCGTGACCTTCCTGGTGGTGGAACTGATCAAGGCGATGTCCGAGGGCCGCGCGCCCGAGGACGACGGCACCCCGCAGGGCGCCGCCCACTTCATCCGCTCGCGCGAGGCCTCGCTGGAACCCACCGCGCGGCAGATGGCGCACACAGCCGCCGTGCTGCGCGCGCCCCTCACGGCCGCCGCGGCCGCCGCCATCTGGGACACGGACGTCGCGCCCTGGCAGAGCGCGCTGCGGCAGCTGGAGGCCGTCCACTGGGTGGATGCCCAGGCCCGCATGCACGATCTGGTGGCCAGCGCCCTGTACGACGCCCTGCCACTGGCCGAGCGGCGGGCGCTGCATGCGCGCCTGGCGGCCTGGATGGAGCGCGAGGGCCGACCGCCCGCCGATGCCGCGCAGCACCACGAGGCCGCCGGTCAGAACGCGCAGGCGGCGCCGCTGTTCGAACGCGCCGCCGCCGAGGCTGCGCGCGCCTGCCGCGTGGCCGAGCAGGCCCGCTTCCAGCGCAGCGCGGCCGAGGCCTGGCTGGCCTGCGGCCGCCACGACGAGTCCTTCCGGGCCTTGCGGGCCAGCGTGGATCCGCTGCTGATGGGGCTGGGCGCCGAGGTGGCCCAGCCTGTCGCTGACTTGATGCTGGCCCAGGCCCGTGGCCCGCTGCAGCATGTGCAGGCCCACATCGCGCTGGCCGAACTGGACAACCACCGCGGCCGCTATCTGGAGGCCGAGGCGCGGGTCGTCCAGGTCATGCCGATCGCGCAGTCGCTGCAGGACGCCAACGCCTGCATCCAGCTCGGGGCCCACCGCGCCTATGCGCTGGTGTCGCTGTCGCGGCTGAGCGAGGCCACCGAGATCCTGGCCCAGCTCGAACCTCTGCTGGACCAGGCCACCGCGCTGACCCGCAAGGAGTATGTGGAAGCGCAGGCCGTGGTGTGCTGGCGCTCGGGCCAACTGAGCCGCTGCGCCGACTACACCCAGACCGCGCTCGACCTGCTGCTGGCCGGCGGCCACTGGGGCAGCGCGCTGGTGCAGGCCAGCAACCTGGCCGGCATCCAGGCCCAGCGCGGCCGCTTCCGCCAGGCCGATGAGATGCTCCAAGGCAGCCTGGCCTGGCGCGAGATGCTCGGGCCGCTGGAGGGCCACACCGTGGCCGGCCTGGACACCGTCCGTGCCTGGGTCGACATCGGTCTGGGTCGGGGTGTCGAGGCCTTGGCCGTCATGCGCCGGGCGCTGGGCTTCTACGCCCGTGCCACCGAGCTGGACCGCATCGCTGCGCACGCCACCGAGACGCTGGCGCGCATCCACCTGAGCCTGGGGCAGGTGCTGGAGGCGCGCGCCGTCCATGCCCCGCTGGCCGCCGTGCAGCAGCCGGTGCAGGGCACGCGCAGCTGGCTGGTGGCGGCGGCCATCGCGTCGGCGTCCGGGGGCGATCCGCAGCCCGCGCTGGACCGGGCCGCATCGTGGGCGGCGCAGGCCAGCGACAACCGGCTGCTGTTGTTGCGCGTGGCGGCCGAGCGCCTGTGCTGTGGCGGCACGCACGCCTCGCCGGCCGATCTGGCGCAGGTCGAGCAGCAGGCCCGCGACTGCGAGCAGGACGCCCTGGCCGCCCGCGTGGCCTGGCACCACGTGGGTGTGCTGCTGACGCGGGGCGAGGCCGCGCCCGCCGCCGAGCTGGCGCTCCGGCTGCTGGATGACCCAGGCTGGGCCGAGGACATCCTGCCCTGCCACTGGCAATGGCTGGGGGCACTGGCGCTGCAGGCTGTGGCTGACCCGCAGGCGGCGGTCTGGCAGCAACAGGCGCAGACGGCGCTGGCGCGCAGCCGCGAAGGCCTGCCGCCGGCGCAGCAGCCCGCCCAGGCCTGGCCGCGCTTCGCGCACCTGGCAGGCACGCCACGGGCGTGAGCGGCGCGGGTGGGGCGTCTCAGCGCGGGTCCAGCACCAGCCCGCGCCGCTCCAGCAGCGGCTCGATGTGCGGCTCGTGGCCCACGAGCTGGCGGAACAGGTCCATCGCGTCCTCGCTGCCGCCGCGCGAGAGCAGCCTGGCGCGCAGTGCGTCGCCGTTCTCGCGCGTCAGGCCGCCACGCGCCATCAGCCAGGCCACGGTGTCGGCGTCGAGCACCTCGCTCCAGACATAGGCGTAGTAGCCGGCCGCATAGCCACCCATGATGTGGCTGAAGTACGGCGTGCGGTAGCGCGGCGGCACCACCGGCACATCCAGTCCTTCCTCCTTCAGCACGCGCGCCTCGAAGGCCATCACGTCGGCGGCCGCGGGCACCTCGCCCGCGCGCAACCGGTGCCAGCGCTGGTCCAGCACTGCCGAAGCCAGGTAGGACGTGGTCATGTAGCCCTGGTTGAAGCGCTTGGCGCGCGACACCTTCGCCAGCAACTCGGCCGGCATCGGCTCGCCGCTCTGGTGGTGCCGGGCGTAGTGGGCCAGCACGCTGGGCCAGTAGGCCCAGACCTCGTTGACCTGCGATGGGTACTCGACGAAGTCACGCGGCACGCGGTCCAGGCCGGGGTAGCGGCTGGTGTTGAACATGCCGTGCAGCGCGTGGCCGAACTCATGGAACAGCGTGTTGACCTCGTCCCAGGTCAGCAAGGTGGGTTCGCCCGCAGGCGGCTTGGGCACGTTGAGGTGGTTGGCCACCACCGGCGAGGTGCCTTCCAGTGCGTTGTACCGCACGTAGGCGTTCATCCAGGCGCCGCCGCGCTTGGTGGGCCGGGCGTAGAGGTCGGCGATGAACAACGCCAGCAGCCGGCCATCGTGGTCGAAGACGTCGTAGACCCACACATCCTCGTGGTAGACCGGCAGGTCGGTGCGGCGCCTGAAACGCAGGCCATAGAGCTGCTCGGCGGCGAAGAACACGCCGCGCTCCAGCACCTGGCGGATCTCGAGGTAGGGCCGCAGCTGGTTCTCGTCAAAGCCATAGCGGGCGGCGCGCAGCTTCTCGGCGTAGTAGGACCAGTCCCAGGCCTGCAGCGCGAAGCCCGGCCGCTGCCGCGCGGCCTGCTCCTGGTCGATCAAGGCCTGCAGCGCGGCGGCCTCCTGGCGCGCAGCGGCCACGGCGGCCGGGGTCAGCCGGCGCAGCAGCGCCTGCACGGCCTGCGGGGTGCGGGCGGTCTCGTCCTCCAGCACCTGCGAGGCGTGGTCGGGGTGTCCCAGCAGTGCCGCGCGCTCCTGGCGCAGGCTCATCACACGGGCCAGCAGCGCGGTGGTGTCGTGGGCATTGCCGCGGCTGCCGCGCGCCACCGAGGCGCGGTGCAGCCGCTCGCGCAGCGCGCGGTCATGCAAGGCCGCTTCGGCAGGCTGGATCGTGGTGTTCAACAGCGTGATCAGGTACCGGCCCGGCAGGCCGCGTTGCCGGGCGGCCTCGGCGGCAGCGGCGATCTCGCCAGGGCTCAGCCCCGCCAGCTCCTCGGCGGTGGCGACGACCAGCGCCGAGTCATTCACCTCGGCCAGCACCGCCTGGTTGAAGCGAGCGCTCAGCGTCGCCAGCTCGGCGTTGAGGGCCCGCATCCGGGCTTTCTGGGTGTCGTCCAGCAGCGCGCCGGCCCGCACCATGTCCAGGCGGACACGTTCGACCAGGCGCCGTGCCTCGGCGTTGGGCGCGGCCTCGTCGCGCCGGGCGTAGACAGCGTCGACGCGGGCAAACAGCCGCGGGTTGAGCTGGACGGCGTCACGGTGCGCCGCCAGGCGCGCGGCGTAGTCGCGTTGCAGCTGCTGGCGCGCCGGGTTGGCATCGACCCCCAGCAGGCTGAACAGCAGCGTGGTGGTGCGCGACAGCAGCCGCCCCGACCGCTCCAGCGCCACCAGCGTGTTGTCGAAGCTCGGCGCCGCGGGGTTGTCGACGATCGCCTGGATCTCGGCCAGTTGCTCGGCCATGCCGCGCTCCAGGGCTGGCGCAAAGTGCTCGTCGCGGATGCGGTCGAAGGGCGGGTACTGAAGCGGCAGCGGGCTGATGCTGAACAGCGGGTTGTCCTGCGCGGCCGCGGCGGTCGGCTGCGCCACGGTGTGTCCTGTCAGGCCCATCAGCGCCGCGGCCAGCAGCGGGCCGAGCAGGGCGCCGGCACGGCCGCGGCGGGGGCTCCCGCCGCTCACCGCGTCACCCATCCGCCGCTGACCGGGAACACCTGGCCCACGAAGCAGGCCGCGGCCTCGCTGCACAGGTAGGCGGCGAAGCGCGCGTCCTCCTCGGCGCTGACCAGGCGGCCCAGGGGCACCTCGCGCCGCAGGCGGTCCTGGAAGCGCGGGTTGGCCTGCACCTCGGGGCCGTAGTAGGTCGGGTTGGCGACGAAGTTCTGGGCGATCGCGTTCATCTGGATGCCCAGCGGGGCCAGCTCCAGCGCCACCGACTGCACGTAGGCCAGCTGGGCGCCGCGCGCGGCGCTGTAGCTGCCGGTGCGCTTCTGGCCGCGCAGCGCGGCGGCGCTGCCCATCAGCAGGATGCGTCCGCGTCCGCGCTGCACCATCTGCGGCAGCACCGCGGCCACCAGCCGGGGCATCGGGTCCACCAGGTGGGCAAAGACGTGGCGCCATTCGGCGTCGTCGATCTCGCCGGCCGGCGTGCTGGGCGCGGGCAGCGACAGGTGCAGCAGCAGCACATCGACCTGCCCGGCCTCGCGCACCAGCGCGGCCGGCAGGGCCGGGTCGTCGGCGAGCGGGCGGGGGTCGGCGATCAGCGTGGCGCCGGCGTCGCGGAAGACCTGGCTCAGCGCCGGGCCCATGAAGTCATCGGACTGCGTCAGCAGCACGCGCAGGCCGTCAAGGCGGGTGGACAGCATGGCGGCGTCAGTGCGGCGGGTGATCGGGCCCGTCGGCCGCGCGGCGGTCCATCGGGTAGGGGTCGGCCACGTAGGCCGGCCCCTTCATCACCATCACGATGAATGCGCCGATGGCCACCGTGAGCACGGCGTTCCAGTGCAGGAACAGCAGCGCCAGCACCCAGAAATCCACCTGGTCGGTGAGGTGGCTGGCTGCGCTGGCGTCCTCACCGACCAGACGCACCAGCAGCGACGGCACCAGCAGCAGCAGCGAGCCGTGGAACAGCACCTTGGGCAGCAGGCGCAGGATGCGGCGCTCCAGACCGGGCGGCGTGCGTCGGCCGCCGGGCAGGCGCTGGAAGGCATCGACCATGGGTGTCACCTCGGGGTCAGGGCAGGGGCAGACCCTCGTGGCGCGCCAGGCGCTCCAGGGCTGATTCGAACAGCGCCCGCGACGCGCCGGCCACCTGCTGCAGGTAGGCATGCAGCCGGGCGTCGGCGGTGTCGCGGTGCGCACAGGACGCACTGTAGGCCTCGAAGCTGGAGAGCTGCATCAGCAGTTCCGCCACGTGGCGGGGGCATTCGCAGGCCAGCGTCGGCGACAGGCCGGCGATGCGGGTCAGGGTGGCGTCGTCGTAGCGCCGCGCGGCCGGCGCGCTGGCGGCGGCGTCGGGCGTGGGCCCGGCGGGTTCGGTGTCATTTGCCGGCAGGCTGGCCAGCAGCGCCGCCAGCCAGCGGCCCAGGGCCGGGTCGTCCGCCGGCTCGCGCAGCGTGGCCACGCCGGCGTCGCTCAGGGCCTGCGTGGCGGCCGCGCTGGCGTAGCGGTAGACCACCGCCAGCCGCCGCGCACCGCGGGCCTGACCCAGGGCCGCCACCTCGGGCGGCAGCGTTAGCGGCAACGTGGGGGCGTGCCACAGCAGCAGGGTGGCATCCTGGCTGGCCTGCAGGGCCTGCTGCAGTGACGGGTAAACGGCCAGCGGCGGCACGCTGGGCATCAGTTGCCGGGCCACTGCCGGGCGCTGCAGGCGCGCGGCCAGCGCCGCACCCACCACCGCCAGGTGTGGCGCCGCGGCGCGGCGGCTGCCACCCGGCGCCGGCTGGGCCAGGCGCTGCAGTTCCGGCGACGGCATCGCCGCGATCGCGCTGATCGCATGGCCCTGGCTGGTCAGCTGGCGCAGCAGCAGCACACGCTGCACATCGGCCGGCGAGTACCGCCGGTGCCCCGACGGCGCCGTGGCGGGCTTCACCGCCTGGTGGCGTTGCTCCCAGATGCGCAGCGTGGCCACCGGCATGCCCGCCAGCCGGGCCACGGCGCCACTGCGCAGGCCGGCAGCGGTGTCGTCAGGGGGCGGGGGACGGCGTGGCGCCATGGGCTGGATGAGATGCGAATGAGTTGGAAAAAGCAACTCATCTGCCGCAAATATACCCTCCCATGCGTCATCTGAGTTGGTTCTGTACCATTTCGACATGCCGTCACCCCGGGCCGCCAGATCGCCATCGTTCAAGGGCAACAAGCAGGCCCTGCCCAGCAAGCCCTGCGCGGCCTGCGGCCGCCCGATGAGCTGGCGCAAGCGCTGGGCGGCCTGCTGGGACGAGGTGCGCTACTGCTCCGAGGCCTGCCGCCGGGCGCGCCGACCATGACCCGTCTGCGCCACCTGGTGCTGGTGCTGGGCGATCAGCTGGATCTGGACGCCGCGGCCTTCGATGGTTTCGACCCAGCCCAGGACGCGGTGTGGATGGCCGAGGTGGCCGAGGAGTCCACCCACGTCTGGTCCAGCCAGCCCCGCATCGCGCTGTTCCTGGCGGCGATGCGCCACTTCGCCCAGGCCGTGCGGTCCGCGGGCCGGCCGCTGCACTACCGGCGGCTGGACGATCCGGACAACCGCGGCACGCTGGCGGCCGAACTGGCGGCCGCCTTGCAGACCCTGTCGCCGGCGCGCGTGCTGATGACCGCGCCGGGCGACTGGCGCGTGTGGCAGGCGCTGAAGGAGGTGGTGGCCGAGGCGGGGCTGGAGTTGGAGCTGCGCGAAGACCGGCACTTCTTCTGCACGGTGCGCGAGTTCGCCGCGCATGCCCGCGGGCGCCGCACGCTGCGCCTGGAGTTCTTCTACCGCGAACTGCGCCGGCGCCACGGCGTGCTGATGCAGGGCCCCGGCGCGGACGCACAGCCGATCGGCGGCCAGTGGAACTTCGACGCCGACAACCGCGCGCCGTTCGGGCCCGCAGGGCCCGGCGCGGTGCCGCCGCGCAGCCGCTTCGAGCCCGACGACATCACCCGCGAGGTGCTGGCCCTGGTGGCCCGCCGCTTTGCCGACCATCCGGGTGCGCTGAACCACTTCGCCTGGCCGGTCACGCGCGCCCAGGCCCTGCAGGCGCTGCAGCAGTTCATCGACCAGCGCCTGCCGCATTTCGGCCGCACGCAGGACGCGATGTGGCCTGGCGAGCCCTGGCTGTACCACTCGCACCTGTCGGCGGCGCTGAACCTGAAGCTGCTGTCGGCGCGCGAGGTGGTGCAGGCCGCCGAAGCGGCCTTCCACGCCGGCCACGTGGGCATTGAGAGCGCCGAGGGCTTCATCCGCCAGATCCTGGGCTGGCGCGAGTACGTGCGCGGCATCTACTGGACGCAGATGCCCGGCTATCTGCAGCGCAACGCGCTGCAGGCCGACCAGGACCTGCCGGCCTGGTACTGGAGCGGCCGCACCGACATGGCCTGCCTGCGCGAGGCGATCACGCAGACCCTGGCGCTCGGCTACGCCCACCACATCCAGCGCCTGATGGTCACCGGCCTGTTCGCGCTGCTGCTGGGCGTGCGGCCGCAGCAGGTGCATGCCTGGTACCTGTCGGTCTACGTGGACGCGGTGGAATGGGTCGAGCTGCCCAACACCCTGGGCATGAGCCAGTACGCCGACGGCGGCCTGATGGCCAGCAAACCCTATGTGGCCACCGGGCGCTACATCGAGCGCATGGGCGGCGGCTGCGCCGGTTGCCGCTACGATCCGGCGCAGCGGGTGGGCGAGCGCGCCTGCCCCTTCACCACGCTGTACTGGGACTTCCTGGAGCGCCACCAGGCGCTGCTGGCGCGCAACCCGCGGATGTCCCTGCAGGTGAAGAACCTGGCGCGGCTGACCGCGGCCGAGCGCGACGCCGTGCGCCAGCGCGCCGACGCGATCCGCGCGGGCCAGGTGGGGGTGCCGGCATGAGCCTGGCCGAGTTCCTACCCACACCCGAAGCCGCCCGCGCCCGGCTGGCCGCGGTCCGCCCCGCCGACTACGCGCGCACGCGCAACGCGCTGGATGGCGCCGTGACCCGGCTGTCGCCCTACATCACCCACGGCCTGCTGAGCCCGCCCGAGGTGCTGGCCGCGCTGGCCGCGCGCCACCGTCTGCACCTGGGACACCGCTTCGTGATGGAGCTGGGCTGGCGCGCCTGGTTCCGGCACCTGTGGCAGACCCGCGGTGATGCGATCCTGCGCTCGCTGCATCCCGGGCCGCTGCCCGACAGCGCCTACAGCGACGTGCTGCCCGCCGACATCCGCCAGGCCCGCAGCGGCGTGCCGGTGATTGACCAGGCGGTGCGCACGCTCTACGCCAGCGGCTACCTGCACAACCATGCCCGGATGTGGCTGGCCAGCTACGTGGTCCACCTGCGCAAGGTGCACTGGCGCGCCGGGGCCGACTGGATGCTGGGCCACCTGCTGGACGGCGACCTGGCCAGCAACCACCTCAGCTGGCAGTGGGTGGCCGGCACCGGCAGCCACAAGCCCTACCTGTTCAACGCCGACAACGTGGCCCGCTACGCACCCGCGACCTGGCACAGCGCCGACAGCGTGCTGGACACCAGCTACGAGGCGCTGGACGCCCTGGCGCGTCGCCCGCATGCGGTGCCGATGCGGCCCTCGCTCGAGGGTCTCGACGAGCCCGCCCTGACCGGCCTGCCGCCCGGCGCCACGCCAGCGCGGGCGCAGGACGTGGCCGGGCGTGATGTCTGGCTGGTGCATCCCTGGGCGCTGGGCGACCCGCCGGCCGATCTGCCGCCGGGCCACCTGTGCCTGGGCTGGTGGCCCGCCGATCACCATGCCGCCTGGCCGTGGAGCGCGGCGCGCTGGGCCTTCGTGGGCACCCGGCTGTCGGCGCTGACCTGCCGGCAGTGGCACGCCAGCACCGGGCAGTTGGCCGCCGCGCTGGCCGGCGCGCGCTCGGTGCAGACGCTGGCCGACCCGCATGCCGACCCCTGGCTGCCGCCGCTGGTGCGGCGCCGCGCCGCGCCGGCGCTGTTCCCCGAGCCCGACCGCCCCTGCGCCTCGTTCTCGGCCTGGTGGTCGCGCAGCACCCGCGGCCTGCGGGACCTGTCCGAGTTGCCCGCGCTGCGCGGCGAGCTCATCGCATGAGCGACGCCGCGCCGCAACTCGTGTGGTTCAAGCGCGATCTGCGCGTCGCCGACCACGCCCCCTTGGCGCAGGCCGCGCAGCACGGCCCGGTGGTGGCGCTGTTCGTCTACGAACCCAGCCTGCTGCATTCCGCCGAGTTCGACGCCTGCCACCTGGACTTCATCAACGACGCCCTGGCGGCATTGCGCGAGGCGCTGGCCCGGCGCGGCTGCCCGCTGCTGATCCGGGTGGGCGAGTGCCCGCAGGTGCTGCAGGACCTGCAGGCGTCACTGGGCTTTCGGGCCCTGTGGAGCCACGAGGAAACCGGGCTGGAGGTGACCTACGCACGCGACCGTCGGGTGGCAGCCTGGTGCCGCGCCCAGGGCATCGCCTGGCACGAGATCCCGCAGTGCGGCGTGGTCCGCCGCCTGCGCAACCGCGACGGCTGGGCCGAGCGCTGGGCACAGCGCATGTCGGCGCCGCTGGTGGCCCCGCCGGTGGCGCTGCGCACCGTGGCGGCGCTGCACAACCTGGGCGAGGTCGCGGCGCAGCACCCGATCCGCAGCGCCGCCGAACTGGGCGTGGCGGGCGCATCCCGCCCCGAGGCCCAGCGCGGCGGCGAGCGGCGCGGGCAGGCGGTGCTGCAGTCCTTCCTGCGTGAGCGCGGTGTCGACTACCGGCGTGGCATGTCCTCGCCCACCACCGGCTTTCAGGCCTGCTCGCGCCTGAGTGCGCACCTGGCCTGGGGGTCGCTGTCGCTGCGCCAGGTGCACCAGGCCTGCGAGCAGCGCCGCGCGGCAATCGATGAGGCGCGCGCCGTGGGCGCGGCGGTGGATCCGCGCTGGCCCGCGTCGCTGCAGTCCTTCAGCAGCCGGCTGCGCTGGCACTGCCACTTCATGCAGAAGCTGGAGGACGAGCCGCGCATCGAGTTCGAGAATTTCTCGCACGCCTTTGACGGCCTGCGCGAACCAGGCGCCCACCCCGAGCGCCTGGCCGCCTGGTGCGCCGGCCGCACCGGCTACCCCTTGATCGACGCCTGCATGCGCGCGCTGCACAGCGGCGGCTGGATCAACTTCCGCATGCGGGCGATGCTGGTGTCCTTCGCGGCGCAGCACCTGTGGCTGCACTGGCGCGATTTCGCACCCTTCCTGGCGCGCCAGTTCATCGACTTCGAGCCGGGCATCCACTACAGCCAGGTGCAGATGCAAAGCGGCACCACCGGCATCAATGCGATCCGCATCTACTCGCCCATCAAGCAGGCGCTGGACCAGGACCCCGAGGGCGTGTTCATCCGCCGCCACGTGCCGGAGCTGGCCGCGGTGCCCACCGGCTTCCTGGCCCAGCCCGAGCGCATGCCGACGGCCTTGCAGCAGCGCCTGGGCGTGCGCATCGGCCACGACTACCCGGCGCCGATCGTCGATCACGCCAGCGCCTACCGCGCCGCGCGCGAGCGCATCGGCGCCTTGCGCAAGACCCCGGCTGCGCGCACCGAGGCCGAGCGCGTGCTGGCGCGGCATGGCAGCCGCCGCAGCGGCCTGCCGGCCACCGAGCGGCGCCCGCCCCGGCGCCCCCGCGACAGCGGCGGGCGGGCGCAGCTGTCCCTGTGGGGGGACGAGCCGACCTAAGATCGCGCCCATCACAGCAGGTGGCGAGGCGCGATGGCAGGCAGTGCTCCGTGGGTCTTGAGTCAGGTCCAGGTGGTGGCCGAGGCGGTGGCCACCGTGGCCTTTGCCTTGTCCGGCGTCATCGAGGGCGCGCGCAAGCGGCTCGATGCGGTGGGCATCTGCGTGGTCGCGGGCCTGGCGGCGTTCGGCGGCGGCACGGTGCGCGACGTGGTGCTCGACCGGCGGCCGCTGTTCTGGGTCGAGCACGCCGGCTGGCTGTGGGCGCTGCTGGCGCTGTGCATCGGCGCGATGGCCTTCATGCGGGCGCGCCACCTGGAACCCACCGAGCGGGCCATGCAGTGGCCCGACGCGCTGGGCCTGGGCCTGTTCACGGCCAGCGGCACGCAGATCGCGCTGGACAGCGGCATGCCCGCGATCGTGGCGGTGCTGCTGGGCATGGTGACGGCGGTGTTCGGCGGCGTGCTGCGCGACGTGGTCTGCAACGAGATCCCGCGCGCCTTCCACGACCACCGGCCATACGCCATCTGCGCGTTCACCGGCGGCTGGGTGCTGGTGGCCACGCAGGCCGCCGGCCTGGACGGCGGCCTGGCGCTGACGCTGACGGCCCTGCTCACCACCGGGCTGCGTGCCGCCGCGCTGGTGCGCGACTGGCGGCTGCCGGCCTGGCAGGCGGGACGGCCCGACTGAACGGCTCTCAGCCTCTGGGTCTGACGGCGCCGGCGGCTCAGTCGCGCCCGGCCTGCTCGATCGCCGCGGCGATGGCCGCCGGGTCGGTGAACCACACCTCGTGGCTGCCGCTGCATTCGATGTAGCGGAACAGCCCCAGCCGCTCGGACAGACGCGGGTGCCAGCCCAGGCTCTGCGGCAGCGCGCTGTCCATGCGGCAGTTCACATAGCTCTTGGGCAGCGGGCAGGCGGCCATCGGCTGGCTCAGCGTGATCGGGTCCTGGAAGGTCTTGTACGGGTGCGGATTCAGCCGATCGAAGGCCTGCTGCGCCAGCGCCAGGTCGGCGTCGTTGATGAAGGCCTCGCGCCAGACCGGGAAGGGCAGCATCACCGCGCCGCCGTGGGCCGCGGCCAGGCTGTCGAACAGTGCGGTGTAGTGCGGCGGCACCAGGTCGTTCAGGCACTCGCCCGGCTGCGGCACGAAGGCGTTGACGTAGACCAGACGGGCGATGCGCTGCGGGCACAGGTCGGCGGTGCGCGAGATCACCATGCCGCCATAGCTGTGGCCGACCAGGCGCACCTGCTGCAGCGCATGCTGCTCCAGAAAGTCCACCAGCGAGCGCGCGGCGTCCTCCAGGCCGGTGCCGCCGCGGTCGTCGCCAGGCCGGTTGCCGGCCAGCGTGGGGCAATGCACGGTGTGGCCGCGGGCGCGCAACTGCTGGGCGGTGGCTTCCAGCTCGGCGCCGGTGTGCCAGGCGCCATGCACGAGGACGTAGGTGTCGGTGCTCATCGGGGTCTCCTGTCGGGGTGATCAGGACCCGCAGTGTGGGCGCCAGTGGCATGGGCCACCGGCCGCTGTGTGCCAGGCCGCTGGCCGCTGCGTGCCAGGTGTCAGCGTGGGCGCAGGGCCGACGGCGTCTGGCCCAGGTGGCGCCGGCACAGCCGCGCGAAGTGCGACGGATCGAGCAGTCCGACGCGGCGCCCGATCTCGGCCACCGCC
This sequence comes from Ideonella alba, assembly GCF_018069845.1. Taxonomy (NCBI): domain Bacteria; kingdom Pseudomonadati; phylum Pseudomonadota; class Betaproteobacteria; order Burkholderiales; family Sphaerotilaceae; genus Ideonella; species Ideonella alba. The sequence goes on from NZ_JAGQDD010000002.1 coordinate 370,123, forward strand.
ACCTGCCGCAGCGCCCGGCTGCGCAGCATCTGCTCGGCCTGCGCCATGCGCTCGGCCATCAGCAGCGTGGCGAAGGTCTGGCCGCGCGCCGCCAGCGCGCGGTGCAGGCTGCGCACCGAGCGGCCCAGGTCGGTGGCGATCGTGCTGGCGCTGAGGCCCGGCTCGGCCAGACGCTGGCGCAGTGCCGCCCGCACCTGTTCCAGCGTGTCGTCGGGTGGCGGTGCCGCGCGCGCGCCACCGCAGGCCAGCGCCAGCAGGGCGCCGAGCTGATCGGTCAGCAGTTCCGCCGGCAGTGGCGGCGCGCTGGCCAGGTCCGGCCGCCACGGGCGGGCAAAGGCCGACAGCGCCGCCCCCCAGTCGGCGAGGTCGTCATGGCGGAACGGCCGCGCGGTGTGCGCCTGGGGCTCGTCCACCCAGCGCAGCAGCCAGTCCAGCGGCAGGGCCAGCGACACGGTGCTGGGGCCGTCGGCGAAATCGAAGGCATAGGGCCGGCGGGCATCGACCAGCACGAAGTCACCCGGCCGCATCAGGGCCTCGCGGCCGTCCTGGCGCACGCGCCAGGGCGTCTCCTGGTTGCCCAGCAGGTAGGCCCAGCGGCCGTCGCCACGGGCGATGCCGCGCGGCGTGCGCCAGACCTGCTGTGCCGAAGCGCGCACCCAGTTCACCCCCAACGGGCCCAGCGGCGCGGACAGCAGTTCACCCTGGAAGCCCTGCGGGTTGCCGCTGGCGTCCATCGCCAGAAAGCCTTCGGAGATGGCACCCACCCAGTAGTCCAGGCGCTGCGCGGCGGGCACGGCATCGGTGCTCCAGCGGCGCGGCGCGGGGGCGGGCTCGGGGCGGGTGCTCATGGCCGCAGTGTGCGGCGGCGCCGGCCTGTCCGGGGCTGGGGCTTGCCCGGTGCCGGTCCGCTCAGCGCCGGGGTGAAGCTGCCCTGAAGCTCAGGTTTGACGCGCGCTGCAGCGCCTGGTGCGACACCTGCCGCGCGGGCAAGGCCTGCGCGTCCAGCCAGGGCAGCGGCCCCTGGCCACGGAGGCGCAGCCAGGGGCCAACCGGCCGCCACAGCGCTGCGCCGCGCACCATTGGCTGGCCCAGCACATAGCGGCCGCTGAAGGGCTCGGCGGGGTAGAAGCCCAGCACCGCGAAGACCAGCCAGGCGCTCATCTGGCCGACGTCGTCATTGCCGACCAGGCCCGCCGGGCCGGTGCCGTAGAAGCGCCGCACGATCTGCTCGCGCAGGCGCTGGCCCTTCTCGGGCGCATCGGTCCAGGCATACAGCCAGGTGATGTGGTGGCTGGGTTCGTTGCCGTGCGCGTACTGGCCGATCAGCGCCTCCTGGCCCAGGTGCGGGTCGGGCGCCGGCACCGGCAGGCTGAAGAAGCGGTCCAGCCAGGCTTCGAGGCCGGCGGCGCCGCCCAGGCGGGCGCGAAAGCCCTCGGCGTCGTGCAGTGCCGGCGTGGCGGTGTACTGCCAGGCATTGGCCTCGGTGTAGTCGCCCGGGTTCTTCAGCGGCGAGGTGGCCATCACCGGATCGAAGGGCGTGCGCCAGCGGCCGGCGCTGTCCTTGCCGCGCAGCGTGTGCGTCTGATCGTCGAACAACCGCAGCCAACTGCGTGAGCGGGCGCGGAAACGCTCCGCCAGCGCCGGCTGGCCCAGCCGCTCGGCCACCGCGGCCACGGCGGCATCGCCATAGCCCAGCTCGGCGGTCAGGCTGACCGATTCACCGGTCTGCACATCCAGCGGCAGGTAGCCGAAGCGCTCCAGCGTGGCCCAGCTGCGCTGCGCCCAGGCCGGCGCATCCGGGCGCTCACGGGTGCTGGTCTCGACCATGGCCTGCAGCGCAGCGGCCTCGTCGATCGCGCCCCCCGCCCCGAAGCCCTTGAGCAGCGCGTCGGCGATCACCGGCAGCGCCGGGTTGCCGATCATGCAGTAGGTCTCGCGGCCCCAGCTGGTCCACAGCGGCAGCCAGCCCATCTGCCGATGGTGCGCCAGCAGGGTGTTGACCATGCCCGGCACGCGTTCGGGCACCAGCAGCGTGAACAGCGGGTGGGAGGCGCGGAAGGTGTCCCACAGGCTCAGTGTCGAGTAGTAGACGCCGCCCGGGGCGTCGATCACCTCGCCACGCGGGCCGCGCACCCGGCCGTCGGCATCGGCGATGTCGCTGGGGTGCTGCAGCGCGCGGTAGAGCGCCGAGTAGACCAGGCGCCGGGTGCGTGCATCGGCATCGATGCGCAGGCGGCCCAGCAGCGCATTCCAGGCGCGATCAGCGCTGGCGCGCACGCTGTCGAAGTCCTGGCCGTCGGCCGTGGCCAGGTTGCGCTGCGCGCCGTCCTCGTCCACGGTCGACAGGCCGATGCGCGCCTCCAGCGTGCGGCTCTGGCCCAGGTCGAAGCTCAGCAGCCAGCGTGATGCGTGCTCGCCCGGCCGTGGCGGCAGCTGCTGGCGGTGCTGCACCGGGTGGCTGAAGCGCAGCGCGAACGAGACCTGCCGCTCCACCCAGTTGCGGCGCTGCAGCGTGCCCTGCAGGCCATCGACGCGTGGCGTGACCTGGGCTGAGAGCACCGTGGGACCGTCCACGTAGTGCAGGCCGTGCTGCAGGTCCACCAGCACCTGCACGCGGCCCGGGCGGTCGAAGCGGTAGCGCTGCAGCGCCACCTTGGGCGCGGCGCTCAGCTCCACCGAGACGCCATGGCCCGGCAGCCGCACGCGGTACAGGCCCGGGTGCGCCTGCTCGTTACCTTTGACAGCGCTGAAGTCGGTGGTCTGTTCGGTCCAGGCCTGGCCGGCACGCGGCTGCAGCAGCACGTCCCCCAGTTCGGGAATGCCGGCGCCGCTGTGGTGGGTGTTCGAGAAGCCCAGGATGCGCCGGTCCTGGAACTGGTAGCCGGCGCTGTGGCTCCAGCCGCGGTCGGCGGTGTCGGGCGCCGGGAAGACCATGCCGAAGGGCACGGTGGCGCCGGGGGTCACATGGCCGGTGCCCTGGGTGCCGATGAAGGGGTCGACCCAGCGGGTGAAGGACGGCGCCGCGGCGGCGGGCAGGCCGACCGCACCCAGCAGGCCCAGCATCAGGACCCCACGGCGCAACGCTGCGCTCATGCGCGCTGCCAGACCACCGGGTTCTTGCGCGTGGCGATCGGCTCGCCTTCGCGCGCACCGGGACACCACTGGTCGCGGTCATTGGCCTGGATCGCGTTGAGCGCCGGCACCAGGCGCATGCCGGCGTCCATGTAGATGATGGTCATCACCGAGCGCGGCTGCGCGCTGTGGTTGGGACCGGCCTTGTGGAAGGTCCAGCCCAGGTGGAAGCTCACCTCGCCCAGGTCGAAGCCGCCCGAGACGAAGGCGAAGCCGTGGCGCGCCATGTTGGCGCTGATCCGCGCCTCGCTCTCGTCCGAGATGCCCAGGTCGCGGCCGAAGGCCACCGACTGGCTGCCGGCGTAAAAGCCCAGCGGCCCCATCTCGGGCGGCACCGGCTGCAGCGGGATCCAGGCGGTGATCGTGCGGTCGGAGTCCAGCGGCCAGTAGTACTGGTCGGCATGGGCCGGCGTGAGGCCGCCGCCCGGCTCCTTGTAGAGCGACTGGTCGTGGTACAGACGTACGCCGTCCACCTCCAGCAGCTCGGCGGCCAGGCGGCCCAGGCGCCGACCCATCACGAAGCGGCCGACCAGCGGGCTGCGCTCCCACAGGTTCATCACCTGCAGGAAGGCGCGGTCGTAGGTGCTGCGCTCGGCCAGCGGCCGCTGCTCGGTGTTCAGCGCGATCGTCAGCCGCGTGATCTCGCCGCCATAGGCCTCGAGCGTGTCGGCGCTGAGCACCTGCTTGAGCTTGATGAAGCCGTCGCGGCGGAACTGCGCGACCTGCTCGGCGCCGAGGGCGTAGGGAGTGTCGAGGTCGGTCATGGCAGGGCGGGGTCAGGGGGCAGGGAAGAAGGCCGCCGCGCCGGCGGGCAGGGGACGGGCAGGGTCCAGGGGCAGGGCGCTGCACCACAGTGGCGGCTCGCCCGCGCAGGCGAGCGCCGCAGCCGGCCAGGCGGCGGGCTGGCCGCCCAGGTTGAACAGCGCCAGCACCGCGCCCGGGCCGTCGCCGCGGCGCAGCAGCAGCACCTCCCCCTGGGCCCACAGCACGGTGCAGCGCCCCTGGCGCAGCGCTGGATGGGCGCGGCGCAGGGCGATCAGCGCGCGGGTCTGGTTCAGCATCGAGCGGGGATCGGCCTGCTGGCGGTCCACGGCCAGCGCCGCATGCGCCGGGTCGGCCGGCAGCCAGGGCGCTGCGCTGCTGAAGCCGGCCGCGGGCGCTTCGGCCGACCAGGGCATGGGCGTGCGGCAGCCGTCGCGGCCCGGGATCAGCGGCCAGTTCGCCAGGCCGTAGGGGTCCTGCATCTGCTCGGGGGGCACCTCGCTCTGCGGCAGGCCCAGCTCCTCGCCCTGGTAGACGAAGACCGTGCCACGCAGCGCCATCAGCAGCGCCATCCAGGTCAGCGGACCCGCAGCAGCGGCCGCGATGGTGCCCCGGCCGGCGGTGCCTGCACCGAGACTAAAGCCCGTGGCGCCGTCAGCGCCCCAGCGCGAGGCCACGCGTGGCGCGTCGTGGTTGGAGAAGGCCCAGGACGGCCAGCCGGCGTCCTCGGTCCAGGGCTCGAGTTGGCGCGCCACCCCCGCGGCGTCCGGCCGCGCGCCCAGGAAGGCGAACGAGTAGGCCGTGTGCAGCGCATCGCCGCCGCGGGTGTAGGCCCGCATCGTGGCCAGCGCCGCCGGGCCACCGATCTCGCCCACGGTCATGCGGCCGGGGTAGCGGTCCATCAGCGCGCGCAGCCGGCGCAGGAAGTCCAGCGACTGCGGCTGGTCCATCGTGTAGCGGTGCTGCTGCATCAGCACCGGGCTGTCGCCGCGCTGCCCGGGCGGGGCGGGCGGGTTGTCGCGCAGCAGCGGGTCATGGGCGTAGAGGTTGGCGGTGTCCAGACGGAAGCCGTCCACACCGCGGTCCAGCCAGAAGCGGGCCACGTCCAGCACCGCCTGCTGCACCGCCTCGCAGTGGAAGTTCAGGTCGGGCATCTGCGGCAGGAACTGGTGCAGGTGGTACTGCCGCCGGCGCGGCTCCCAGCGCCAGGCCGGACCGCCCATCCAGCTGAGCCAGTTGTTGGGCGGGCTGCCGTCGGGCCGCGGATCGGCCCAGACGTACCAGTCGGCCTTCGGGTTGTCGCGGCTGGCGCGGCTCTCGATGAACCAGGGGTGCTCGGCCGCGGTGTGGCTCCAGACCTGGTCGATCAGCAGCTTCAGGCCCAGCGCATGGGCCTCGCGGACCAGGGTGTCGACATCCGCCAGCGTGCCGAAGCGCGGGTCGATGTCGCAGTGGTCGGCGACGTCGTATCCGAAGTCGCGCATCGGGCTGGGGAAGACCGGGCAGACCCACAGCCCGTCCACGCCCAGCGAGGCGATGTAGGGCAGGCGTGCGGTCAGGCCCGCCAGATCACCCAGGCCGTCGCAGTTGCTGTCCTGGAAGGAGCGCGGGTAGACCTGGTAGAGCACGGCGCCACGCCACCACGGCGCGGTGGGGGCCGGTGCGGGGGCTGTTTCACCCGTGTCGGGTGTCTGCGTGGACATGGCGCCGCAGTATGGGCGCTGACCCCGATGGGCGCCACGCGCGGATCAACCGACAATGACTGTTTTGTTACCTCCATGACCATAGAGGTGTGTCTTGAGAGTCGTTCAGGAGTCAGTTCCGCAGGCCCAGGCGCTGACCATGCGCGTGCTCGACCTGTCGCTGGCGGCCTTCGATGGCCCGGTCCACATGCACCCGATGCTGGAGCTGACCTGCATCGCGCGTGGCAGCGGCCTGCGCTTCGTTGGTGACACGGTGGAGCCCTTCGCCCCGGGCGATGTGGTGCTGGTCGCGCCGCAGGTGGCGCATGCCTGGTGGTCAAGCGCATCGCGGCGGGTGGCCGGCGCGGCGCAGGCCACGGTGATGCAGTTGCATGACACGCCGGCCTTGCAGGGGCTGCCCGAGTGGGCGGCAGGCCCGGGCGTGCTGCTCAGCGAAGCGGCGGCGGGCTGGGCGCTGCAGGGGCCGCTGGCGGCCGAGGTGGCGGCGGCGCTGCCGGCGCTGTCGAGCACCCAGGGCCTGGCTCAGCTGGGTCAGGCGCTGGCGCTGCTGGCGCGCATCGCCGCCCCCGAGGCCCGGCGCTGGCGCCGCCCGCTGGGGCTGCGCCAGCGCCGGCCCGAGGCGACAGCCGCCGCCGGGGCGCGGCGGGTGGACGCCTTGCTGACCTGGGTGCGCGACCACCTGCAGGAGGACCTCAGCGCCGCGGCGGCTGCGCGCCAGCTGCATGTCACGCCGGCCGCCTTCAGCCGCAGCTTCAAGCGCCTGGTCGGGCGCTCCTTCACCGACTATGTCAACGACCTGCGCATCGCCGAGGCCCGGCTGCTGCTGCGCCGCACGGACCGCCCGATCAGCGAGGTGGCGGCCGCCTGCGGCTTTGCGACGCTGTCGAACTTCAACGCCCAGTTCCGGCGGCGGGTGGGGGTGTCACCGCGCGAGGATCGGCGCGGCTGAGGGCCGGTGCGCGTCGCGCGGCCACGGCGCGTCAGCGCGTGCTGCGGACCAGGCGCACGGCCAGCCGCGAGCCCCTGGGCACGTCATCGCGCGCCTGACCGTCGCCCAGGTGCACCGCCCAGCCGTTGACGAAGCTGCTCTCAGGCGGCGCACTGGCGGTCTGGCCGCGCATCACGCTGCCGTAGTTGTAGGGGTTCACCGCCTCGTGCGACAGGCTGGGCGTGCCACTCCAGTGCCAGTCGGCCGGGGCGTCGGGGAAGAGCTGCGGGTCCAGCCCCTGGCCGTTGCGGCGCACCAGGCGCTGCAGTTCGGGCACCCGCGGCAGGCGCCAGGCACGGCCGCTCTGCTGCGCCAGCGCGCGGGCACGGGCCAGGGCTTCGGTGTGGCGCAGCAGCTCAGGCGTTCCGCCGCAGGCCCGGCCAGTCCAGCGCTGGCCCAGCAGACAGCGCGACCAGGCCAGGTGGGTGGCCGGGTCCAGGATCTCCTGGCCATCCTGGGAGGGCGCCAGCGCCGCGGCCGCGGCCGAGGCGGCCAGCAGCAGGGCGGCCGCCAGCGTGGCTGGCAGACCCAGGCCGGCGAGTGCAGGGGGACAGTGCATGCGCCTCACTCTACGCCAGTGTGCGTATGGTCGGTCCGGGCGGCGGCTTCTAACCTGCGGGCACTGATTCACCCCCAACCCCTCCCAGGAGCACCCGCATGCAATTCACCCGCCGTTCCATCACCGCGCTGGCCGCCGCCGCCTGCGCGCTCGGCTTCACCACGCTGGCCCAGGCGGCCGACACCATCAAGGTGGGCGTGCTGCACTCGCTGTCGGGCACGATGGCGATCTCGGAAACCGTGCTGAAGGACACCGTCCTGATGGCCATCGACGAGATCAACGCCAAGGGCGGCCTGCTGGGCAAGAAGCTCGAGCCGGTGGTGGTGGACCCGGCCTCGAACTGGCCGCTGTTCGCCGAGAAGGCCAAGCAACTGATCGACCAGGACAAGGTGGCCGTGGTCTTCGGCTGCTGGACCTCGGTGTCGCGCAAGTCGGTGCTGCCGGTCTTCGAAGAGAAGAACTCGCTGCTGTTCTACCCCGTGCAGTACGAAGGCGAAGAGCTCAGCAAGAACGTCTTCTACACCGGCGCCGCGCCCAACCAGCAGGCGATTCCCGCGGTGGAATACCTGATGAGCAAGGACGGCGGCTCGGCCAAGCGCTTCGTGCTGCTGGGCACCGACTACGTCTACCCGCGCACCACCAACAAGATCCTGCGCGCCTTCCTGAAGAGCAAGGGCGTCGCCGAGGCCGACATCATGGAGGAGTACACCCCCTTCGGCCACTCCGACTACCAGAGCATCATCGCCAAGATCAAGAAGTTCGCCTCTGAAGGCAAGAAGACGGCGGTGGTCTCGACCATCAACGGCGACTCCAACGTGCCCTTCTACAAGGAACTGGGCAACCAGGGCCTGAAGGCGACCGACGTGCCGGTGGTGGCCTTCTCGGTGGGTGAAGAGGAACTGCGTGGCGTCGACACCAAGCCGCTGGTCGGCCACCTGGCCGCCTGGAACTACTTCATGAGCATCAAGAACCCGACCAACGCCGAGTTCGTCAAGAAGTGGAGCGACTACGCCAAGGCCAAGGGCATCGCCGGCCACAAGGACAAGCCGCTGACCAATGACCCGATGGAAGCCACCTACATCGGCATCAACATGTGGGCCCAGGCCGTGACCAAGGCCAAGTCCACCGACACCGACAAGGTGATCGCGGCGATGGCCGGCCAGACCTTCAAGGCCCCGGGCGGCTTCACCAGCACGATGGACAAGGAAAACCACCACCTGCACAAGCCGGTGTTCATCGGTGAGGTCAAGGCCGACGGCCAGTTCAACGTGGTGTGGAAGACCCCGGGTCCGGTCGTGGCCGATCCGTGGAGCGACTACATCGCCGAGAACAAGGGCAAGAAGAACGTCCCCGAGAAGAAATAACCCCCCCTACCGCAGCACAGCTGCGGCCCCCAGGGCGCGAGTTCTGGGGGCGACGCGAGTGGACCGGCGAAGCCGGATCCACCGCGTCTGCCGGAAGGCGCGGGCGGCTGGCGCCGGCCCGCGTTTTCGTTTGTCGAGGGATGGTGATGATTCGTTGGATTCTTGGCCTTGGGCTGTCGTTGGTGGCGATGTGTGCTTCGGCGCTGACGGCGGAGCAGGCGCGGGCGATCGCGGCGGGCGAGACCGATGCGCGGATCGCGGCGCTGGGCGAGGCGGCCAAGGTGCCGGATGCGGCGCTGGCGGGCTTCGTGCAGGCGCTGCTGGATGACGCGGTCAAGCTGACGCCCAAGGCGGTGCTGGTGATCGATGGCACGGCCGTCAAGGATGCGGTCACCGGTGCGGCGGCCACGTTGCCGGACGACGCCGAGGACGTGGTCAACAACAACCGCATGCGCGGTGCGCTGCAGGCGGTGCAAGCGTCGATGAAGCTGCTGTCGCCCGAGCTGGCGGTGCGCCAGGCGGCGGTGGCCGAGCTGGCCAAGGGCGGCGTGGATGAGTCGCAGCTGCCGCTGCTGGACAAGGCGGTCGACGCCGAACCCGATGCGGCGCTGAAGGCCACGCTGGGCCGCCTGCGCGCCAATGTGCTGGTGTCGTCGGCCGACAAGGACAAGCGACTGGCGGCGGTGAAAGAACTGGCCGCCAGTGCGGAGCCCCAGGTCAAGGCGCTGCTGCAGGAGCGCCTGGGCAGCGAAGCCGACGCCGAGGTCAAGGGCGCGCTGATGAGCGCGATCGGCCAGGTCGAGTCGCGCCTGGTCTGGGGCGAGCGCCTGGGCGTGGTCTTCACCGGCGTCAGCCTGGGCAGCATCCTGCTGCTGGTGGCGCTGGGCCTGGCGATCACCTACGGCCTGATGGGCGTGATCAACATGGCGCACGGCGAGCTGATGATGATCGGCGCCTACGCCACCTACGTGGTGCAGAACCTGTTCCGGGCCTATGCGCCCGGCGCGTTCGATTTCTACCTGTGGCTGGCGGTGCCGGCCTCGTTCCTGGCGGCGGCGCTGGTGGGCGCGGTGCTGGAGCGCACGGTGCTGCGCTGGCTCTACGGTCGGCCGCTGGAGACCCTGCTGGCCACCTGGGGCATCTCGCTGGTGCTGATGCAGGGCGTGCGCTCGCTGTTTGGCGCGCAGAACGTGCCGGTGGAGAACCCGGCCTGGCTGTCGGGCGGCATCGCGGTGCTGCCCAATCTGACGCTGCCCTACAACCGCATCGCCATCATCGGTTTCGCCTTCGCGGTGCTGGCCGGCGTGGCGCTGCTGATCGCCCGCACCCGGCTGGGTCTGTTCGTGCGCGGCGTCACGCAGAACCGCCGCATGGCCGCCTGCGTGGGCATCCACACCGCGCGCATCGACACCTATGCGTTCTCGCTGGGCGCCGGCATCGCCGGGCTGGCGGGCTGCGCGCTCAGCCAGGTGGGCAACGTCGGTCCGGACCTGGGCCAGAGCTATATCGTCGACAGCTTCATGGTGGTGGTGCTGGGCGGCGTGGGCCAGCTGGCCGGCACGGTCTACGCCGCGCTGGGTCTGGGTGTGCTGAACAAGTTCCTGGAAGGCTGGGCCGGTGCGGTGCTGGCCAAGATCATGGTGCTGGTGTTCATCGTGGTGTTCATCCAGAAGCGTCCGCAAGGGCTGTTCGCGATGAAGGGCCGAAGCGCCGAGGCATGAGATGACAACGACGACCCTGACCCTTCCCGCGCCGCGCCGCGGCCTGCTGCTCACCCCCGCCGGCTGGTCCGGCGTGCTGCTGGCCACCCTGGTGGTGACCGCGCTGGTGCCGGTGCTGAACCTGCTGGTGCCGGCGGGCAGCGCGTTCCACCTCAGCGACTTCTATGTGCAGCTGGCCGGCAAGATCATGTGCTATGCGATCTGCGCGCTGGCGATGGACCTGATCTGGGGCTACACCGGCATCCTCAGCCTGGGCCATGGCCTCTTCTTCGCGCTGGGCGGCTACGCGATGGGCATGTACCTGATGCGCCAGATCGGCCGCGACGGCAACTACCAGACCGAACTGCCCGACTTCATGGTCTTCCTGGACTGGAAGGCACTGCCCTGGCACTGGGCCTGGAGCGACAGCTTTGTGCTGCAGATGGGGCTGGTGCTGGTGGTGCCGGGCCTGCTGGCCTTCGTGTTCGGTTTCTTCGCCTTCCGCAGCCGCATCAAGGGCGTGTACTTCAGCATCATCACGCAGGCCATGACCTTCGCGGCGATGCTGCTGTTCTTCCGCAACGAGACCGGCTTCGGCGGCAACAACGGCTTCACTGACTTCAAGCGCATCCTGGACATCCCGATCGCCCAGCCGTCCACCCGCATGGTGCTGTTCGTCATCACCGGCCTGACGCTGATCGGCTTCTACCTGATGGCCCGCGCCATCGTGAACAGCAAGTTCGGCCGGGTGCTGCAGGCGATCCGCGATGCCGAGAGCCGCGTGATGTTCACCGGCTACAACCCGCTGGCCTACAAGCTGGCGATCTGGACCTTGAGTGCCGTGATGTGCGGCGTGGCGGGTGCGCTGTATGTGCCGCAGGTGGGCATCATCAACCCGGGCGAGATGAGCGCGGCGGCCTCGATCGAGATCGCCATCTGGGCCGCGGTGGGCGGTCGCGCCACGCTGATCGGGCCGATCGTCGGCGCCTTCTTCGTCAATGGCGCGAAGAGCTGGTTCACGCAGGTGTTCCCCGAGTTCTGGCTGTATTTCCTGGGCGCGCTGTTCATTGCGGTGACGCTGTTCCTGCCGCAGGGATTGGTCGGCCTGGTGGATCGCCTGAAGGGCGCGAAGAAGGAGGAGCGCGCATGACGCCCGACCTGATGGAAGCTGGCGCCAAGGCGCTGGAGGCGCACCGCGCCAAGGTGGAGGCCGAGGTCACCAGCGGCGACCGCGGCGCCAGCTTCGGCCGCGTGCTGCACGGTGCCGAGCCCGACTTCGCGCACGGCGTGGCGCTGTACCTGGACGACATCACGGTCAGCTTCGACGGCTTCCGGGCGCTCAATGCACTGAGCCTGGCGGTGAACGTGGGCGAGCTGCGCTGCATCATCGGCCCCAACGGCGCCGGCAAGACGACGATGATGGACGTCATCACCGGCAAGACCCGGCCCGATGCCGGCACCGCCAGCTTCGGCTCCAACATCGACCTGCTGCGCCTGCGCGAGAACGAGATCGCGCAGATCGGCATCGGCCGCAAGTTCCAGAAGCCCACGGTCTACGAGCAGCTCAGCGTGTTCGAGAACCTGGAGCTGGCCCTCAAGGCCGACCGCCGCGCGCGTGCCAGCCTGTTCTCGCGCCTGTCGGGCGCGCAGCTCGACCGCATCGGCGAGATCCTGCAGCTGATCCACCTGCTGCCCGATGCCCAGCGCACCGCCGGCCTGCTCAGCCACGGCCAGAAGCAGTGGCTGGAGATCGGCATGCTGCTGATGCAGGACCCCAAGCTGCTGCTGCTGGATGAACCGGTGGCCGGCATGACGGACGAAGAGACCGAGCGCACCGCCGAGCTGTTCCTGAGCCTGGAGGGCCAGCACTCGCTGGTGGTGGTGGAGCACGACATGAAGTTCGTCGACCAGCTGACCGAGGGCCGCAAGACGGTGACCGTGTTGCATGAAGGCAGTGTGCTGGCCGAGGGCCTGCTGTCCGAGGTCCAATCGAACGAGAAGGTGGTGGAGGTGTACCTTGGCCGCTGAGATGCTGAAGGTCGACGGCCTGAACCAGTACTACGGCGGCAGCCACATCCTGCGCGGTGTCTCGTTCGAGGCGCGGCTGGGCGAGGTGACGGTGGTGCTGGGCCGCAACGGCGTGGGCAAGACCACGCTGCTCAAGAGCCTGATGGGCGTGGTGCCGGTGAAGACCGGCACGGTGCAGCTGGGCGGACGCGACCTGACCCGCGCCACGCCCTATGAGCGCGTGCGCGCCGGCATGGGCTATGTGCCGCAGGGCCGTGAGATCTTCGGTCGCCTGACGGTGGAGGACAACCTGCGCATGGGCCTGGCCAGCCGGCCGGCGGGCACCAAGATCCCGGATGAGCTGTTCACGCTGTTCCCGGTGCTCAAGCAGATGATTGCGCGTCGCGGCGGTGACCTGTCGGGCGGCCAGCAGCAGCAGCTGGCGATCGCCCGCGCGCTGGCGCCAGGCCCGAAGCTGCTGATCCTGGACGAGCCCACCGAGGGCATCCAGCCCAGCATCATCAAGGACATCGGCCGCGTGATCCGCATGCTGGCCGACCGCGGCGACATGGCCATCGTGCTGGTCGAGCAGTACTACGACTTCGCCGCCGAGCTGGCCGATCAGTACCTGGTGATGGAGCGTGGCGAGATCATCGCCCGCGGCCGCGGCGAGGACATGGCGGCCAATGGCGTGCGCGAGCTGATGTCGATCTGAGGACCCCGCCGGCCCGCCTCACCAGGGCAGGCCGCTGTCCCTGATGATCTTCTCGGTCTCCTGCTGGTCCAGCTTCAGGGCCAGGTCGCGGCGTTTCTCCAGGGCCTGCCTGGTCAGGAACGGCGCCAGCTTGGCCTTGGCTGCCTTGGCCTTGGCGTCCTCGGGGTTCTTCGACAGGACCTTGTACAGGCCCTCGAGCTCCTTCAACAGGCGGTCGAGGTCCTTGTTGAAGGCGTCGATGTACTTGTGACCCATGGCTGACTCCGGTGGCTGACGGTCGGGCAGATTCTGGGCGGGCGCTTGGCCGAGGGCATCGGGACGACTCCGCATTGGGCGGCTCAGCGTCCCGGCGCGTCCTGCGGCGCGTCCCCCGGCACGGGCAGTCCCGGCGCGGCGTCGCGCCAGGCCCGGGTCAGCGCGGCCCAGGCCGCCTGGTGGTGCAGGGGACGCCAGAACGGGTCGGTGTCGAGCATCAGCAGGTTGGGGTCGCGCTGGCTGATCGCCCGCTGCAGCGCCTGCAGGGCCAGGCCGGACTCGCCCAGACGGGCGTGGGCCAGCGCCAGCACATAGGGCGACAGGTGGGTGCTGTGCAGGGCCCGCAGCGCGGCACTGGCGGCGGCACGTTCGGCCGGCACGCCGATCTGGCCGCAGACCGACCAGCGCAGCGCCTGGTAGCCCGGCTCCTGCGGCGCCGCCGCCAGCGCTTCCTCGGCCCAGGGCCGCGCCGCCTCGGGGTCGCCGTCGCTCAGGGCGATCAGGGCGGCCAGCGCCAGTGCCGGCGCGCTGCGTGGCGCGATGTCCAGCACGGCGGCCAGCTCGGCACGGGCCTGGTCCGGCCGGCCCTGGGCCAGGCGCAGGTTGACCAGGTGCATGCGGCTGGCCAGGTAGTGCGGATCGAGACGGCGAGCCTCGTGCAGTGCGGCCTCGGCTTCGTCCCACAGGCCGCGGTAGGTCAGGTGACAGCCGAAGGCGCTGTGCACGAAGGCCTGCTGCGGCGCCAGCGCCCGGGCGCGTTCGAAGCCGGCGCGCGCCGGCGCCCAGGCCCAGCCGAACTGGTGGTGCGCGGCGGCACGCAGCGTCTGCGCCAGCGCGTCGGTGGGATCCAGCAGCAGCGCCTGGTCCAGCGCGCGCTGGCATTCGGCGGCGGCCTCGGTGGGGGGCACCGACCAGCTGGTGGCACTGTTGTACCAGGCCCGCCCCAGGCCGGTCCAGGCGGGCGCCCAGGCGGGTGCGGCCCGCACCGCGGCAGCGAAGCGATCGCGCGCCTGGGCCAACAGGGGCGCGCTGACCGGCCCGCGCAGGAAGTGCTCGCCGCGCTCGACGAGGTCGCGCGCGGCGCGGCTGACCGTGGGCGGGTGCAGCGGCGCCAGCCAGTGCACCTGGTAGCTGCCGGGCCGCAGCGCCAGCCGCCAGGGGTCGGCCATGCCTTCCTCGGCGTAGTAGCGGGCCAGCCGCGCCCGCAGCCGGCGCATCTCGACGCGCACGATGCTGTCCTCGGCCGGATCGAAGCGGTCGGCTGGCCGGCCCAGCACCTGCACCGCGATCAGGGATTCCTTCAGCGAGGCGGTGTCGCCCGCCGCGCAGCGCTCCACCAGGTGGCGCAGCAAGCGACGGTGGCGCAGTGCCCGGGCGAAGGCGCCGCTGGCCTCGATCCGTGCCAGGGCAGCGGCCTGCTCGGGCGGCACGGCGGGAGAAGAAACGGCGCTCATCGCCGTGGCAGTTTAGGGTCTGTTCACACGACCGCAACCCTTCCGGTCGTGTGAACGGGCCCCAGCCAAGGTGTCACCGCCCTGTCACCCCCGCGGACTCGACCCGCGGTGCCGCGCGGCCGCAGACTGGCCGCACCACCACCCCCAAGGAGCTCGCATGCACCTGCATCGCACGACCATGCTGACGGGCCTGCTGGCGGCCACGCTGGCCAGCCCCGCGGCCCGGGCCCAGTACACGCTGTATGTGGGCAACGACCAGTGCCCCACCAACAACTCGGTGACCCAGTTCACCGGCAAGCCCTGGGCCAGCGGCGCCACAGTGCCCGTGGGCCACTGCCCGGCCGGCATCGCCTTCAGCCCGTATGGCGCCACCGCCTGGGTGATGAACGCCGGCGCGAACACCATCACGCCGATCAACACCGCCACCTTCACCCCCGGCCCGGCCTTCAACGCCGGCGTCACCGCGCCGCTGTTTGCCGCGGTCACGCCCGACGGCCAGTGGCTGGCCACCACCGGCGCGGGCTCCAACCAGCTGGCGCTGATCGCTACCGGCAACACCGCGGTGGTGAAGACGGTGGCGGTGGGGGCCTCGCCCACCGGTCTGGCGGTGTTGCCCGACGGCAGCAAGGCCTACACCGCCAACGCCGGAGACAGCACCGTGTCGGTGGTGTCGCTGGGCGCCACGCCCAAGCTGAAGAAGACGCTGTCGCTGCCCGGCTGCAGCCCGTACGGCATGGCGGCCACGCCGGACGGCAGCGCGGTCTATGTGGCCTGCATCACCGGCCCGCTGTGGCGCATCCGCACCGCCAAGGACAAGGCCGATGCCGCGCCGATCACCCTGCCGCAGAGCAGCGGCGGCGCGCAGGTCGTGATCACCCTGGACGGCAAGACCGCCTTTGTGTCCAACACCAACGGCGCGGTCTACCCGGTGACGCTGAAAACCGGTGCGGTCGGCACGCCGATCGCCATCCCGGGCGCCTATGGCCTGGCGCTGAGCCCCGACGGCAAGGTGCTGGCGGTGGGCAATGGTGACTGCTGCTGGCTGGATACGCCGGTGCACTTCGTCAAGGTCAGCACGCAGACGGTGGAGACCACGCTGGGCACCGGCACGAACTACACCCACCGCTGGATCGCCTTCCGGCCCTGATGACCTGGGGGGCCGCAGGCCCTACACTGCGACCCCCCATGAGCTTCACCACCCCCACTGCCGGTCCCCGCGTGGCCGTTGTCGGCGCCGGCCCCGCCGGCCTGATGGCTGCCGAGGTGCTGGCCGCGGCCGGCGCCCAGGTTGACGTCTATGACGCCAGCGCGGTGCCGGCCCGCAAGTTCCTGCTGGCCGGCAAGGGCGGCCTGAACCTGACCCATTCCGAGGCGCTGCCCGCCTTCACCGGCCGCTACGGTGAACGCGCGCCCGAGGTGGCGTGCTGGCTGGAAGCCTTCGGGCCCCAGGCCCTGCGCGACTGGGCCCAGGGCCTGGGCGTGTCCACCTTCGTGGGCAGCTCGGGCCGGGTGTTTCCCGAGTCGATGAAGGCCGCGCCGCTGCTGCGCGCCTGGCTGGCGCGGCTGCGGGCGGCCGGCGTGCGCCTGCACCTGCGCCACCGCTGGCAGGCCGGCGTGCTGCAGCACGGCTCCGAGTTGCGCTTCGAGACCCCCGACGGCCCGCGCCAGGTGCATGCCGATGCCGTGGTGCTGGCGCTGGGCGGCGCCAGCTGGGCCCGCCTGGGCTCGGACGGCGCCTGGGTGCAGCCCCTGGGCGATGCCGGGCTCGCGCTGTCGCCGCTGCAGCCCGCCAACTGCGGCTTCGACGTGGGCTGGAGCGAGCACTTCGCCAGCCGCCACGCCGGCGCACCGCTGAAGTCGGTGCTGCTGGACACGCGCGACAGCCGCGGCCGACAGTTCCGCCGCAAGGGCGAGTGCGTGGTCACGTCCACCGGGCTGGAGGGCAGCCTGGTCTACGCCGCCTCGGCGCTGCTGCGTGACGAGATCGCAGCCCACGGGCGGGCGCTGGTGCTGCTGGACCTGCTGCCGGACCGCCCGGTCGAGGCCTTGCAGGCCGCGCTGGCCCGCGGCCGGGGCGCGCGCAGCCTGGCCAATCACCTGAAGGAACAGGCCGGGCTGTCCGGCGCCAAGGCCGGCCTGTTGCGCGAGGGCCTGAGCGCCGAGGAATGGCAGCTGCAGAGCCGCGACGCCGCCTGGCTGGCGCGCCGCATCAAGGCGCTGCCGCTGCAACTGCACGCGGCCCGGCCGATCGACGAGGCGATCAGCACCGCCGGCGGCGTGCGCCTGGAGGCGCTGGACGAGCACCTGATGTGGCCCGAGCGCCCCGGCGTGTTCTTCGCCGGCGAGATGCTGGACTGGGAGGCGCCGACCGGCGGCTACCTGCTCACCGCCTGCTTCGCCAGCGGCGTGGTGGCGGCCCGCGGCCTGCTGGACTGGTGGGCGGCCAAGACCCCGTGACGCCGCGGGTGCCGGCCGCCCCGTAGCATGCCGGCCCATGATCACCGTCCACCACCTGAACAACTCGCGCTCGCAGCGTGTGCTGTGGCTGCTCGAGGAACTGGCGCTGCCCTACGAGATCCGCCACTACCAGCGCGACCCGCAGACCATGCTGGCGCCACCCTCGCTGAAGGCGGTGCATCCGCTGGGCAAATCGCCGGTGCTCAGCGACGGCGACATCACCGTGGCCGAGAGCGGTGCCATCATCGAATACCTGCTCGACACCCATGACCAGGGCCGGCTGCGGCCGGCGCCGGGCACGCCCGAGCAGCGGCGCTTCAGCTACTGGCTGCATTTCGCCGAGGGCTCGGCGATGCCGCCGCTGCTGATGAAGCTGGTGTTCGCCCGGGTGCGCTCGGCGCCGATGCCCTTCTTCGTCAAGCCGGTGGCGCGGGCGATTGCCGACAAGGTGCTGACCAGCTTCGTCGAACCCAATCTGCGCGCCCAGCTCGATTTCATGGAATCCGAGCTGTCGGGACGCGAGTGGTTCGCGGGCGACACCTTCAGCGCCGCCGACATCCAGATGAGCTTTCCCGTCGAGGCCGCGGCGCAGCGCGCCGGGCTGGATGCCTCGCGGCCGCGGCTGATGGACTGGTTGCGCCGCATCCATGCGCGGCCGGCCTACCGGCGTGCGCTGGAGCGCGGCGGCCCCTACGACTTCGCGCGCGACTGAGGCTCGCCCAGCGCCGACTCAGGTCCTGAGCTGATCGACCAGGCGCTGCAGCTCGTCGGCGCCGTGGCGCAGCGTGTTGGCGGCGCTGCTGGTGGCCTCGGCGCTGTGGGCGTTGTGGGCGGTGGTGTCGCCGATCTGGCGCACCGCCTCGGCCACCTGGCCCACGGCCATGGTCTGCTCGCGGGTGGCGGTGGCCAGCTGGCCCATGGCCTCGCCGACGCCACCCACCTGGTCCAGGATGCGGTCGACGCTGTCGCGCGCCTTGTGGATCTCGGCCACGCCGGCCTCCACCTGTTCGGCGGACCCGGTGATCAGCGAGCGGATCTCGCCCGCGGCACTGGCGCTGCGCTGGGCCAGGGCCCGCACCTCACCCGCCACCACCGCGAAGCCGCGACCGGACTCGCCGGCCCGCGCCGCTTCCACCGCGGCATTCAGGGCCAGGATGTTGGTCTGGAAGGCGATGCCGTCGATCACCTGCACGATCTCGCCGACGCGCCGGCTGGTGGCGGCGATGCCCTCGACCGTCTGCACCGCGCCCTGCATGCGCTGGCGGCCATCGGCGCCGGTGTTGCGGATCTGGTGGAACAGCTGATCGACCTGCTCGACATGGCTGGCATTGCTGCGCGCGGTCTGGGAGACCTGCTCGAGCGTGGCGGCCGACTCCTCGACCGTGGCGGCCTGCTGGCTCGCACGGCTGGCCAGGTCGTGGCTTTGCTGCTCCATCTGCTGGCCGGTCTGCGCCACCTGCTGGGCATGGCTGCGGATGCTGCCCACCACGCCTGCCAATCGGCTGCACATCGCATCGAGCTCCGGGGCCATCATGGCGAACTCGTCACGGCCCGGCACGCCCGCACGCACCGACAGGTCGCCCGCGGCGCCGGCATGCGCCACCCGGCTGACCCGCTGCAGCGCATCCATCACGCTGGCATAGAAGCCGGTCATCGCATAGGCCAGGACCAGCACGCCCAGCAGCGAGCCGCCCAGGGCCAGCCACTGGCGCCGCTGCAGGACGTGCTCACGCTCGCTCAGGATCCCGGAGAGCCGGCCGGTGATCTGGCGCGAGAACGCGGTGGTCGCCTCGATCGCCGCCGTTCCGGCCTTGAAGAAGGCTTGCGGGTCGCCCTGCGGCTTGCCGTCGGCGAAGCTGCGGGCGGCGAGATCGGCAAAGGCCAGGTTGGCGGCCATCATCGGGGCGAAGCTGGTCGGCTCGGGATCGCCGGCCCGCAGCAGCGCCGCGACCCGCGTCTTCATGCCCTCCACCTGCTCCTGCAGCATCGCCACGCGACCGCTGACCTGGGCCAGCGCGGTGGTGCTGGCTTCGCCGCTGCTGATCAGGCCGGCGCCCTGCCCGCGCAGCAGCCCGGCTGTTTCGGTCAAGGGCAGCGAGCGTTCGACCACCATGTCCATCAGGAAGAAGCTGGCGGCCTCGGGGTCGAAGAGCAGTTCGGAGGTCTCGCCGATGCGCGATGCCAGCGCACGCATGGCCTTGACCTGGGCGGTGTGGGCCGCAAACACCTGGGCGCGGTCACCGTCGCGCCGCCCTTCACCCAGTGTCGCGACGGCTGTGGCGATCGGGCTCCAGGCGTCGGTCAGGCCCCAGGCCTGCAGCGCCGCCTGTTCTTCCTTCATCGCCGCGAGGCCCTTGGCCAGCTCGGCCCGTGTGGCCTGCAGCGCCTGCTCGGCCTGGGCATTGCCGCCCATCGCCAGATTGGTCTGGCCGCGGTGCTTCTGCGTGGCCACGGCCACATCCAGCAGCGCGGCCACGACGCGGGCGCCCTGCGCCTCGTTGCGGGCCACCGCCAGCGCGCGGCCGGTGTCCAGCAGCGTGCGGCCGATCAGGATCATCAGCGGCACGGCGATCAGGGCGACGATCAGCGCCATCTTGGCGGGCAGCCGCAGCTGGCGCATCACGGACACGGCCGGACGCAGGAATGATCCATCGGCGGCAAGGGACATGGCAGAGCACCTCGGGTGACAGGACACGGCGAATGCGTGTTTATCGCCCGACCCTCCCGGACCCGAAGGGCTGAAAAGCCGCGTCTGGGCCCGCTATTGCGGGTTTTCCCGCGGGTGGGCCGGCGTCACATCGCCCACAGCCGTGGCGGGCATTCGGCCAGCGACCACAGGCGGCGGCGCCAGCCGGCGCGCACGGCGCGCGCCAGCGTGAACAGCGCTTCGGTGCGTGGCGCCAGCGCCCGCAGCACCACCACGCCGTCGTCGGCGGCGCTGACCCCGGCCCGGGCGGCCAGCGGCGAGGCCGCGATGCAGGCGCGCGCGTCCTCGAGCAGCTGTTCGCGCAGCCCATCGCTGAAGCCGTCGCCGGCGGCGCACCAGAGCGTGGCCAGGGCCCGCTGGCCGGCCCAGCCCAGCGGCGAGTCCAGCAGCACCCGGTCGTCGGCACGGATGCGTCCCTGCTCCAGCCAGCGGCCGGCGATCGAGACCGTCTGGTGCAGCTCGCCCCGCTCGAAGCCCAGCTCGGCGGCAGGCAGGCCCAGGGCCAGCAGGTCCCAGCCGATCATCTGCGCCCCGGGCGCCAGCTCGAAATGCAGCGCATTGGCGGCGCGGCAGCCGCTGTAGGCAATCGTCTCCAGCGGCAGCCACTCCAGCCGCGCCCCCGCGGCCAGCCGGGCCTGCAGCGTCTGCGTGGCCTGGGCACCGGCACTGCGGTAGAAGCGGGTGGCGCCGGGCGTGGTGATCAGCGCGTGGGTGCCGGGGCCCAGCGTGGCCTCGATCGCCAGCTGGTCACCGCCGACGATGCCGCCGGGCGGATGCACCAGCACGTGGTGGCAGATGGCGTCGCCCTCGGGGTAGAGGCGCTGCAGCACGCGCAGCGGACCCTCGTGGCGATCCAGGGCGGTGGTGCGCTGGTCCTCGAGCCGGTAGTCGAGCCGCAGGTGGCCGCGCCAGCTCAACGCCCACCCCAGCCAGCGGCCATCAGCCTCATGCCGGCTCCTGCGGCAGGCTCTCGACCGCGTCGCGCAGCCACTCGCCGGCCGGGATGGTGGTGATCAGGCCCTCGCCGCGCATGCGCTCGAGCACCCGGCGGCTGGTGCAGAAGGGCGTGCCCTGGCGGCGGCTGAAGGCGAAGAACTGGCCGTTGTCACTGATCCAGTCCAGCCGCACCGCGGTCCAGCGGCCCTGCAGGCAGGCGCGGCACAGGTCGTCTACGGCCAGCCCGGCCAGCCATTGCTGGGCGTCGCGCCAGGCGGGCGAGTCGGGGCTTTCGTCCATCGCCACCGGCACGGTGGCCAGGTCGGCATGGTGGATCCAGGCCGAGGACTGGATGTCGGGCGAGCCGGCCACCTCCGGCGGCGCCTCCGGCCCCGGCGCGCTGGCTGCCGCGCGGCGCGGCCAGGCCTTCAATGCCACGCGCAGCTCATCGACCTGGCGCTGGATGCGGGCCGGGGCCTCGTCGATCGCGCGCAGGCCGTCGTGGACTTCCAGCAGCAGGCAGTCCAGCTCGGCCGGCGTGGGCGGGCGCGGGCGATCCAGCGCGGCGGCGTCGACCAGGGTGTCGATCACGGCGGTCCAGCGGCGCGGGCCCGGGCCGTCGACGCCGTCGCGGGCGCTGGTGCGGGTGATCACCCGCACCCAGTCGCCCAGCAGGAACTGGCTGGCCTGCGGCAGCAGCTCGGTGCGCTGCAACTGCTCGACCACCTGGGCCTGGACCAGCGGCAGCAGCTCGGCGTGGCGTTCGGCCTGTTGCAGGTGGGCCACCGGACCCGGGTGGACCGGGTCGGGCAGCGAGGCATTGGCCAGGCGCTCCAGGTGCACGCGTGCCTGTTCGTAGTGGCGCGTCAGCAGCGGCTGCGGGGCGCGCTGCAGCGCGTCCATCAGCGGCTGCAGGCGCTGGTGCAGCGCGATCTTGCCGGGGGCCTGGCCGTCCAGGTCCAGCTGCGACAGCGCCACCAGGCGGTCGGTCAGCAGCCACAGCGGGTGCTGGGGGTCCTGCAGCAGCGCCGGCTCGGCGGCGGCGCTGGCCTGGGCCAGCCGAGACAGCCCCTGCAGCAGCTCGCGCATGCCCGGGCCCAGGCGCGCATGGTCCTGCAGGCGCTCGAACAGCGCCGCCACCTGGCCCGGCGGGATGGGCGCCGCCGGCGCCGGCGCGGCATGCGCGACACGGGCGGACAGGCCGCCGCGGGCGGCCTGCGCGGCGTCGATGGCCCGGGCGCCGGTGCTCTGCAGCCAGGCGCATTGGCGCTCGTAGGAGCGCGTGGCCTCGCGCACCAGCGCGGGACGCAGCTCCTTGAGCAGGTCCAGTCGCCGCGGCGCCGAGGGTACGGCGGCGTGCAGCGCGCGGTCCAGCGTCTCGGCCAGCGTGGCCGCTTCCAGCAGCACCGGGCTGGGGTAGCCCAGCGCGTCCGTCTCGCGGTACCAGCGCAGCGCCAGCGCGCCCAGCTCGCGCAGCACGAACTCGGCCTCATGGTCGATCGCCTGCACGGCGCCGCGCAGCTGGATGGATTCGTTGACCTCGTCGTCGCACAGCAGCGAGACGCCGCTGAGCGTCTCGACCACCACGCCGCCGATCGCGGTGTCCAGGCCGGCGCGGCGGGGTTCTAGAAGGGCTTCGCGCAGCTGGGCCTGCCAGGCGGGGCGCAGGCCGGGCTGGGTGCGCGCGCTGCCGTCGAACAGCACGCGGTCGACCAGGTCCAGCGCCTCGTCCAGGCAGAACTGGCGCCACGCATGCAGGGCGGGATCGGTGTCGCGCAGGCTCATGGGCGCGATTGTGCCCGGCGGGTCAGTGCGATTGCGAACCGCGGTGCGCCCAGGCCGTGGTGTGTTTCTCGATCCAGCTGAAGAACTCGTACATCGCCATGGCCATGGCGCCCACCACCACCAGACCGGCGAAGGCCAGGCCCATCTGCATCGCGCTGCCGGCGCTGACCAGCAGGTAGCCGATGCCCTCGTTCGAGGCCTGCATCTCGGACACCGTGGTGCCCACGAAGGCCAGCGTGATCGCCACCTTCAGGCTGCCGAAGAAGTAGGGCATGGAGCGGGGCAGACCGACCTTGGTCAGCACGTCCCAGCGGCTGGCGCCCAGCACCCGCAGCACGTCCTCCAGCTCGGGCTCGAGCGTGGCCAGGCCGGTGGCGATGTTCACGGTGATCGGGAAGAAGCTGATCAGGAAGGCGGTCAGGATGGCCGGACCGATGCCGATGCCGAACCACACCACCAGCACCGGCACGAAGGCCGCCTTGGGCAGCGCGTTGAAGCCGGTCATCAGCGGGTAGAAGGCGGTGTAGGCCATGCGCGAGCTGCCGATCAGGAAGCCCAGCAGCACGCCCACCACGATGGCGATGGCGAAGCCCGCCATCGTCACCCAGAAGGTGCGCCAGGCGTGGCCGGCGATGACGGCCTTGTACTCGAGCAGCTGCTCCCAGATGCGCGCCGGGCTGGGAAAGATGAACTCGCTGACGTTGAAGGCGCTGCAGATGCCCTGCCAGACCAGCAGGATCAGCACCAGCAGCACCCAGGGCGACCAGGCTTCCAGGCTCTTGCGCGTCATTGGGCGATCTCCACGCCTTGCTTGCGCATCGCGCCGATGTGGCCGCGCAGCTCATGCACGATGTCGGTGAAGGCCGGCGTGTAGGTGATCTCCAGGTCGCGCGGGCGCGGCAGGTCGATCTCGCGGCGCACCACCATGCGGCCGGGGCTCTTGCTCATCACGTAGACGGTGTCGGCCAGGAAGACGCTCTCGCGCAGGTCATGGGTGACCAGGATGACGTTGAACTTCTGCGCCGCCTGCAGGTCGCGCAGCGTGCACCACAGCTCTTCGCGGGTGAAGGCATCGAGCGCACCGAAGGGCTCGTCGAGCAGCAGCATCTTGGGCTCGTGGATCAGCGCGCGGCAGATGCTGGCGCGCTGCTGCATGCCGCCCGAGAGCTGCCAGGGGAACTTGTCCTCGTAGCCGCCCAGGCCCACGCTTTGCAGCAGGGCGCGGGCCTTGGCCTCGTACTCGGCCTTCTTCTGCTTGAAGCTGCTGCGGTAGGGCTCGACGATCTCCAGCGGCAGCATCACGTTGGCCACCGTGGTGCGCCAAGGCAGCAGGCTGGGGGCCTGGAAGGCCATGCCGGTGATCTTCAGCGGCCCGGTCACTTCCTTGCCACCGATGATCACCGTGCCTTGGCTGGGTCGCTTCAGGCCGGTGGCCAGTTTCATGAAGGTGGACTTGCCGCAGCCCGAAGGCCCGACGATGGCGATGAACTCGCCTTCGTCGACCTGCAGGTGGATGTCCTCGACCGCGTAATGGCCCTGGGCCAGCAGCTCGTCGTTGTAGGCGAGCCAGACCCCGTTGAAGTCGACGAAGGCCATCAGCTCACTTCTTGGCGAAGATGTTGCGCTCGGCGGCGGTGGGCAGGAAGCTGCCGTTCCAGACCGCATCCGGGTTGATGCGGCCCTTGGTCTGGAAGGCATCGGCCACCTGGCTGGCCATCAGGGCCAGGCGCGGCTTGCTGACGTCGCCGAAGCCCTCGGCCTTGGCGTCGGTGGTGGCCACCGAGGAGTCGATGGCCAGCTTCAGGCGGCGTTCCTCGAGGTCGGCGTTGATGATGCCGTCGCGCTCCTTGACCACCGCGATCGCGGCCTTCGGGTTGGCGATCACCTCCTTGGCGCCCTTGGTGAAGGCGCGCAGGAAGGCCTTGACCGCTTCCGGGTTCTTCTTAAGGAATTCCTCGCCGGCGATGATCACGTTGCCGTAGAGCTTGACGCCATGGGCCGGGTACATCATCACGTTGACGTCCTCGGCCTTGATGCCGCGGGCCTCCAGGTTCAGCAGGCTGGTGAAGTAGAAGCCGGTGATCGCGTCCACATCGCCCTTGGCCAGCATGGTCTCGCGCAGCGGCGGGTCCATCGAGACCCACTCGACCTTGCCGATGGCGTTGGCCTTCTGGAAGATCGGGAAGGCGCGGCGGCCGGCGTCGAACACCGGGGCGCCGAGCTTCTTGCCGGCCAGGTCGGCAGGGGTCTTGATGCCGCTCTTCTTGAGCGCGAAGACGGCGGCCGGCGTGTTGTTGTAGACCATCATCACCGCCACCGGCTTGTTCGGGGCGGTGGGGTTGTTGGCGTGGAATTCCATCAGCGCCGACAGGTCGGCGAATCCCATGTCGTAAGTGCCCGAGGCGACGCGGTTGACCGCGTTGCCCGAACCGTTGCCGGCGTCCACGGTGACGTTGAGCTTCTCGGCCTTGAACTGGCCCTGGGCCACCGGCAGCAGGAAGAAGGCGCTGGGGCCCTCGAAGCGCCAGTCGAGCTGGAACTTGACGGCGGTCTCCTGGGCGGTGGCGGGCAGGGTGGTGCCCAGCAGGCCGGCGGCAGCGGCCAGGGCGAGGATCGAGCGGCGGACGAAGGTCATGGCACAGGGCTCCAGAGGGTCATTCTTGAGGCGGGCGGACGGGGGCGGTCCGCGCGCATTGTCATCCAGCAACCGCTTGCAGGATCCGTGCCCGCGTCACGGATCTCTCGGTATTCTCCCGAGGTGGGTCGGCCAGTGGCCGGGTGGCGGTCCGATAATCGCGGGTTGATCTTTGTCCTTCGCCGGAGCCGCTGCATGACGCAGGCCACCAATACCGTCCGGGTCGTCATCGACGGCCGCATCGTCGAGGCCCAGGGCCTGCGACGCACCACCACCGTGCTCGACTTCCTGCGCGAACACCAGCACCGCAGCGGCACCAAGGAAGGCTGCGCCGAGGGCGACTGCGGCGCCTGCACCGTGCTGGTGGGCACCCTCAATGCCGCTGGCGACGCGGTGGACTACATCGCGGTGAACAGCTGCATGCAACTGCTGCCCACGCTGGACGGCAAGAGCCTGAAGACCGTCGAGAGCCTCAAACGCCCCGACGGCAGCCTGCACCCGGTGCAGCAGGCGCTGGTCAGCTGCCACGGCACGCAGTGCGGCTTCTGCACCCCGGGCTTCGCGATGAGCCTGGCCGGCCTGATGCAGGTACTGCCCACGCCCAGCCGCCAGCAGGTCAACGACGCGCTGCAGGGCAACCTGTGCCGCTGCACCGGCTACCGGCCCATCGTCGATGCCGCGCTGGAGGCCAGCGCAGCCGGTGCTGCCGCGCTGAAGCTGGACGACAGCGCCGACCTGCCGCTGCTGCGCCAGATCCGCCGAGACGCCGCCCCGACCTACTCGCTCGACGGCGAGCTGCTGGTGCAGCCGGTGGTGCGCACCCGCAAGGGCAGCAGCTTCACCTCGCCGGCCAACCTGGCCGAGCTGGACAAGGCGCTGCAGGACGCGCCGGGCGCCACGCTGCTGGCCGGCTCCACCGAGATCGGCCTGAAGGTCAACAAGCAGTTCCACCGCCCCGAGCACATCGTCTACCTGGGGAACGTGGCCGAGCTGCAGCAGGTGCAGACCAGCGCCGGCGCCTGGCGCGTGGGTGCGAGCGTGTCGCTGGAGCGCGTGCTGGACCTGGTCAGAACCGACTGGCCCGACTTTGCCGAGGTGCTGCGCCGCTTCGGCTCGCCGCCGATCCGCTCCACCGCCACGCTGGCCGGCAACATCGCCAATGGATCGCCGATCGGGGACAGCATGCCCTGCCTGATGGCACTGGGCGCGACGCTGGTGCTGCGCCGTGCCGGCCGCACCCGGCGCGTGGCGATGGACGCGTTCTACACCGGCATGAAGACCAGCGTGCTCCAGGCGGACGAACTGATCGAGGCGGTGGAGATCCCGCGCCGGCAGGCCGGCGAGGTCTTCGTCGCGCACAAGGTCAGCAAGCGCTTCGACCAGGACATCTCCGCGATCTGCGCCGCCGCGCGCTACACGTTGCAGGACGGGCGCCTGAGCGGCCTGCGTCTGGCGGTCAATGGCGTCACGCCCTTCCCGCAGCGGGTGCCGGCGCTGGAGTCCCTGCTGCAAGGGCGCGCGCCCGACAGCATCACCGCGGCCGAGGTGGACGCCGTGGTGGCCACCGCCTTCCCGGCGCGCGACGGTCTGCGCGGCACCTGGGCCTACCGCTCGCTGGTGGCCCGCAACCTGGTCCTCCGATTCATCGGCAACGAAGAGGCAGCCCTGGCATGAACGCTCCTGAATCCCTGAAGTCGCTGCTGCCCGCCGCCACCGGCCCCTTCTCCGGCAAGGAGGTGGCGCATGAATCGGCCGTGCTGCATGTCAGCGGCGAGGCCACCTTCACCGACGACATCCCGGAGCTGCGCGGCACGCTGTACGCCGCGCTGGTGACCTCGCCGGTGGCGCATGGCCGGCTGACGGGCCCGCACAACGGTGTCGACAAGGCGGCGCTGCTGGCCGAGCACGGCGTGGTGGCGGTCTTCACCGCCGAGGACATCCCCGGCGAGAACAACTGCGGCCCGATCGTCCACGACGACCCCTTCCTGTGCCCGGGCGAGCTGAACTACCTGGGCCAGCCGGTGGCGGTGGTGGTGGCGCGCGAGATGGTCTATGCCCGTGAAGCCGCGCGCAAGGCCAGGCTGTCCTTCGAAGAGCTGCCCGCCATCCTGACGATCGAGCAGGCGCTGGAGGCCCAGAGCTGGGTGATGCCCAGCAAGACCGTGGTGCGCGGAGACGCCGCCGCGGCGCTGACGGCGGCGCCGCATCGCCTGTCGGGCAGCACCCGCACCGGCCAGCAGGAACAGTTCTACCTGGAAGGCCAGGTCAGCTATGCGGTCCCGCGCGAGGACGGCCAGCTCACCATCTACACCAGCAGCCAGCACCCCGAGGGCAACCAGAAGGAGGCCGCCGCGGCGCTGAACCTGCAGACCAAGGATGTCGAGGTCATCTGCCGGCGCATGGGCGGCGGCTTCGGTGGCAAGGAGGGCAATGCCAGCATCTTCTCGCAGAGTGCGGCACTGGCCGCCTTCCTGCTGAAGAAGCCGGTCAAGCTGCGCGCCTGCCGAGACGATGACATGCTGATCACCGGCAAGCGCCACGACTTCCGCATCGACTACGACGTCGGCTTCGACGACACCGGCCGGGTGCTGGGGCTGGATCTGATGCTGGCCTCGCGCTGCGGCCCGACGATGGACTACTCGGGCCCGGTCAACGACCGCGCGCTGCTGCACATCGACAACACCTACTACCTGCCCAACGTCCATGTGGTGGGCCACCGCTGCCGCACCCACACCCAGAGCAGCACCGCCTTCCGCGGCTTCGGCGGCCCGCAGGGCATGTTCGCGATCGAGACCGTGATGGACGAGATCGCCCGCCATCTGGGCAAAGACCCGCTCGAGGTGCGCCGCGCCAACCTGTACCACGCCAGCGCCGACCCGGCCACGCTGACCACGCAGTACGGCCAGCTGATCGAGGACTGGGTGGGCGACCAGGTGATCGCCGAGGTTGAGGCCAAGGCCGACTATGTGGCGCGTCGCGCGGAGGTGGCGGCCTTCAATGCGGCGCACAAGACTGTCAAGCGCGGCCTGGCCTTGACGCCGCTCAAGTTCGGCATCAGCTTCACCGCCACGCTGCTGAACCAGGCCGGTGCACTGGTCAGCATCTTCAACGACGGCTCGGTGGCGGTGAACCACGGCGGCACCGAGATGGGGCAGGGCCTGAACACCAAGATCGCGCAGCTGGCGGCGGACGAGCTGGGCATCAGCGTCAGCCGGGTGCGCGTCACCGCCACCGACACGCTGAAGGTGCCCAACGCCTCGGCCACCGCGGCCTCCAGCGGCTTTGACCTCAACGGCGCCGCCACCCGCCACGCCTGCGAGCAACTGCGCGAGCGCCTGGCGCCGGTGGCCGCCGAGGCCCTGGGCTGCACGGCCGAGCAGGTGGTGTTCGGCGGCGACGGCGTGAGCAGCCCGACCGGCCAGTTCCTGGACTTCAAGACCCTGGCCAACAAGGCCTGGGCGGCGCGCGTGGGACTGAGCCAGACCGGCTTCTACCGCACGCCCGAGATCGGCTACGACCCGATGAAGCTGCAGGGCCGGGCCTTCTACTACTACTGCTACGGCGCGGCGGTCAGCGAGGTCGAACTGGATCTGCTGACTGGCGAGTGGCGGCTGCTGCGCGCCGACATGGTTCACGACGTCGGCCGCTCGATCAACCCGGCGATCGACCGCGGCCAGATCGAGGGCGGCTTCGTCCAGGGCATGGGCTGGTTGACGATGGAGGAGTGCCTGTGGGACGCCAGGGGCAAGCTGCTCACCCACGGCCCCAGCACCTACAAGATCCCGGTGGCCTCCGACATCCCCGAGCAGTTCCATGTCCACCTGTTCGATGGCCGCAACATCAAGCCCACGCCCTTCAACATCAAGGCCACCGGTGAGCCGCCGCTGATGCTGGGGCTGAGCGTGTTCTTCGCGCTGAAGGATGCGGTGGGCGCGGTCAGGCCTGGGTCGACGCCGGTGCCGCTGGTCAGTCCGGCCACACCGGAGCGGCTGCTGCTGGCCGCCCAGGCGCTGCGCCGCGCCTGACCCCCACGATCGCAGGCGTTCTGGGCGCGCGGTAACGCTAGGATGTCAGGCTGCCGGAGGGGTCTTTGCCGGCCTCCTCCTGCCGACCTGCCTGCCCGGAGCCGCCCTTGTGAGCCTGCCCCCCGATCCCAGCGACGATCCCGATTCGCCGTCCGGCGTGCCGCCCGGCGCACGGGCGCTGCAGGCGCGCTGGCGCATCCACTACGAGACCCAGGACGGCGGCGTCAGCGTCCGCACGGTGCAGATCTCGCACCTGCTGGAGCGTGGTCCGCGCCAGCAGATCCTGGCGCACTGCGAGACCCGCGGCAAGGACCGCGCCTTCCGCATCGACCGCATCCGCCGCGCCTACGACCTGGACCGGGCCTGCCGGGTGGACGATCCGCTGGCCGACTTGCGCCGCGCCTGCGAGCAGGACGATCACTGAGCGCTCAAGCGGCGCCGGAGGGCCCGGCGCGGGGCAGGGTATCGGCCCTGGGCTAGACTGCGCCGCGTCCCACCCCATCCACGCTCCGAATTCCCCATGGCACTGACCGAATCCGCCCTGCTCGCCGCACTGCAGACCGTCGTTGATCCCAACACCCAGCAGGACCTGGTCAGCACCCGGCAGCTGAAGAACCTGCGCATCGACGGCACCGACGTGTCCTTCGATGTGGAACTGGGCTACCCGGCCGCCACCCAGATCCCGCCGCTGCGCCAGGCCCTGATCGCCGCCGCGCGTTCGGTGCCGGGCGTGGGTAATGTCAGCGCCAATCTGGCGTTCAAGATCACCGCCCACTCGGTGCAGCGCGGCGTGCCGCTGCTGCCGGGCGTCAAAAACATCATCGCCATCGCCTCGGGCAAGGGCGGTGTGGGCAAGAGCACCACCACCGTCAACCTGGCGCTGGCGCTGGCCGCCGAAGGCGCCCGCGTGGGCATCCTGGACGCCGACATCTACGGCCCCAGCCAACCGATGATGATGGGCATCGACGGCCGCCCGGAAAGCGTGGACGGCAAGTCGATGGAGCCGATGATCGGCCACGGCGTGCAGGTGATGTCGATCGGCTTCATCGTCGAGGCCGACCAGGCGATGATCTGGCGCGGCCCGATGGCCACCCAGGCCCTGGACCAGCTGCTGCGCCAGACCAACTGGCAGGATCTGGACTACCTGCTGGTCGACATGCCGCCGGGCACCGGCGACATCCAGCTCACGCTCAGCCAGCGCGTGCCGCTGACCGGTGCGGTGATCGTCACCACGCCGCAGGACATCGCGCTGCTGGACGCCCGCAAGGGTGTCAGCATGTTCGAGAAGGTGGGCGTGCCCATCATCGGCGTGGTCGAGAACATGGCGGTCTACTGCTGCCCCAACTGCGGCCACACCGAGCACATCTTCGGCCAGGGCGGCGGCATGAAGATGGCGCAGGATTTCAAGATGCCCTACCTGGGCGCGCTGCCGCTGAACCTGTCGATCCGCGAACAGGCCGACAGCGGCCGCCCCACCGTGGTGGCCGACCCCGACGGCGAGATCGCCGGCATCTACCGCAGCGTGGCGCGCCAGGTGGCGGTGGCGGTGGCCAAGAAGGCCAAGGACTACTCGTCGAAGTTCCCGACGATCACGGTCTCCAAGGGCACCTGAGGCCCTGGCGGGGTGCCGCTCAGGCCGGCACCGTCAGATCGCGCAGCCGGGTGGGCCCGGCGGCGCGCTCGATCTGCTCGCGCAGCGGCCGGCAGCGGCCCAGCGCGAACAGCGCCTCGGCGGCCACGAACAGCGGGCCGACCAGCAGCCGGGTGAGGTCGTCGATCGCGTCGGCGCGCCGGCCCTCGTAGTAGTGGCCGGCCCATTGCGCCGACCAGCCCATCAGCAGCGCGCCGACACCCACCACCAGCCACGAGCCGGTGGCCGCCAGCGGGGTGGCCAGCGCCAGCAGCAGGGCGTTGAGCAGGGTGGCCGCCACGCCCAGGCCCACCTGGCCGCGCGACAGGTACCAGGGCGTGGTCAGGCACCACAGCGCCCAGGCGGGGGTCCAGCCGCTGTCCCAGCGTGGGCGTCCGAGCAGCACCCCCAGCGCGAACACCACCAGGGGCACCCCCACGGCATGGGTCAGGATGTTGCGCCGGTCGCGGTGCAGGCGGGCGTACTGCACCAGCAGGTCGGTGGCGGGTTGGAAGACGGTGCGCATGGGTGTCTCCTCGGCGGCTCGAGGCACGATGCCTGGATCGTAGCGGTTCGGCAGCGGCTTGTGCAGGTCGGTTCAGGATCCGGGGGCCTGCAGCGCCTGGCGCAGGCCGTCAGCGCTGGGCCATTCGCCCGGGGGCGGCCAGGTCCCCACCAGTGACAGCATGCGCTCGTTCAGCGGTGTGGGCACGCCGTGCTCGCGGCCCAGGCGGACCACGGCGCCGCACAGGTCGTCGATCTCGGTGCGCCGGCCCTGGGCCAGGTCATCGGCCATGCTGGAGCGCGCCTGCGGGTCGATCCGCAGCATGCGCCGCGCCAGCAGGCGAAACAGCCAGTCGGGGGCCTCCAGCAGGGCCGGCAGGCGGTGCGGCGGCAGCGGCGTCATGCGCGCCGGGGTGATGCCGGCGGCGGCCAGCGCGGCCAGGGCCTCGCGCTGCAGCGCCGCCAGGATGCGGCGGTATCCGCGGTTCATCAGCTCCGCGCGCAGCGGCAGGCCGGAGAGGGCATTGACCGGGTTGTTCAGGTTCAGCAGCAGCTTGCCCCATTGCACCGGCCGCATGTCGGCGTGGCGCGCCAGTGGCAGGCCGGCGTGCGCGAACAGCGGTGCCAGGCGCTGCACGACGGGCGCGTCCTGGGCGGCCAGCCGCCCCGTGGTGCCGCGGTGCAGGTGGCCCGGCTCCAGTTCGGCCACATTGAACGGCACCATGCCGGTCAGCCAGTCCAGGCGCGGCGCCAGCGCGCGGGCCTGGCCGGCCTGGTCGATGCCGTTCTGCAGGCACAGCACCGGCGAGCCCGGCGGCAGGCGCTGGGCCAGGGCACGGGCGGCATCGGCGGTGCCGCTGCACTTGACGGTGAGCAGCGTCAGGTCGGGCAGCAGGCCCGAAGGCACGCGCTCGTGCAGGTGCAGCGATTCGGCCGGCAACTCCACCGGCGCGGCCTCGATGTCGGTGGCGCGCAGGCCGTGGCTGCGCAGGGCGTCGAGCATGCGGCCGCGGCCGACGCAGTGCACCACCGCGCCGGCGGCCTGCAGCCGCGCGGCGAGGAAGGCGCCCACGCTGCCGCAGCCCATGACCAGCACGGTGGCAGGTGGAACCGGGTTGTCGTCATCGGCCATGGGCCAAGCGTACCCCGGCCATGGGCTATGCTGGCGGCCGTGAATGACGTGAACAAGGCCCTGATCGACTGGCATTCGATGTTCATGGGCGTGGCCCTGCTGGCCTCGGCCCGGTCCAAGGACGGCCGCACGCGCAATGGCGCCTGCATCGCCAGCACCGACCACCGCATCCTGGGCGTGGGTTACAACGGTCTGCCGCGGGGCTGCTCGGACCAGGACCCGGTCTACTGGTCCGACCAGGACGACGACCCCTTCCTGTCCCGGCACAGCTACGTGGTGCACGCCGAGATGAACGCCATCCTCAACTGCGTGACCCTGCCGCTGACCGGCAGCCGGATCTACACCACGCAGTTTCCCTGCCCGCGCTGCACCCAGTCGATCATCCAGGTCGGCATCACCGAGGTGGTCTGGCTGCGCCGCAAGCCGCACCAGCAACGCTCGCAGGAGGCCGCGCTGAAGATGCTGGGCGACGCCGGCGTGCGCATCCTCAGCCTGGCCGAGGCCGACCTGCGCGCCGACGCCTGGGTGCAGGCGCTGGACGGCTACCTGCAGGGCGCGGCGCCCCGGGCCTGAGAGCGGGGAGACGGCCGGCCTTGGCCCGGCTTATCCGGCCTTGGCGGCGGCCTGCGGCGGCGCACCATCGGCAGCCATGCGGTCCCTGCCGACCGCCAGGAGCCTGCGATGCAACCCCACGCCCCCACGCACACCCCCACCCGTCCGCCGGTCGCTCCGGTCAGCCTGAGCCGGGCACCGCTGCTGCCGCGTCGTCTGCCGCTGGCGCGCGGCGCGTCGATGGCCGACCTGCTGCGCTTCCAGGCCCTGATGGCCGGCGAGGGCCAGACCGTCCAGGTGGCGCGCATGTGCTACGACCGCCCCTACGCCTTCGACTGCATCGCCAGTGCCCATGCCAGCGCCAGCGATCCGCTGCGCCGCCTGGCCCTGCACCTGTTCCGCGCCTACGAGCAGGACGCCGACCCGCGGCATCTGCACGCCTGAGTGGCGCCCACGCCGCGACCGGGGGTGATCCGCCCTTGGCGCGCCGGCCCGGGCCTGCGCAGAATGCCGGTGGGGGAGGCCGTCGCCTTCGCCACGGCAGGAGGCAGGCACCATGCGCTGGCAAGGACAACGACAGAGCGACAAGATCGACGACCGGCGTGAGGCCGGTCCGGCCGGCGGGGCTGGCCCGGGCCTGCGCCTGGGTGGCGGCCGCGGCCTGGGCCTGGGCACGATCGTCGTGGCCCTGCTGGCCAGCTGGCTGCTGGGCATCAACCCGATGACGGTGCTGGGCGTGCTGGGTGGCGGGGCTGAGCTGCCCGCGGCGGCGCCCGCCACCGGCAACGTCGGCCGACCGAAGGCCGGCGACACCGAGGCCGCGTTCGTCGCCGCCGTGCTGGGCAGCACCGAGGATGTCTGGGGCGGCCTGTTCAAGTCGGCCGGCTCGATCTACGAACCGCCGACGCTGGTGCTGTTCCGCGGCAGCACGCCCACCGCCTGCGGCCGCGGCGAGGCGGCGATGGGGCCGTTCTACTGCCCGGGTGATCGGCAGGTCTACATCGATCTGGCCTTCTACGACACGCTGCGCAGCCGCCTGGGCGCGCCGGGCGACTTCGCCCAGGCCTATGTGATCGCCCACGAGGTGGGCCACCATGTGCAGAACCTGATGGGCGTGACCGACAAGGTCGACGCGATGCGCCGGCGCCAGAGCCCGGCCCAGGCCAATGCGATGTCGGTGCGGGTGGAGCTGCAGGCCGACTGCCTGGCCGGCCTGTGGGCGCGCCAGTCGCAGCAGGCCCAGCGCTGGCTGGACCAGGGCGACATCGAGGAGGCGCTGAACGCCGCCAGCCGCATCGGTGACGACGCGCTGCAGCAGCAGGCGCAGGGCCGCGTGGTCCCCGAGACCTTCACCCACGGCAGCAGCCGCCAGCGGGTGAGCTGGTTCCGCAAGGGCCTGGAGGGCGCGCAGCTGCGCGACTGTGATACGTTCGCAGCCAGGGAGCTGTAAGGGGGCGGATCATCGGCCCCCCTATCGGAGGGCCGCGATGCGGCATGCCGGACGGAGCAAGGCCCTGGTGGCCAGTTGGGTCGATTTCCTGCCGCCGCCGCTGCGCGCGCAGGCCGAGTCGCTGCGCCGGCAGGTGCAGCAGGCCGGCCCCGGGCTGACCGAATCCATCCAATGGGGCAAGCTGGTCTTCTCGATGGACGGCCTGGCGGTCCTGGCCCTGATGCCCGCGCGCGGACACCTGAACCTGCAGATGCTGCAGGGCGGCGCCTGGCCCGAGGCGGTGCTGGCCGAGCGGCCGGCGCTGCGCGGCGCGCGCCAGTGGCGGCTCGATCCGTCCGATGTGGTGGATCCGGTGCTGCTGGAGATGGTGGTGTCGGCGGCCCTGGTGCAGGCCCGCGACCGCGCGGCCGAGCGGCCACCACGGGTGCCGCGCGAGGATCCGGTCTGAGCAGGCCCGTCAGGGGCCCCGCACTTTGCCGGGATCAGGCGGCGGGCGTGTCCACCGAGCCGCGCAGGTGCAGCCAGTCGCAGCGCAGCGTGCCACGGCGGTGCAGCCGGGCGCGCAGCCCCACGTAGCTGCGCGGCACCAGCAGCGCCAGCGCGCAGGCCACCACGCCCCAGGGTTCGTCCAGCAGCAGCTCGGCCGGCGCGCCCAGCCAGCCCATCAGCCACACGGTCAACACACCGTCCCAGGTGTGGAACTCGAGGGGACGCGCGTCCTTGTGGTCGAGCAACCAGTGGTGGATCGCGCTCAGCTGCATCAGCGTCATGGGGCACTCCTTGGCGTGCCACCATGCTCGCGTGGCCGCGCTCGGTGCAAGGACCGGAAAAACGGTCGTCCGAGCGGGCAGTTTGATCCTCAGGCGGTGGGGAAGGAACCCGGCAGCAGAATGTCCCTGCCGACATCCGTGATTCGGGTGTGGCCGCAGAAGGCCATCGTCACGTCCAGCTCCTTGTGGATGATCTGCAGCGCCTTGCTGACGCCTTCCTCGCCCATCGCGCCCAGGCCGTAGACCATCGCCCGGCCGATGTAGGTGCCCTTGGCGCCCAGCGCCCAGGCCTTGAGCACATCCTGCCCGGAACGGATGCCGCCGTCCATGTGCACCTCGATCCGCGAGCCGACCGCGTCGACGATGCGCGGCAGCGCATGGATGCTGGATTCGGCGCCGTCGAGCTGGCGCCCGCCGTGGTTGCTGACGACGATCGCGTCGGCGCCGGACTCCACCGCCAGCTTCGCGTCCACCTCGTCCATGATGCCCTTGAGGATCAGCTTGCCGCCCCACTGCTGCTTGACCCACTTGATGTCGGGCCAGGACAGGCGCGGGTCGAACTGCTCGTTGGTCCAGGAGGCCAGCGAGTTCATGTCGGTGACCGCCTTGACATGTCCCACCAGATTGCCGAAGGTGCGGCGTTTCGTGCCGGCCATGCCCAGGCACCAGCGCGGCTTGGTCATCAGGTTGATGATGTTGGCCAGGGTGGGCCGCGGCGGGGCGGTCAGGCCGTTCTTCAGGTCCTTGTGGCGCTGGCCGATGACCTGCAGGTCCAGCGTCAGCACCAGCGCCGAGCAGCCGGCGTCCTTGGCGCGGCCGATCATGCGGGCCATGGCCTCGCGGTCGCGCATCATGTAGAGCTGGAACCAGAAGGGCGCCGTGGTGTGGGCGCGGATGTCCTCGATCGAGCAGATGCTCATCGTCGACAGCGTGAACGGGATGCCGAACTTCTCGGCCGCCTTGGCCGCCAGGATCTCGCCGTCGGCGTGCTGCATGCCGGTCAGACCCACCGGGGCGATCGCCACCGGCATCTTCACCGCCTGGCCGACCATGGTGGTGGCGGTGCTGCGGTTTTCCATGTTGACGGCCACGCGCTGGCGGAACTTGATCGGCTGGAAATCGCTCTCGTTGGCGCGGTAGGTGCCCTCGGTCCACGAGCCGGAATCGGCGTAGTCGTAGAACATCCGCGGCACCCGCTGCTTGGCCAGCAGGCGCAGGTCTTCAATCGTCGTGATCACCGGCATGTCGTGTGTCTCCTGTGGGCCGGGATGCTAGCGGCAGCGGCCCGGCCAGGCGCCGGAAAAGTTTTCGGGGCGGACCGGATCAGCTGGTCAGCGCCGCGCCCTGGGCCACCGCGTCGGCGGCGGCGCGGCTGACCCAGTCGGCCACCAGCAGCACCGCGGCGTCTTCGTTGCAGCGCGCCAGACGGTAGGCGAAGGCCGAGACGCTGCCCGGGGTCCGGCCGGCGCCCAGCAGCGGCTGCAGGCGACCGGCGCGCAGCCAGGCGCGGGCGATCGACGGCCGCGCCAGCGCCACGCCCTGGCCGCAGGCGGCGGCTTCCAGCGTCATCCCCAGGTCGACCAGTCGCGGGCCGCGGTCGGGCTCGGGCCAGTCCAGGCCCTGGGCGCGGAACCAGGGCAGCCAGGGCTCGGCCGGGGTGCGCAGCATCGGCAGCGTGCGCAGCAGTTCGATCGAGGCGGCACTGTCCGCCAGCAGCGCCGGGCTGACCAGCGGCAGCACCGGGTCGTGCATCAGCAGCTCACCCTCGTCGGTGGCCAGGTAGCGCACCTCCAGGTCGGGGTCGCTCAGCGGGCCCTCGAGGTAGGGCACGGTCAGCGTGATCTCGAGCTCGATGTCGTCGTGGACGCTGGTGAAGTCGGGCAGCGCCGGCACCAGCACCTCGCGCGCGAAGGTGGGTGGCGACGACAGGCGCACCTTCTGCCGCCGCTGCGCGCTGCGCCGGTGCAGCGGCACCGCGGACAGCAGCGTCAGCGCGGCGCGCACCTGCTCGAGGTACTCCTTGCCCACCGCGCTGAGCGACAGCGCCTTCGGGCCGCGCAACAGCAGCGGTGTGCCCAGCAGGTCTTCGAGCGAGGCGATGCGCTTGCCGATGGCGCTGGCGGTGACCGACAGCTCGTCGGCGGCGCGTTCGAAGGTGCCCAGTCGCGCGGCAGCCTCGAAGGCGCGCAGCGCGTCGATCGAGGGCAGGCGCAGGTCGTCGGCCATGCGGGCGGGTCAGGCCGCGGCAGGCTGCTCGGCGGGCGTGGTCGAGCAGCTGCTGCCGCCGCAGCCGGTCTGCGCTTCCTCCGCCACCGGCGGCCGGGCCATCAGGCCGGTGGCCGGTTCGAAGCCGACCTGCTGCAGGTGCGAGGCCAGCGCGGCATCCATGCTCTGGGCGTGCTGGACGAACCACTTGGCCAGCTCGGGCAGCACGCGCGTGAGCGGGCCGAAGTCCTGTTCGTCCTGGGCCAGCCGGGTCACCTCCTGCATCAGCTCCAGCACCTGGGCGTGCTGGTAGCTGTGGCAGTTCTCGGGGGCGAAGCCGGACGCCGCCATCCAGCGGTCTTCCTGGCCGAAGTGGCCCACGGTGTGCTCGACCAGCTGCCGGTAGGCCGCCAGGCCCTCGGCCGGCGAGCGGGCCAGGGCGTCTTCGGCGGCGGCCAGCAGATCGACGAACTCCAGGTGGGTCTGGTCCATCTCGGGGTGGTCGAGGGCGATCTCGGGACTCCAGTGCAGCGAGGCCATGGCAGCGGGTTCAGGCAGTCGGAATGGCGCCGATTGTCGCCCAGGCGCGGTGGCGGCGGTGTGCGCTGGCTCAGGGGCGGCTACCATCGGCAGCGATGTCTGCTCCACCCGTCACCCCCCCGGTCACGACCTCTCGCTGGCCCTGGGCGCGGCCGCTGTGGCTGCTGGCGGGCGTGCTGGCCCTGCTGACCGGTATCGTCGGGATCTTCCTGCCGCTGCTGCCCACCACCCCCTTCGTGCTGCTGGCGGCGGCCTGTTTCGCCCGCGGCAGCGCGCGCTGGGAGGCCTGGCTGCTGGGCCACCCGCGCTGGGGCCCGATCGTGCGGGACTGGCGCACCCATCGGGCGGTGCCACTGCGCGCCAAGCAGCTGGCCACCGGCATGATGACCGCCAGCAGCCTGTGGGCGCTGTGGGCCTTGCCCACGCCCTGGTGCTGGGTGCCGGCGGTCTGCTGCAGCGCCGTGGCCGCCTGGATGTGGTCGCTGCCGACCCGGCAGCGCTGAGCACCGATGGCGCCGCGGTCCACCCCCTGGAGCGGCCTGGATGCACCGTCCTGGCAGCGCCTGCGCAGCCTGCTCGACCAGGCCTTGGCCCTGCCGGTGCCGGACCGCACGGCCTGGCTGGCGGCGCTGCCAGCCGACGCCGCCGACCTGCGCGAGCCGCTGCAGCGGCTGCTCACCCTGGGGGACGATGAGGCCGATCGGCTGAACGCGCTGCCGAGCCTGGCTGCGGCCGGCCCGGAACCGCTGGCCAGCGGGGACCTGGTCGGCCCCTACCGGCTGCTGCGGCCCCTGGGGCAGGGCGGCATGGCCGAGGTCTGGCTGGCCGAGCACCTGCAACTGCTGCAGGGGCGGCAGGTGGCCTTGAAGCTGCCCTTCGCCCAGAGCTGGCGCAGTGGCCTGACCGAGCGCTTTGCGCGCGAGCGGGCGATCCTGGCCACGCTGGCGCACCCCAACATCGCCCGCCTGTATGACGCCGGCGTGGACGACCGGGGGCGGCCCTGGCTGGCGCTGGAGCTGGTGCAGGGCCAGCCGCTGGACCTGCATTGCCAGCAGGCCGGCCTGGATGTGCCGGCGCGCATCGGCCTGATGCTGCAGGTGATGGACGCGGTGGCCTATGCGCATGCCAGCCTGGTGGTGCACCGCGACCTCAAGCCCGGCAACATCCTGGTCAGCGCCGAGGGTCAGGTGCGGCTGCTGGACTTCGGCATCGCGCGGCTGCTGGAGGATGGCGTGGCCGAGGACAGCGAGCTCACCCGCGAGCTGGGTCGCGCGCTCACCGTGCCCTACGCAGCGCCCGAGCAGCTCTCGGGCGGCGCGATCGGCACCGCGGCCGATGTCTACTCGCTGGGCGTGGTGCTGTTCGAGCTGCTGTGCGGCAGCCGCCCCTACCGGCTGGACCGCGGCACGCGGGGTGAGCTGGAGCAGGCGGTGCTGCACGGCGAGCCCCGGCGCGCCAGCGAGGCCGCCGCCACCCCGGCGCTGCGACGTGCCCTGCGCGGCGACCTGGACACCATCCTGGCCACGGCGCTGCAGAAGGATCCCCGGCAGCGCTACGCCAGCGTCGACGCCTTCGCCGACGACCTGCGCCGCCACCTGCAGCATCTGCCGCTGCGGGCCCGGCCCGAGCCCTGGTGGGTGCTGCTGCGCAAGGCGGTGTGGCGGCACCGGGTGGCCTCCGCCGCGGTGGCGGCCACCACGCTGTCGGTGCTGGGCGGCGCCGGTGCGGCCTGGTGGCAGGCCGAGGAGGCCCGCGCCCAGCGCGACGCCGCGCTGGCGGCGCGCGAGCGTGCCGACCGCGAGGCCGAGTCCGCCCGCCGCGCCGAGCACCTGGCAGCGGCCCAGGCCGATCTCTCCAGCTTCGTGCTGTCCGATTTCGCCGGCCGCCATGCCGACGAGGAGATGGTCAAGCAGCTCGAAAGCGCGCTGCTGATGGTGCGTGCCCAGTACCGCGACGATCCGGGTCTGCGCGGCGCCTTGCTGCTGGGCGTGGGTGAGCAGTTCCGCTGGATTTCGGAGCAGGGCCGTGCCAACGAGGTGTTCGATGAGGCGGCGCCGCTGTTGCAGCAGCATGGTGACGCCGGTGCGCTGGCGCAGCTGATGTGCATCCGCGCCGCCATGCAGGCCATGGCTGGCCAGTCAGAGGCCGCGCAGGCGCTGCTGAAGCAGGCCCAGGCCCTGAATCCGCAGCAGAGCACCGGTCAGCTCACGGCGCGGGCCGAGTGCCTGCTGGAGGAAGCGCTGATGGCGCGCATCGCCGGCCAGCCCGGCCAGGCGGTGGCGCTGATCGGCCAGGCGCTGGACCTGCAGCAACGCGCCGGCCTGGCCCGGCGCGAGGCGCACTCCGAGGCCCTGAATGCACTGGCCCGGGCCCAGCTGGAGGCCGGCCAGCATGCCGACGCGGTGCACAGCACCCGGCGCAGCATCGCGCTGCTGGACGACATCGGCCGCGCCAACACGCCCGGTCTGCGCAATGCCTGGGGGGTGCTGGCCAGCGCGCTGCGCGAGGGGGGCCAGGCCCGGCAGGCCGAGGCGGCGCACCGCGGCGAGGGCCGCTTCAGCGCCGACGAGGGCAGCCAGCCGCTGCCGGTGCGCATGGAGCTGGCGGTGACCTGGTCGGCCCTGGGCCAATGGCGGCGAGCGGCCCAGGCGCTGGAGCAGCTGGCCGACGAGGCCCTGCGCCAGGAGGCGCCTGGCAATGCGCGCTTCTCGCTGGTGTATGCGGGCCGGGCGCGGCTTGCGCTGGGCGAGGTGGCGGCGGCACGCCGTGACCTGGCGCGCGCCGAGGTGCTGGTGGCCGCCGCCCGCCGGGCCGGCCGTCCGCAGGCGCGCTCGGTGCTGATGCTGGCCATCGATGTGGCGCTGGCCGAGGGCCAGCTGGACCAGGCCCAGGCGCTGCTGGACGAGACCGCAACGCTGCTGCAACGCACCGCCGCGACCACGCCCCATGTGTGGAGTCCCTGGCACCGATCGCGCGCGGCGCTGGCCTGGCGCCGTGGCGACCTGGACCAGGCGCTGCAGGCCGCCGAGACCGTGCTGGAGCTGGCGCGCGCGCACGCCATCGATGCGCAGGCCAGCGTGGGCATCGCCGAAGGCCTGTGGCTGCGCGCCCAGCTGCGCCAGGCGCGCGGCGACACCCCGGGCGCCCGCGAGGACGCCCGCCTGGCGAGGCAGCACCTGGAGGCCGCGGCCGGCCCGGCGCACCCGCTGATCCCGGTGATCGAGCGGCTGTAAGGGCCTGGCTGGCTCTGGTTCTGGACCCGGTGCAGGGGCGGCCGCGGCGGGGTCGGCCGGGCGGGTGTGGGCGACAGCCCCCAGGCCCTGGCGATCAGGCGATCAGGCCGCGCCGCTGCGCCCGGGCGCGCCCTTGGGCGGCCGCTCCAGCTTCGCGACCCGCACCCCCAGCAGGCGCAGGCGCCTGGACAGGTCGACCCGCTTCAGGCACAGGCCGGCGGCGTGGCGGATGGCGGCGGCGTCGCAGGTGGGCTCGGGCAAGGTCAGGTCGCGGGTGACGGTGCGGAAGTCGTCGAAGCGCAGCTTGATGCCCACGGTGCGGCCGGTGTAGCCCTTGCGGGCCAGGTCGGCCGCCACCTGTTCGCACAGCTGGGTGAAGATGCGGCTCAGCGCGGTGCGGTCGCGCACCGCGTGCAGGTCGCGCTCGAAGGTGGTTTCGCGGCTCATCGACACCGGCTCGCTGTCGGTGACCAGCGGGCGATCGTCGCGGCCGTGGGCGGCCTCATGCAGCCAGGCACCGTAGGAGCGCCCGAAGCGGGCGACCAGGTCGGCGCGCGGATGGGCGGCGAGCTGGCCGATGGTCTCGATGCCCATGGCCTGCAGCCTCGCGCCGGCCTTGGGGCCGATGCCGTTGATGCGCCGCACCGGCAGCGGCCAGATGCGGTCGGGCAGTTCGTCGGCCATCAGCAGCGTCAGGCCGTCGGGCTTGTCCAGCTCGGAGGCGATCTTGGACAGCAGCTTGTTGGGCGTCACGCCGATCGAGCAGGTCAGGCCGGTGGCGCGCCGCACGTTGTTCTTGATCTCGCGCGCCAGCGCGCGCACGCCGCCCAGCGGGTCGTGGCCCACCGTCTCCTGGGCACCGGGGACCTGGGTCAGGTCGATGTAGATCTCGTCGATGCCGCGGTCCTCGATCACCGGCGCGAGCTCGGCCACGGCGGCCTTGAAGCGGCGCGAGCAGGCCCGGTAGAGCTCGAAATCGACCGGCAGCAACACGGCCTCGGGGGCGCGCTGGGCCGCCTTCATCATGCCCATCGCCGAGTGCAGGCCGCGCGCCCGGGCCTCGTAGGTGGCGGTGGTGATGACGCCGCGGCCGGTGTAGTCGCCCAGGCGGGCGAAGCGCCACTGGCCGTCGGGGCCGCGCTCGGGCTGGTGGCGCCGGCCACCGCCGATGACCACCGGCTGGCCGCGCAGCTCGGGGTAGCGCAGCAACTCGCAGGACGCATAGAAGGCGTCCATGTCGAGGTGGGCGATCAGGCGGCGCGGCGGCGACATGGTGGAGGCTGTATGGATCTCCAGTGTAGCCAGTGCGCTGGCCGGCGGGTGCGGGGTCAGCGCAGTGCCGCCTCGACGACGTCGGCGGCGGCCGCGGTGGCCTGATCACCCGGCGGCAGAGTGGCCGCGAAGGCCCGGCAGTGCGCCCGCAGCGCGCGGTCGGCCAGCATGGCCTGCATCTGGCGGACCAGTCCGGGCAGGCTGGTCGATGGCGGCACGACCCGGGCGACGTCCCGGCGCTGCAGCCGCGCGGCATTGTCGGCATGGTCGAAGGCCCAGGGCACCAGCAGCTGCGGCACGCCGGCGGCCAGCGCCAGCGCGGTGGTGCCAACGCCCGGATGGCTGACCACCAGGTCGGTGTGGGGCAGCACCGCGCGCAGCGGCAGGTCCACCGCCTGGCGGCAGTCGCCCGGCCAGGCGACACCGGCCGGCGCCGGGCCCAGCAGCAGCAGCGGCCGGCCTAGGCGTTCGGCCGCCCGGGCCAGGCGCTGCTGCCAGGCGCCGGCCTGCCACATGGCGGTGCCGGCCAGGC
Source organism: Ideonella alba (assembly GCF_018069845.1). Taxonomy (NCBI): domain Bacteria; kingdom Pseudomonadati; phylum Pseudomonadota; class Betaproteobacteria; order Burkholderiales; family Sphaerotilaceae; genus Ideonella; species Ideonella alba. The sequence goes on from NZ_JAGQDD010000002.1 coordinate 413,127, forward strand.
CCACGATGGGCCGGCGCTCGGCCAGCCAGTCGGCCCAGGCGGGTGGCAGCGGGGCGCCGGCGGCGTGGCCGTCAAACAGCGGAAAGCCGGTGCAGTGCAGGCGCTGTGTCCAGGGCGGGCCGGCCCAGCCCTCGGGGAACAGGCCCAGCAGCGGCCCCGGGCTGGACAGGCCGCGGCTGATCAGCTGGCGGGCGGGCTGCGCCGGCAGGCCCCAGGCCTGCCGCAGCGCTGACCAGCCGGGGTCCAGCTGGGGGTCCAGCCAGCGGCGCTCTGCCCAGCGCCAGGCCGGGGCGCGCCAGGCGGCGGGCCATGCGCGCAGCCAGCCGGCGCCGGGCAGGCGGGGAAAGTCGTGCGGGTTGAACAGCCAGGCGGGCGCGCCGTGGGCGGTGATCCAGCGCAGTTGCCAGCGCTCGGCGGCCAGCCGGGCGCCCAGGGCCAGCGTGCTGCCCAGCAGCAGCGGGCGCGCGCCGGCCTGCACCAGCGGGTCCAGCGCGGTCAGCGTGGCCTGTGCCGCGCTCAGGGCCATCGGCCACAAGCTGTCCAGCGCATGGGCGGGCTGCCACAGCGCGGGGTTGGCCAGCACCGCCTGTTCCTGCTCGGCGCTGAGCAGCGGTGCCACCGACAGCCCCAGCGCCGACAGGCGGGGTTGCTGCGAGGCCGGGCACAGCATCTGCACGCGCCGGCCTCGGGCCTGCAGTGCCAGGGCCACCGCAGCCAGCGGAAGCACATCGCCGCCGGAACCGACGGCCACCACCACGACCTCGGGCGGCCGGTCGGCGCGGGGCGCTGTCATGGGGCGTGACCGCTCATGCGGCGATTGTAGGAACCCGGGCGCTGGGCGAGGGGGCGGCGGTGCGTCGCTAAAAACCCTGTGATGAGATGGGTCTTGGCATCCCGCTCTTGAAAAGTGCAAAGAGCACATTTATTATTCAACCACGCTGATTCACAGCGCAACCACCGGCCCTCGGGCCGGATCCAGGTTCAGGCATCGGGCAGGGATGCAGGAATCACCAATCGGCCAGCGCGCCCCGCAGGTGCTCTGGCATGAGGAGTGACTCATGGTCCGCATCGCAACCCGTTCTTCCGTTCCTGCCGCTTCTCGCCGGCAGTTCCTGGGCCGTCTTAGCGCCCTCACCCTCAGCCTGGGCCTGGCGGCCTGCGGTGGTGGCGGCGGCGGCGGTGGCACCGACGACTCCGGCCACAACGGCGGCTCCAATTCCGCCGTGTCGTTCACCTCGGGCGTGATCAGCGGCTTCGGCTCGATCATCGTCAACGGCGTGCGCTTCGACGACAGCGCCGCCACCGTGCTGGACGACAAGGGCGGCCGCCTCTCCCGCGACGATCTGCACCTGGGCAGCCAGGTCGAGATCGAGGGCGGCTCGATCGACCGCAACAGCGGCCGTGCGACGGCGCTGACCATCCGCATCGGCAGCGAACTCAAGGGCCGCGTGACCGCGGTCAACCTGGGCGCCCAGACCATCAGCATGCTGGGGCAGACCGTGCTGGTCACGTCGAACACGGTGTTCGACGACAGCCTGGGCGGCGGCTTCTCGGCGATCAGCGTGGGGCAGCTGCTGGAGGTGCACGCGCGCTTCGATGCCACGCAGGGCGCCTATGTGGCCAGCCGGATCGAGCGCGAAAGCAGCAGCAGCGAGTTCAAGCTGCGCGGCGTGGTGGCCGACCTCGACACCACGGCCATGACCTTCCGCATCGGCAGCGCCGTCATCAACTACGCCTCGGTCACGGCCGTCCCGGCCACTCTGGCCAACGGCGCCTGGATCCGGGTGCGGGTGCAGCCGACCCAGGTGGCCGGCCAATGGGTGGCCACCGCGCTGGAGGATGGCCGCCGCAGCTCGGGCGATGACCGCTCCGAATCCGAAGTGCGGGGCTTCATCACCGCCTGGACCTCGGCCACGCGCTTCAGCGTCGATGGCACGCCGGTGAACGCCGACAGCGCCGAGTTCAAGGATGGCCGCTCGGTCATCGTGCTGGGCGCCTTCGTCGAGGTCGAAGGTGCGCTGCGCGATGGCGTGCTGGTGGCCCGCGAGGTCAAGCTGGAAGACAGCGATGACAGCCACCACAGCGAGGACTTCGAACTGCACGGCCAGATCTCCGGTCTGAACACCGCGGCCAAGCGCTTCACCCTGCGCGGCGTGACCGTCGACTACAGCCAGGTCGGCGAATGGCGCGACGTCAGCGAAGCCTCGCTGGCCGATGGCCTGAGCGTCGAGGTCAAGGGCGGGCTGTCGCCAGATGGCAACACCCTGATGGCCTCGCGTATCTCGCGCGAGGACTGAGCCCGGGGCCTTTTCTCCTCGGTGGGATAGCCCCATCTCGCCCGGGGATCTGTGTGTAAATCGCACATTTCCTCGGGCGAAGCGGTAAGATCGCACTCGTCCATGAGCCAGGAAATCCCCGACGAACTGCCGGCCGACCAGCAGGCCATGCTGGAGGCGGCCAACGCCACGCTGCTGCCGCTGGCCCGGCTGGCGGTCGCCCGCGGCGTGCACTTCGGCGTCATCGAGGAGCGGCTCAAGCAGGCCTTCGTGCAGGCCGCCCGCGAGGCCAACCCCGGCACGCAGCCGCACCGCCAGGTCAGCCGCGTCAGCGCCACCACCGGCATCAACCGGCGCGAGGTCACGCGCCTGATCCACGGCCACCTGCAGCAGGCCCGGCCGCGCCGTCCGGTGGCGGCCGAGATCTACCTGCACTGGCAGATCGACCCCGACTACCGCGACAGCCAGGGCCAGCCGGCCACGCTGCCCCGCCAGGGCGCCAAGCCCAGCTTCGAGACCCTGGCGCGCGAGATCACCTCCGACGTGCACCCGCGCAGCCTGCTCGACGACATGGTGCGTCTGGGCTACTGCCGGCTGGTCGACGACGGCGCGCGGGTGGCCTTCGAGCGCGACGGCGCGGTGCCGGCCAACGACCTGCCGCGCCTGATCCGCGTGCTCGGCGACAACGTCGGTGCGCACTTCATGGCCGCGGTCGAGAACGCGCTGCGTGATGACAAGCCCTTCTTCGAGCGGGCCCTGGTGGCCCACGAGGTGCCGCAGTCGGCTGTGCCCGAGGTCAAGCGCCTGGTGTCCGAACACTGGGCCGAGTTCCGGGGCCGCGTGGTGCCGGCGCTCGAACGCCTGATCGAGGAAGGCGCCGACAGCGACGAGCCGCGGCGACGCCTGCTGCTGGGCATCTACCACCATGACGCGACCGAGACGCCCCCGCCGGCGCCCGCTACCATGCCCTCGGAGCCGCCCGCCGATCCATCGGCCCCGGCGCGCTGAGGCATCGCACAGAAAGTCCGACCATGAACCTTCCTCAAGCTTTCCCGCTGCGCCGCGCGTTGGCCGCGGCACTGGGCAGCCTGGCGCTGCTGGTGGCCTGCGGCGGCGGTGTCTCCGAACAGGGCACCGGCACGCAGCCGGTGTATGCCTCGGGGCCGATCAGCGGCTTCGGCTCGGTCATCGTCAATGGCGTGCGCTATGACGACACCGGCGTCACCGCCAAGGACGACAGCGGCGCCAACGTGGACCTGCTGCTGGGCATGGTGGTGCAGATCGATGGCGAGAAGCTCGACCGAAGCACCACGCCGCTGCCCACTGCCACCGCCAAGGCGATCACCGTGGTCAGCGAACTGCTGGGCCGGGTGGATGCGCGCGACGACGTGGCCGGCACGCTGACCATCCTGGGCCAGACCGTGTCCATCCTGCCGACCCCGGCCACCGACCGTGCCGTGGCCGTGGGTGACCTGGTCGAGGTTTACGGCCTGTATGACGTCTCCAACCAGCGCTACACCGCCACCCGCATCCAGCACCGCTCGGGTGTCAGTGCGCTGCGGCTGCATGGCAAGGTGGGCAGCGTGGGCAGCAACAGCTTCACCGTGGGCGGCGCCACGATCCGCTTCACCACCGCCCCCGACGGCCTGGCGGTGGGCGCGGTGATGCGCCTGAAGCTGGCCACCTCGCCGGTGGCGGCCAACACCTGGACCCTGCTGAGTGCGCAAGCCTCCACCGCCAAGGTGCCGGCCGACGACACCGAGGTCGAGGTCGAAGGCGTGATTTCCAGCTACACCTCGCTGTCCAGCCTGGTGGTGCAGGGCATCACCGTGGACGCCAGCGGCGCCGCGCTCAGCGGCGGCACCACGCTGGCGGCAGGCGTCACCATCGAAGCCGAAGGCAAGATGCAGGGCGGCGTGCTGCGCGCCACCAAGGTCGAGATCAAGAAGGCCGAGGACGGCGGTGGTGGTGGCGGTGGCACCGAGCCGGTCGAGGTGGAGATCACCAGCGCCATCGCCAGCGTCAACGCGGCCAGCAAGACCCTGGTGCTGAACAAGGGCTCGCAGAAGGTCGACTACTCGGCGGCCACCTTCCGCGGCGGTCTGACGGCGGCCCAACTGGTGGCCGGGCTGCGCATCGAGGTCAAGGGCGTGCTGTCCAGCGATGGCACGACGGTGCTGGCCTCGGAGATCAAGGCAGACAACTGATCGCCTGATGCCCCGGCCCGTGTGCCGGGGCCGGCGCGCCTACCGGGCTCAGCCCAGGCGGGCCTGGTGCCGGGCGATCTGGGCGCGCGCCTGCTCGGGCGCGGTGCCGCCCAGCGTGCGGCGCGCGTCCATCGAGCCGCGCAGCGTCAGCACCTCGAACACATCCTCGCCGATGCGGGCATCAAAGCCCTGCAGCGTGGCCAGCGGCAGGTCGGCCAGGTCCAGGCCGGCGCGCAGGCCTTCCTTCACCGCATGGGCCACGACCTCGTGGGCATCGCGGAAGGGCAGGCCCTTCTTGACCAGGTAGTCGGCCAGGTCGGTGGCGGTGGCGTAGCCGCGCAGCGCGGCGGCCTGCATGGCCTCGGCCTTCACGGTGAGTCCACCGCTGCGCGAGCCATCGGCCGCCACCTCGCCGCCCACCATCTCGGCCATGATGCGCAGCGTGTCCTTGACCGTGTCGACGGTGTCGAACAGCGGTTCCTTGTCTTCCTGGTTGTCCTTGTTGTAGGCCAGCGGCTGGCCCTTCATCAGCGTGATCAGGCCCATCAGGTGGCCCACCACGCGGCCACTCTTGCCGCGCGCCAGCTCGGCCACGTCGGGGTTGCGCTTCTGCGGCATGATCGACGAGCCGGTGCAGTAGCGGTCGCTGAGGTTGATGAAGCCGAAGTTCTGGCTCATCCACAGCACGATTTCTTCCGCCAGGCGCGACACGTGCACCATCACCAGGCTGGCGAAGGCGGTGAACTCGATCGTGAAGTCGCGGTCGCTGACGGCGTCCAGGCTGTTCTGGCAGACGGCTTCAAAACCCAGCGTGCGCGCCACGCGCTCGCGGTCCAGCGGGTAGCTGGTGCCGGCCAGCGCGGCGGCGCCCAGCGGCAGGCGGTTGACCCGCTTGCGCAGGTCGGCCAGGCGCTCGGCGTCGCGGGCGAACATCTCCACATAGGCCAGCAGATGGTGCGCAAAGCTCACCGGCTGGGCCACCTGCAGGTGGGTGAAGCCGGGCATCACGGTCTCGGTGTTCTGCGCGGCCACCGCCACCAGGGCGCGCTGCATGTCGGCCAGCAGCTCGGCGATCTGGTCGATCTCGCCGCGCAGCCACAGGCGCACGTCGGTGGCGACCTGGTCGTTGCGGCTGCGGCCGGTGTGCAGGCGCTTGCCGGCGTCGCCCACCAGCTGGGTCAGGCGGGCTTCAATGTTCAGGTGCACATCTTCCAGCTCAAGCTTCCACTCGAAGGCGCCGGAGTCGATCTCGGCGCGGATCTGCGCCATGCCGCGCTGGATGTCGGCCAGGTCCTGGGCGCCGATCACACCCTGCGCGGCCAGCATCTCGGCGTGCGCCAGGCTGCCCTCGATGTCGGCGGCCCACAGCCGCTTGTCGAAGAACACGCTGGAGGTGTAGCGCTTGACCAGCTCGCTCATCGGCTCCGAGAACAGGGCCGACCAGGCCTGGGATTTCTTGTCGAGTTGGTTGCCGCTCATCGTGCCACGGGGGGTTCGGGGAAAACGCGCATTCTACGAACCGGGCGAGAATCCGCGCGTGAGCACCGCCCCCGACACCGGCCAGAGCACGCTGTTCGACGACCTGCGCGACGCGGTCGAGGCCGGTGTCAGCGCCGCCGAGCCGGCCGCGCTGGCGCCGCTGTGCCGAGTGGGCATGGTGCTGCGCGCGCTGCTGGTGGCGATTGCGGTCACCGCGATCGGCCTGGCCTTCAGCCACGCCCGCCTGCTGGACTGGGCGCTGGCCATGGGCACCTGGGCCACCTGGGTGGTGCCGTCAGCGCTGCTGTGGCTGTTGCTGGCCTGCGCGGCCGGCCAGGGGCTGGCGCGGCGCTGGCCGGCCTGGGTGGCGCCGGTGCAGGCGCTGGCCGGCGCAGTGGCCGCGGCGCTGGTGTGGCAGCTGCTGGACCACTGGCGCCTGGCGCCGCGCCCGGCTTCCTGGCTGGCGCCGGCGCTGGCCGGCGGCGCGCTGGCCCTGCTGATGGTGCGCACCGTGCGCTGGCGCGAGCGGGCCCGGCTGCCGGCCACCGCGGCGGCCCAGCTGGCCGACCTGCAGACCCGCATCCGTCCGCACTTCCTGTTCAACACGCTGAACACCGCGATCGCGCTGGTGCAGCACGACCCGCGCCGCGCCGAGGAGGTGCTGGAAGACCTGGCCGAGCTGTTCCGTGCCACGCTGGGCACGCTGAACCGGGCCTCCACGCTGGCCGAGGAGGCTGAGCTGGCACGGCGCTACCTGTCGATCGAGGAGTTGCGCTTCGGTGCCCGGCTGACGGTGCGCTGGGACCTGGACCCCAACGCCGCCTCGGCCCGGCTGCCGACGCTGGCACTGCAGCCGCTGGTGGAGAACGCGGTGCGCCACGGCGTGGAGCCCGCCGCGCGCGGCGGCACGATCGAGGTGCGCAGCCGCCGCCGCCGCGACCGCGTGCTGCTGTCGGTCACCAACACCGTGCCGCTGGAGGCGGCGCCGCGCCCTGGCCACGGCATCGGCCTGGCCAGCGTGCGCGAGCGCCTGCGCCTGCTGCACGACCTGGACGCCGACGTGCACAGCGGCATCATCGAGGATGGCCGCTGGCGCGTGAGCCTGTCGCTGCCGGCCGAGTGACATGAACGATGCCCCACTGTCCGTGCTGATCGTCGATGACGAGCCCCTGGCGCGCATGCGCCTGCGCAGCCTGATGGCCGACGCCACCCAGCCCCGGGTGCAGGTGCTGGCCGAGGCCGGCAGTGCTGCCGAGGCGCTGCATGCGCTGGCGCGTCAGCCGGTGGACCTGGTGATGCTGGACATCCACATGCCCGGCCTGGACGGCCTGGGCTTGGCCGAGCGGCTGCGCGCGCAGCAACCTGCGCCGGCCGTGGTCTTCGTCACCGCCCATGCCGAACATGCGCTGCAGGCCTTCGAGCTGGAAGCCACCGACTACCTGACCAAGCCGGTGCGTCGCGAGCGCCTGGCGCAGGCGCTGCAGCGGGTGGCGGCGCGCCAGGGGCGCGTCGCGGTGCCACCGGTGCCGGTCGACGAGCGGCCCACGCTGGTCGTCAGCGACCGTGGCCGGGTGCTGCGCATACCGCTGACCGACCTGGTGTATCTGCGCGCCGAGATGAAGTACGTCACCCTGCGGACCCGCTCGCACAGCTATGTGCTGGACGATTCGCTGGGCGAGCTGGAGCAGCGCCTGGGTGAGGCGGTGATCCGCATCCACCGCAGCGTGCTGGTGGCACGCCAGGCGGTGCGGGCGCTGGCCCGCCACCCGCTGGACACGGGCGAGGACGCCGGCGACACCTGGGCGGTGCAGGTCGAGCCCACCGGCGAGTGGCTGCCGGTGTCGCGGCGCCAGTTGTCGGCCGTGCGGGACGCGCTGGCCGGCGGGGCGGCGTGAACCCGCGCCTGATCTGGGCCGCGCTGGTGCTGGTGGCCCTGGCGGCGCTGGTGTCCCTGGGCTGGCTGCTCGGCGCCGCCCGACCGGCGGGGCCCCATGCGTCCGACGCGGTGGCGGCAGCCGGCTGGACCTTGGCCGACGGCTCGCTGGCCGCGGTGGCGGATCCGCCGGGCGACGAGGCGGTCGCTGCCGCACCGGGCCCGATCGCCGCGCCGCAGCCCGACGCCGCGCTGGGCCCGGACTGCGGCTTCGCGCCCTGGCTGGAGCGACCCGGCACGCTGCCCACGGACGCCGAGAAGGCCCGCATCCACCGCCAGGTCGCTGCCGGCTGGCTGGCAAGCCTGCAGGCCTCGCCCGACATGGCGCTGCAGGCGGTGGGCCGGTGGCTGGGCTCGACCACCTTCAATATCCACGAGCCGGCGCTGGCCGATTGCCGCGGCGAAGGCTGCCGGCCGGTGCTGCAGCGGCTGGTGCGGCGCGTCGAGCGCCTCTCCGGCCAGCGCGCGCAGGCCGCGCAGAGCCTTCAGACCCAGGCACTGGCCAGCAGCGATCCGCGGGTGCTGGCGCTGGCCGCCGCCAGCTGCCATTTCCAGGCGCCCACCGAGCTGGGGGATTGCCTGGCGGGACCTGCCGCCCGCTGGGTGGCCCTGGAGCCCGACAACGCGGCGGCCTGGCTGCAGCAGGCGCAGGCCGCGCACCTGCAGGGTGACTGGTCGGGCGAGGCCGATGCGATCCACCACGCCAGCCTGGCGACGCGCTACCAGCCGCCCGGCACCTGGGTCGGCGCGCTGCTGGATCGCCAGCTGCCGGCCGAGCTGCAGGGCGAGCCGCGGGTGGTGCTGCAGATCGCCGTGGCCGGTGCGGTGGCCACCCTGTCCAACGTCAGCCCGTCGGTGGTGGATCACTGCCGGCAGACGGCCGTCGAGGATCCCAACCGCGCCCAGACCTGCCTGCGGTTGGCCGAGCTGCTGCTGGCGCAGGCCCCGGACCTGATCACGCTGGCCTATGCCGAGGCGCTGGGCCGGCACGCCGGCTGGTCCGAGGAGCGCCAGAACGCCCAGCGCGCGCAGCGCGAAGCGCTGATGGCGGCCCAGCAGCGCGAGGCCCAGGCGGATCTCGGCCAGGACGGTGGCGACAGCGGGCCCTCCTGCCGCCAACTGCTGCGCGGCGGCGCGATGCTGCAGCGTGTGGCCCGGCTCGGTGAGCTGCGGGCGATGCGCGAGCTGGCGCAGCGCTGACCCAGCGCCGCAGCCCCATGGCGGCCGCACGCAGGCCGCGCGCTAGCCGGTGTTGCGCAGACCCGCCGCGATGCCGTTGATCGACAGGTGGATGCCCCGGCGCACGCGCTCGGCATGCGGGTCGGTGTCGCGCTGCTTGCGGTAGCGCCGCATCAGCTCGACCTGCAGGTGGTTCAGCGGGTCGAGGTAGGGGAAGCGGTGCTCGATCGAGCGCGCCAGCGCCGGGTTGCTCTGCAGGCGCGAGGCTTCGCCGGTGATCAGCGCCAGCGCGTCGGCGGTGCGGTCCCACTCGGCCTTGATCGCGGTGAAGATCTTCTTGCCCAGGCGCTTGTCCTCGACCAGTTCCACGTAGCGCGCGGCGATGCGCAGATCGCTCTTGGCCATCACCATGTCCAGGTTGGACAGCAGGGTGCGGAAGAAGGGCCACTGGCGCACCATCTTCTGCAGCAGCTCCAGGCGCTGGTTCCGGCCGGCGTCATGGCCCAGGTAGGCCTCGACCGCCGAGCCGAAGCCGCACCAGCCTGGCAGCGCCACGCGGCACTGGCCCCAGGAGAAGCCCCAGGGGATGGCGCGCAGGTCCTCGATCGCGCGCGTGGCCTTGCGCGAGGCCGGGCGTGAGCCGATGTTGAGCTCGGCAATCTCGCGGATGGGGGTGGCGGCGAAGAAGTAGTCGGTGAAGCCGGGGGTCTCGTAGACCAGCGCGCGGTAGGCCGCCATGCTGGCCTGGCTGAGCGCCTCGGCGGCCTCCAGGAAGGCCTTGGGCGCGGCCTTGGTGGGGTGCAGCAGCGTGGCCTCGAGCGTGGCGGCCACCAGGGTCTCGAGGTTGCGCCGGCCGATCTCGGGATGGGCGTACTTCGAGGCGATCACCTCGCCCTGCTCGGTCAGGCGGATCTGGCCGTTGACCGTGCCCGGCGGCTGGGCCAGGATGGCCTGGTAGCTCGGGCCGCCGCCACGGCCCACGGTGCCGCCGCGGCCATGGAACAGGCGCAGCCGGATGCCGTGGTCCTCGGCCATGGCGCTGAACTGCTCGACCAGTGCGATCTCGGCGCGGTAGAGCTCCCAGTTGCTGGTGAAGAAGCCGCCGTCCTTGTTGCTGTCGGAGTAGCCCAGCATCACGTCCTGTTCGCCGCCGCTGCGGCGGATCAGCGCCGCCACGCCAGGCAGCGCATAGAACTCGCGCATGATGTCCGGCGCATGGCGCAGGTCGGCGATGGTCTCGAACAGCGGCGAGACGATCAGGTCGGCCACCGCATCGTCCTCGCCCAGCACGCCACGCAGCAGGCCGGTCTCCTTCTGCAGCAGCAGCACCTCGAGCAGGTCGGAGACGGTCTCGGTGTGGCTGATGATGTAGTGGCGGATCGCCTCGGGGCCGAAGCAGGCGCGGCCCTCGGCGGCGGCTTCGAAGATGGCCAGCTCGCCCTGCGTCAGCGCCGAGTACTCGGCCGCGCGCACCCGCAAGGGCCGGGCATCGCCCAGCAGGCGCAGCAGCAGGGTGCGGCGCGCCGGCTCGTCGAGCGCGGCATAGTCGGGCTCGATGCGGGCCAGCTTCAGCAGTTCGGCCACCACCAGCTCGTGCTGGTCGGAGCTTTGCCGCAGGTCCACCGTGGCCAGGTGGAAGCCGAAGACCTGCACCGCCCGGATCAGCGGCGCCAGCCGCGGCGCCACCAGCGCCTGGGCGTGGTGGCTGCGCAGCGAATCCTCGATCACCCGCAGATCGGCCAGGAACTCCTCGGCGCTGGCATAGGGGTTCTGCGGTGCCACCGCGTGGCGCAGCGCTTCGGTGCCGGTCAGCTCGTGCAGCGTGGCCGCCAGGCGGGCATACATGCCGATCAGCGCACGGCGGTAGGGCTCGTCCTCGCGGTGCGGGTTGCGGTCGGGCGAGCGCTCGGCCAGCGCCTGCATCGCGGGCGTGACCGGCGACAGGATGTTCGAGATCGACAGCTCGGCGCCCAGCGTGTGCACCTCGGTCAGGTAGTGGCGCAGCGCGGTCTCGCCCTGGCGGCGCAGCGCCAGGCGCAGGGTGTCGGCGGTGACGTTGGGGTTGCCGTCGCGGTCGCCACCGATCCAGTGGCCCATGCGGAAGAAGCCGGGCACCGCGTGGCCGGGCAGGGCCTGCTCGATCTCGCGGTACATGCGCGGGATCTGGCGCAGGAAGGTGGCGTGGTAGTAGCTGAGCGCATTCTCGATCTCGTCCGACACGGTCAGCTTGGCGTAGCGCAGCATGCGGGTCTGCCACAGCTGCGTCACGCGGGCGCGGATCAGGTCTTCGTTCTCCTGGCGTTCGGCCTCGGTGCGCAGGCCGTCGCGGCGCTCGATCAGCTGGGCGATGGCGCGCTCGGCGTCCAGGATGGAGGTGCGCTGCACCTCGGTCGGGTGGGCGGTCAGCACCGGCGAGATGTAGGCCTGCTGCAGGGCCTCGGCGATGTCGGCGGCGCGGTGGTCGGCGCGCGCGAGCTTCTCGAAGCAATGGGCCAGCGAGCCCTCCTGGTGGGTGCCGGCGGCCTCGTGGACCTCGCGGCGGCGCACATGGTGGCGGTCCTCGGCGATGTTGGCCAGGTGCGAGAAGTAGCTGAAGGCGCGGATCACGCTGACCGTCTGGTCGGCCGAGAGGTTCTTCAGCAGGCGATCGAGCACGCGTCCGGCCGAGGCGTCCTTCTTCAGCCGGAAGGCCACCGAGAGCTGGCGCACCCGCTCGATCAGGTCGAAGGCCGCACGACCTTCCTGCTCGCGGATCACATCGCCCAGGATGCGGCCGAGTAACCGGATATCCTCCATCAGCGGCTTGTTCTTGCTGGCGGCGTCGCCATCCTGGCTGCTCTTTACCTGTGCATTCGGCACGGTCTTGGTGCGCTTGGGGCGGCTGGTGGTGCGCGTTTCTGCACGGGGCATGGTGGACTCCTGGGGACGTAACCAAGTTACCAATCGGCAATCGTAGCAGGAGTGGTGCCAGCGCGGATAATCCGCCGACATGAATTCTTCTCAACCCGACACCGTCGTCATCGCCACCCGCGAGAGCCGCCTGGCGCTGTGGCAGGCCGAACATGTGCGCGACCGCCTGGCAGCTGAGCTGTCGCTCAAGGCTGAACTGCTGGGCATGACCACCCGCGGCGACCAGATCCTCGACCGCAGCCTGTCCAAGGTGGGCGGCAAGGGCCTGTTCGTCAAGGAACTGGAAACCGCGCTGGAAGACGGCCGCGCCCGGCTGGCGGTGCACTCGCTGAAGGACGTGCCGATGGACCTGCCGGATGGCTTCGTGCTGGCGGCCATCCTCGAGCGCGAGGATCCGCGCGACGCTTTCGTCTCCAGCCGCTACGAGAACGTTGACGCGCTGCCCCAGGGCGCCTGCGTGGGCACCTCCAGCCTGCGCCGTGTGGTGCAGCTCAAGGCGATGCGGCCCGATCTGCGCATCGAGCCGCTGCGCGGCAACCTCGACACCCGGCTGCGCAAGCTGGATGAGGGCGGCTACGACGCCATCGTGCTGGCCGCGGCCGGCCTGAAGCGCCTGGGCCTGGGCGCACGCATCCGCGCCGTCTTCGACGAGCAGCGCATGATCCCGGCCGCCGGCCAGGGCGCGCTGGGCCTGGAGGTGCGCGAGGACGACGCCGCGCTGCGCCAGGCGCTGCAGGCCTTCGTGCACACCCCCACCTGGCTGGCCACCCATGCCGAGCGCGCGGTGTCGCGCGCGCTGGGCGGCAGCTGTTCGGTGCCGCTGGCGGCGCACGCGGTGGTGGCCGACGGCCAGATGCAGCTGGAGGTGGCTCTGGGCAACGCCGCCGATCCCACCCAGCCGCTGCTGCGCGCGCGGCTGAGCGGGTCCGTTGCCGACACCGCGGCCGCCGAGGCCCTGGGTCAGGCCGCTGCCGCGCAATTGCGTCAGCAGGGCGGCGACGCCTACCTGGCCGCCGGCGCGGCCGGATGACGCCCGCGCCTGCCGCGCCGATGCTGCTGGTCACGCGGCCCGAGCCGCAGGCCAGCGACTGGGTGCGGCGGCTGCAGGCGCTGGGTCTGCAGGCCCGGGCGCTGCCCCTGCTGGCCGTGGGGCCGGCGCCCGATCTGGCGCCGCTGCGCGCCGCCCGGGCTGCGCTGGTGCCAGGGGCGCTGGTGATGTTCGTCAGCCCCAATGCGGTGCTGCAGAGCGCTGCCGCCGGCTTCTTCGACGCCGCCTGGCCGGCGGGCGTGCGTGCCGGGGCCACCGGTCCGGGCACGGTGCAGGCGCTGCGTGGGCAGGGCGTGCCGGCCGAGGCCATCGTCGCGCCGGGCGCCGATGCCACGGCCTTCGATTCCGAACACCTGTGGCAGCAGCTCCGGCATGAGGACTGGCGCGGTCGCCCGGTCTGGATCGTGCGGGGGGAGGGCGGCCGAGACTGGTTCGCCGAGACGGCCCGTGCGGCCGGCGCCCAGGTGCAACTGGTGCAGGGCTATGCGCGCGGCGCGGCGTGCTGGACCCCGGAGCAGCGGCAGTGGCTGAGCGACGCACTGGCCGCGCCCGAGGCGCATTGCTGGCTGTTCAGCAGCAGCGAGGGGCTGGAGCACCTGGCTGCCGCCGCGCCCGGCGCCGAGTGGTCGCGCGCGCGCTGCCTGGTGACGCATCCGCGCATCGCCGCTGCGGCGCAGTCGCTGGGCCTGGGTACGGTGGACCTGATCGGCGTGGGCGTCGAGGCGGTGGCGCAGGTCTGGGGCCAAGGGGCGTCGATACAATCGGCGCCCAATGGCGAGCCCTGATCCCCAGCCCTCCGAGACCCCGGCCGAAGCCCCTGTGGCGGCCCCGGTCCTGCCTGCGTCGCCGGCTGCTGCACCTGCAGCGGCCTCGGCACCCGCATCGGCCCCTGTGACCCCTGCCCAGACCGTGCCCTGGCGTGCGCTGGGGCTGGCGGCCGTGGGTGCCGCCAGCGTGGCCGCCGCGGTGCTGGCCTGGAACACCCAGCAGCGCGTGAAACAGCTTGAGCAGGAACTGGTGCGCCGCCAGCAAGGCAGCCAGGACCTGGCCACCGAGGCCCGGCTGCTCGCCCGCCAGGCCCAGGAGGCGGGCACCGAGATGCAGGGCAAGCTGGGCGTGCTCGAAGCCCGCGTCGCCGAGACCGCGCTGCAGCGCAGCCAGGTCGAGGAGCTGATGCAGTCGATGTCGCGCTCGCGTGACGAGAACGTGCTGGCCGATGTCGAGGCCTCGCTGCGCGTGGCGCTGCAGCAGTCGGCGATCACCGGCAGCGCCGAGCCGCTGGTGGCCGCGCTGCGCCAGGCCGACGAGCGCCTGGCCCGCTACAACCAGCCGCGCATGGAGCGGGTGCGCCGCGCGGTCGTGCGCGATCTCGACCGCGTGCGCGCCGCCCAGGTGGTGGATGTGCCCGCGCTGGCCGTGCGCCTGGACGAGGCGGTGCGCCAGGTCGACGACCTGCCGCTGCTGAGCACGCCGGAGCGCCGTCCGGCGGCCGCGTCGGCCGCCGCGCCGGCCGCCTCGGCGGCGGCCCGTGCGGCGTCGGCGCCGGCGTTGGAGGGGCTGGCCTGGCGCGAGGTCTGGGACCGCTTCAGCGCTGCGGTCTGGCATGAGGCCCGCTCGCTGCTGCGCGTCACCCGCATCGACCGGCCCGAGGCCTCGCTGATGTCCCCCGAGCAGGGCTTCTTCCTGCGCGAGAACCTCAAGCTGCGCCTGCTCAATGCGCGCCTGTCGCTGCTGTCGCGCCAGTTCGACCTGGCCCAGGCCGACCTGACCCAGGCCCAGCAGATGCTGGAGCGCTATTTCGACCGCAGCTCGCGGCGCGTGCAATCCACCAGCGAGCTGGCCCGCCAGGTGGCCCAGCAGGCCCGCCACGTCAGCCTGCCGCGGCCCGAGGAAACCCTGGCGGCGCTGGCCGCCGCCGTGGCAGGACGCTGATGCGCTCGCTGATCTGGCTGGTGCTGATCTTCACCGTGGCCGTGGTGTCGGCCACCGTGCTGGGCCGCAACGATGCGCTGGTGTCGGTCTTCTACGACCAGTGGCGCCTGGACCTGTCGCTGAACCTGTTCCTGCTGCTGCTGCTGGGTGCGGTGCTGCTGACCTTTGCCGCACTGCAGGCCGCCAGCGGCCTGCTGAGCCTGCCCGGCCGCGCGCGTGAATGGCGCCTGCTCAAGCGCGAGCGCGCGGCCCACGCCGCGCTGCGCGAGGCCTGGCGTGAGCTGCTGGCGGCCCGCTACGCGCGCGCCCAGCGCGCTGCCCAGCGCGCGCTGGAGCTGCAGGCCGACGTGCCTGAGCTGAAGGGCGACGTCGGTTTCTCGGTGCTGGCCCAGATGGCCGCCGCCAGCGGACAGCACCGCCTGCAGGACCGCCGGGGCCGCGATGAACGCGTGCGCCAGGCCCTGGCCATGGCCCGCGACCGCAACCTGCCTGGTGCCGCCGCCGATGGCGTGCAACTGCTGGCCGCGGAGTGGGCGCTGGACGACCGCGACGCCACCCGCAGCCTGGCCCTGCTGGGCGAGCTGCCGCCCGGCGTGGCGCGCCGCACCCAGGCGCTGCGCCTGCGCCTGCAGGCGGCGCGGATGAAGCGCCAGCCGCTGATGGCACTGCAGACCGCGCGGCTGCTGGCCAAGCACCAGGGCTTCTCGGCCGAGGCGGCGCGCTCGCTGCTGCGCTCGCTGGCCATCGAGGCGCTCGAGGGCGGCTACGACCTGCAGCAACTGCAGCAGGTCTGGCAGGCGCTGGACGCCAGCGAGCGCGCCGACGCCTGGGTGCTGGCCCGAGCCGCCCGCCGCGCCTGCGATCTTGGCCACCCCGAGCAGGGCCGCCAATGGCTGCAACCCGCCTGGGACCAGATCGCCCGCCTGGAGCCCGACGCCCGCAAGGAACTGTCGCTGGCCCTGGTGGCCTGCGCCGCCGGTGCCGGCACCGACTGGCTCAACCGCGTCGAAACGGCACTGGCCCGCCACGGCCACGAAGCTCCGCTGGTGGCCGCCGCCGGCGCCGTCTTCGCCGAGCGCCAGCTATGGGGCAAGGCCCGCCGCCCGCTGGAGCAAACCGCCGCCGCCGACGACCTGCCCGCCCGCGTGCGCCGCGACGCGCTGCGCCGCCTGGCCCAGCTCGCCCGCGAACAAGACGACGAAGCCACCGCCGCCCGCCACGAGCAGCGCGCCGCCGGACTCGATTGACCGCGAAACGCCAGGGCCGCTTGTGCAACGCGCCAAAAGCCTGCTATACTGCTAGCTTCTGCAGACGGCAAGCGGCTCTTACCTAGGAGCCAGGCACTGCCTGCAATGCGGCTGTAGCTCAGTTGGATAGAGTACTTGGCTACGAACCAAGGGGTCGTGGGTTCGAATCCTGCCAGCCGCGCCAATAACGCCAGAAGGGGCTGACCGAGAGGTCAGCCCCTTTTTGCTGTGGACCTCGCCCTGGATCGGCCACGGCGTAGGGCTTCCCGCGCGAGGCCGGGCAGCGCTGCGCGGCTTCAGGCAAGCTCTGGCCGATGACAACCGCACCCGCTCTGGCCACCCTGATGGACGCCCCATGGCAGTCCCGCTTCGCGCAGGCCGTGCCGCGCATGGCCGAGGCCTGGACGCCAGCCGGCGTGCCTGCGCCGGCCGCGCTGGCACTGAACACCGAGCTGGCACTTGAGCTGGGGCTGGACCCGGCGGCACTGGCCGCGCCCCAGGGTCTGGCCGTGCTGGCCGGCAACGCGGTGCCGCCGGGGGCGCGGTCCGTGGCCCAGGCCTATGCCGGGCACCAGTTCGGCGGCTTCGTGCCGCGGCTGGGCGATGGCCGGGCACTGCTGATCGGTGAGCTGGTCGACCGCCAGGGGCGCCTGCGCGATGTGGCCCTCAAGGGCAGCGGGCGCACGCCGTTCTCGCGCGGTGGCGATGGCAAGGCGGCGCAGGGGCCGGTGTTGCGCGAGTTCCTGGTGTCCGAGGCGATGCATGCGCTGGGCATTCCCACCACGCGCTCGCTGGCTGCGGTCGCCACCGGCGAAACCGTCTGGCGCGAGCGGCCCTTGCCCGGCGCGGTCCTCACCCGCGTGGCGGCCAGCCATCTGCGCGTGGGCAGCTTCCAGTTCGCCGCCGCCTGGGGCGAGGGCGAATCATTGCGGGCACTGGCCGATCATGCGATCGAGCGCCACCAGCCCGACGCCGCCGGCCGCCCCGAGCGCTTTCTGGCGCTGCTGCAGGGGGTGGCGCGGCGCCAGGCGGCGCTGGTCGCCCGCTGGATGGGCGTGGGCTTCATCCACGGCGTGATGAACACCGACAACATGACCATCTCGGGCGAGACGATCGACTACGGCCCCTGTGCCTTCATGGAGGCCTACGGTCCTCGCACGGTGTTCAGCTCGATCGATGTGGCGGGCCGCTACGCCTATGCCAACCAGCCGCTGATCGCGCGCTGGAACCTGGCCCGCCTGGCCGAGTGCCTGCTGCCACTGCTGTCGGATGACGAGCAGCAGGCGCTGCACCTGGCTACCGGCGTGGTCGACGCCTTCCCGGCGCTCTACCGCGCCGAATGGCTGGCGGTGATGCGCGACAAGCTGGGCCTGCCACGGTCCGACGACGAGGTCGACGAGGCGCTGGCCCAGGCCTTCCTGGCCCTGCTGCAGCCGCGCCAGATCGACTTCACGCAGGCCTTCCGCGCGCTCAACAGCGCGGCCGATGGCGACGAGGCGGCGCTGCGCGCGCTGTTCGCGCCCGAGGCCGACGAGGCGCTGGCCGCGTGGCTGCAACGCTGGCGCGCCCGGCGCGCCGGCGCGGGCGATGCCGAGCGCGCGGCCATGCGGCGCGCCAACCCCGCCTACATCGCCCGCAACCACCAGGTGGAGGCCGCATTGGACGCCGCGCAGGAGCGCGGCGATCTGGCGCCCTTCGAGCGCCTGCTGGCGGTGGTGCGCTCGCCCTTTGACGAGCGCGCCGAGGATGCCGTCTTTGCCGAGCCCGCGCCGGTGGCGGTGACCGCGGGCTACCAGACCTTCTGCGGCACCTGATCAGGTGCCCGTGGGCCGCGCCAGCTTCAGCGCGGCACTCAGCACGGCGCGGTCGCCGATGTGGTTGGCCAGGATCAGCACCAGCTTGGCGTTCATCAGCTCGACCTGCTCGTCGCTGAGTTCGCGCTGGCTGTCGATCAGTTCCTCGTAGAAGCCGTCCGGGTCGGCGATGCGGGGTTCGGTGTGGAGCGTGCTCATCGCGGGGTCCTTGGTCAGGCGGCCAGGCAGCGGCGCAGCGCGTCGGTGGCCAGCTCGGCGTCAAAAGTGCGCCAGCGGGCGGCCACATGCTGGTCGGGGCGGATCAGGTAGACCGTGCCGGGCTGGGCGTCATAGCGCTCGGCCACCAGGCCGTCGATGTCGTGCAGGTCGCGGCCCACATGCAGCACGCGGGTCAATACGCCATTGACCTCGATCGACTCGGCCGGTGCATCGCCAAAGGCCAGCAGCACGAAGCGGCCGCCCAGGTGCTTGAGCAGCCAGCTGCGCTGGCCCTTGACCTCGACAGGCGCGTCGGCGCAGTTGGTGCCGGGTCGCATCTGGCCGGCGAAGGCATCGGTGTCGGGCGTGTTCAGCGGCGACGCCAGGTAGGGCGTCGGCATGGAGAGGCGGCCGCTGTTGACCAGCGGGCGGGCGAAGGCCTCGGTCTTGGCCAGCTCCAGCACGGCGTCGCGGTAGCGCAGGCTGCCGCGGCTCTTGGGGGTGATGAAGTCGGTCGAGCGGGTGGAGTTCTTCAGGTTGTCGTCGGCCGCGTAGGCACGCTCGGCGTGGTAGCTGTCGATCAGCGCCTCGGGTGCGCGGCCGGCCAGCACCAGCTTGAGCTTCCAGGTGAGGTTGTCGACGTCCTGCACGCCGGTGTTGGCGCCGCGCGCGCCAAAGGGCGAGACCTGGTGCGCGGCGTCGCCGGTGAACAGCACGCGGCCGTAGCGGAAGTTGTCAATGCGCCGGCAGGCGAACTGGTAGACCGAGACCCACTCCAGCTCGAACTGCGCGTCGGGGCCCAGCATCGCCTGGATCCGCGGGATCACGTTCTCGGGCTTCTTCTCCTCGTCCGGGTCGCTGTCCCAGCCGAGCTGGAAGTCGATGCGCCAGACGTTGTCGCTCTGCTTGTGCAGCAGCACGCTGGTGGGCTTGCCCTGGCGGCTGTAGAAGGGCGGGTCGAACCAGAACCAGCGCTCGGTCGGGAAGTCGGCCTTCATTACCACATCGGCGATCAGGAAGCGGTCCTGGAAGAACTGGCCGGTGAACTGGCCGTCGACCATCTTGCGGGTGTCGCTGTTGGCGCCGTCGGCGGCGATGACCCAGGTGGCTTCCATCGTGAAGACGCCGTCGGGCGTCTGCACCGTCAGCACGGCGTGGTCGTCCTTCTGCTGGATCGCCAGCAGCTTGTGCTTCCAGCGCAGGTCCACCAGCGGCGAGGCGTTGCAGGCCTCGACCATGTATTCCTCGAGGTAGTACTGCTGCAGGTTGATCATCGCCGGCATCTTGTGTGCCGGCTCGGGCAGCAGGTCGAAGCTATAGGCCAGCTCGTCCTTGAAGAAGACCTTGCCCACCTTCCAGCTCACGCCCTTCTCGACCATGCGCTCGGCCACGCCCAGGCGGTCCCAGATCTCCAGCGGGCGCTTGGCGTAGCAGACGGCGCGCGAACCGATGCTGACGGTGTTGTTGTCGTCCAGCACCACCACCGGGATGCCGTAGGCCGCGCAGTCCAGCGCCTGGGTCAGGCCGATCGGGCCGGCGCCGATCACCACCACCGGGTGGCGCTTGACGGTGCCCAGGTGCTGCTCGTCCGAGCAGCGGTAGGCGAACTCGGGATAGGTGTAGGTCTTCTGCATGACGGGCTGCCGATCGGTGCTGGACATCAGTGCTTGAACTCGGACTCGTGCATCCAGGCGGCGTGCTTGGGCGCGCGCTTGGTCTGGGCCCACTCGTTGAGCATGGCCCACTTCACCTCGTCCAGGTCCTTGGCCATCTTGGGCGTGGCGGTGTCGGCAGCCAGCTCCAGCCGGTGGCCGTTGGGGTCGAAGAAGTAGATCGACTTGAAGATGGTGTGGTCGGTCAGTCCCACCACCTCGATGCCGTCGGCCTGCAGCCGGGCCTTGATCTGCTCGAGCTCGTCCACGCTGCCCACCTTGAAGGCGATGTGCTGCACCCACTCGGGCGTGTTCTGGTCGCGGCCCATGGCGGGGGAGTTGGGCAGCTCGAAGAAGGCCAGCACGTTGCCGGCGCCGGCGTCCAGGAAGACGTGCATGTACGGGTCCGGCGCCTTGGTCGAGGGCACCTGGTCCTCGGCGATGGCCAGGATGAAGTTCATGCCCAGGTACTTGCCGTACCACTCGACGGTCTGCTTGGCGTCCTTGCAGCGGTAGGCAACGTGGTGGATGCGTTCGATGGGCATGGCGGTCTCCGGCGGTGTGATGGGCGATATAGTAACCAGCGTTACTATTCGAGGTCAAGGCCGATTCGTCACTCCTGAGCCCATGCAAGGGTAAGCCCTGATCGATCGCTGCGCCACATCGTCATGCTTGTTACCATCAGACCCGTGATGAAGCTCGATGAGTTCTTCCCCTACCGCCTGGCGGTGCTGGCCGAAGCGGTCAGCCGCTCGATGGCGCAGGTCTACGCCGAGCGCTTCGACCTCAGCCGCGATGAGTGGCGCGTGCTGGCCGCGCTGGCCGAGCAGAGCCCGATGAAGACCACCGCGCTGATCGAGCACACGACGATGGACAAGATGCGCACCAGCCGCGCCGTGGCCCGCATGCTCAAGGCCGGCTGGATCGCGCGCGAGGACGACCCCGACGACGGCCGCGGCTACCTGCTCAGCCTGCTGCCCGCCGGACAGGCGCTCTACCGCAAGATCGTGCCGATGGTGCAGGCCCGTGAGGCCTATCTCTTCGAGGGGCTCAGCGACGACGAGAAGGCGCTGCTGCAGCGCGCGCTGGACCAGGTGCTGGAGCGTGCCCGCCAGCTGGCACGCCAGGGCTGATCAGTTCCCGGCCAGCGACATCGACGGCAGCGCCAGTGCCTCGGCCTGGCCGATCACCCGCCCACGCAGCGTGTTGCGTCCGGCGGCCTTGGCCGCGTAGAGCTGGCTGTCGGCCAGCGCCAGCAGGTCCTGGAAGCTGCCGTGGCGCGGATCGAAGTCGGCCGGCTTGCAGGCCACGCCCACGCTGACGGTCGACGGATGGTCGGGGTGGAGCTGCCCGATGTCCTCACGCACGCGCTCGACGATCATCCGGCCCAGCAGCATCACCGCATCGGGCTCGCTGTCGGGCAGCACGCAGGCGAATTCCTCGCCGCCGTAGCGGGCCACCACGTCACTGGTGCGCCGGATGCAGCGGCGCAGCACCTCGGCCACCTGGCGCAAGCGCTGGTCACCGGCCTGGTGGCCGAGCTGGTCGTTCAGGCGCTTGAAGTGGTCGATGTCCACCATCAGCAGGCTCAGTGGCGTGCGGTTGCGCATCGCGCGGCCCCACTCGGCGTCCAGCCGCTCGTCGAAGAAGCGTCGGTTGTGCACGCCGGTCAGGCCATCGATGAACACCATCTGGCGCAGCAGGTCGCTCTGCAGCTTGAGCGTGAGGTGGGTGCGCACCCGCGCCCGCACGATGGCCGGGTGGATGGGCTTGACGATGAAGTCCACCGCGCCGCAGGACAGGCCCTGGGTCTCGGCGTCCGCATCATCGCGGGCGGTGACGAAGATCACCGGCACGCCGCGCGTGGACGGGTGCGCCTGCAGGCGGCGGCAGACCTCGAAGCCGTCAATGCCCGGCATGCCGATGTCCAGCAGCACCAGGTCAGGCTGGCGGCGGGCACACAGCGCCAGCGCCGATTCGCCGTCGGTGGCCACCAGCACCTGGCAGTCCTTGGCAAAGACGGTGTAGAGCGCCTGCACATTGAGCGGCTCGTCGTCCACCACCAGCAGGCAGGGCCGCTGGCCGCCCAGCAGCTCGGGGGGCAGGAAGTCGGCGGCGCCGCTCATGGCGCGGTCTCCAGCAGTGCGGACTCGGCAGCAGCGCAGGGCGCTGCCAGGGCGCTGAGAATCGCCTCCAGCGCCTGCGTGGCCTGGGCGAAATCCAGCCGCGCCATGGCCTGTGCCAGCGGCTTGGCGAGCGCAGCGGGCATGCCCGGCGCCAGCGTCTGCACCTGATGGTGCAGCTCGGTGGCCGCCATGTCGTGCTCGGCCAGGTGTGTCTGCAGGCGCGTCAGCAGCGCCAGCAGCGGCAGCAGGTCGGTCGGCGGCCAGCAGGACGACGCATCGGACACGGGCCTGGCCCGATCCAGCTGGTCCGCCAGGGTGCGCAGCGCCTGGGCCGTGGGCATCAGCCGCGACAGCAGGGCGGCAGGCGCGATCGGCGCGGCGCTGTCCTGCTGGCGCTCGGCCACGGCGGCCGCCTCGGCCAGGGCGGTCGCGCCCAGCATGCCGGCCAGTCCCTTGAGCGAATGCAGCTCGCGCGCCAGGCCCGCGTGGTCGGCCGCCTGCCACAGGTGGTCCAGCCGCTCAGCCAGCTCGGGCACGTCGTCAGCGAACTGGCGGGCCATGCGGGCCCAGACCTCGGTGCGGTGCAGCACGCGCTCCAGCGCGCGGCTCAGGTCGATGTCGGCGGCGCGGGCCTGGCTCAGCATCGCTGGCGACAGCGGGGCCGCGGGGTGGGCCGAGACGCTGTCGTCCTCATCCTCTTCCCAGCCGGTCCAGCGCTGCAGGCAGCGCACCAGGGCATCGAGGTCGAAGGGCTTGCCGACATGGTCGTCCATGCCGGCGGCCAGGGCCTCGGCACGGTCAGCCTCGGCGACGTTGGCGGACATCGCGATGATCGGACGGTGGGCGTGCGCCGGGCGCTGGCGCAGCGCGCGCGTGGCCTCCAGGCCGTCCATCACCGGCATGCGCACATCCATCAGCACCGCGTGGTAATCGGCGCGGTCGGCGAAGTCCAGGGCCTGCTGGCCATCCTCGGCGCAATCGACCAGCGCGCCCTCGTCCTCCAGCAGCTCGCAGGCCACCTGGCGGTTGTTCGCGTTGTCCTCCACCAGCAGGATGCGCATGCCCTTCAGGCGGCGCGGGCCGCCGGCGCGGTCGGGCGCCGGGCGGGCGCCCTCGGTGAGGGTGCGCCAGGCGACCTGGTCGCTGCCGGGCTCGGCCGGCGGCAGCACCAGCTCGAAGTGGAAGCGGCTGCCCTGGCCCGGCGTGCTGTCGAGCTGCAGCGTGCCGCCCATCATCTGGACCAGCTGGCTGCTGATGGCCAGGCCCAGGCCGGTGCCGCCGTAGCGGCGGGTGGTGGAGGTCTCGGCCTGACCGAAGCTGCTGAAGATGCGGGACTGGTGCTCGGGGGCGATGCCGATGCCGGTGTCGGTGACCTCGAAGGCCACGCGCAGCCCGGCGCTGTCCTCACCCACCGCGGTCATGCGCACCGCCACCTCGCCCCGTTCGGTGAACTTGATCGCGTTGCCGCCCAGGTTCATCAGCACCTGCATCAGGCGCATCGCGTCGCCCAGCAGCCAGGCGGGCAGGGTGTCGGCGCCCTCCAGGCGCAGGCGCACCGGGCGTTCGTCGTGCAGCTGTGCGTTCAGCAGCAGCGACAGGTCCTGCAGCAGTTGCTCGGGCCGGAAGGGCTGAGGATCCAGCACCATGCGGCCAGCCTCGATCTTCGAGGCGTCCAGGATGTCATTGAGCAGCGCCAGCAGGGTGCGTGCCGCGCCTTCCGACTTGTCCACGTAATCCAGCTGACGCGTGTTCAGCGCGGTGCGGCGCAGCAGGCGAAGCATGCCCAGCACGGCGTTCAGCGGTGTGCGCACCTCGTGGCTCATGTTGGCCAGGAACTCGCCCTTGACACGGCTGCCGGCCTCGGCGCGCTCACGCGCCTCGACCAGCTCGGTGAT
The DNA here is from genome assembly GCF_018069845.1 of Ideonella alba. Lineage (NCBI taxonomy): Bacteria > Pseudomonadati > Pseudomonadota > Betaproteobacteria > Burkholderiales > Sphaerotilaceae > Ideonella > Ideonella alba. The sequence continues at coordinate 437,023 of NZ_JAGQDD010000002.1, forward strand.
GTCGATGCGGAAGCCCACGGTGTGCCCGTCGGGCATGCGCCGCTCGATCACGCGCAACCAGCGGCCGTCGTCGAGCTTCATGACGATCTCGTGGCCGGCCGAGCGGTGGGCGCGCATGCGCTCGGCCACCCACTCGTCCTCGCGACCGATGGCCGCCGCATACTGGCCGCGCTGGGCGCCGCCGCGGATGATCTCCTCGAAGGTCGCGCCCTCGACGATCAGGTCGGACGAGGTGCTGAACATGCGGCGGTAGGGCTCGTTGCACAGCACCAGCCGGTCCTCGGGGTCGTAGAGCACGAAGCCCTCGTCCAGGGTGTCCATCGCGGTGCGCAGCAGGGCCTCGGCGCGCAGCACCTGGGCCTCGCGCTGGCGGCGCTCGGTGATGTCGGCGTAGATCAGCACCAGTCCGCCGTCGGGCATCGGCGCACTGGTCACCTCGTAGCTGCGGCCGCCGCGGTCCAGCTCGAAGGTCTCGCGACGGCGCTCCCGGTGGCGCTGGCAGGCCTGCGCCACACGGGCTTCGATGCGCTCGGCGGTGATGCCGTCGCGCTGACCGGCGTGTCGCACCACGTCCTCCAGCGATCGTCCGGGCTGTTCCAGCCACAGCGGATCGGTCAGCACGGCATCGGCGAAGGCCTGGTTGTGGGTACGCAGCAATCGCTCGGCGTCGAACAGCGCCAGGCCCAGCGGCAGGTGTTCGATCAGGCCGCGCAAGAGCTCGTGGCTGCGCCGCAGGCCGTGCTGCAGTTCGCGCTGGCGGGTGACGTCCTGCACCGCGCCCACCCAGCGCCGGACCTGGCCGTCGTCGTCGGCCATGGCCTCGCCCACGATGCGCAGCCAGCGGGCCTCGCCCGGCGTGTGGTGCAGCGGCAGTTCCAGGTCCCAGCCTGCACCGGTGTCCAGGCCGCGGCGCGCTGCCTGCAGCAGCGCATAGCGCGCCCAGGGCGCGAGGCGGCGCAGCGCCTGGCGCAGGTTCACCGGCTCGTCCAGCGGCAGACCGGCCAGCGCGCGCAGACGATCGGACAGTTCCAGTGCCAGCGGCTGCAGCGTCAGACTCCATCCGCCGACGCCGGCCACGCGGCCCACCTGGTCCAGGAAGCGCCGGCTGTCGCGCAGCGATTGCTCCAGCCGCTTGGCGGCGGTGATGTCGGTGCGGATCGATACCAGCCGCTCCAGCCGCCCATCGGCCCCCATGAAGGGCGCGATGATGCTGTCGACCCAGTACAGGGAGCCGTCCTTGGCGCGGTTGCACACCTCGCCGCGCCAGGGGCGCCCGGCGGTCACCGTGGTCCACAGCGCGCGCCAGAAGGCGGGCGGATGGTGGCCGGCGTTGAGCAGGCGATGGCTCTGGCCCAGCAGTTCCTCGCGCGAGTAGCCGCTGATGCGGCAGAAGGCCTCGTTGACGTCGACCAGCAGGCCCTCGGGGTCGCTGACCGAGACGATCGCGTGTTCGCGGATGGTGTTGAGCAGGCCCTGGTGCTCGCGCATCGCCGCGGCCAGCTGGCGGGCGCTGTCCTTCTGGGCGCTGAGGTCCAGCGTGATCTCGACGAAGCCGTCGACCCGGCCGTCGTCCAGGGTCATCGGCATCAGTTCGGTGTGCACCCACACCAGCCGGCCATCCCGGGTGCGGTTGACCAGCTCCACCTTGCAGGCCACATGGTGGGCGTAGGCGTCCTCCAGTTGGGCCAGCGCCTCGGGTGAACTCTGGCCGCTGCCCAGCAGTTCGGCCGGCGTGCGGCCCAGCGCCTCGGCGGCGCTGTGGCCATACAGGGTCGTGAAGGCCTCATTGACCCAGCGGATGCGGCGGGCGTTGTCGGTCATCATGACCGCGTTGGTGGTGCGTTGCGCCACCATCGACAGGCGGGCGCGCTCCCGGGCGCGCTGCTGCTGTCCGGCGCGTCGCGTCGCATGCATCTGGGTCAGTGCGGCGCCGATCAGCGCCAGCGCCAGGCTGACCAGGCCGCCGCTGAGCGCCAGCTGGCGCAGGCTGCGGTCGGTTTCGGGCGGCAGCGCGGCCGACGCGCGCAGGTCCAGGCGGAAGTCGCGTCCGGCCAGGTTCACGGTGCGGTTGGCGCGCCGCTGGTCGGGATCGGTCCAGGGCGGGCTGCCCCAGCGCAGGCCGTCGCGGCCGGCCAGCAGCTCGCTGAGGGCCACCTGCTGCGGGCCGGGCTCGACCGCCTCCAGCAGTGCGCGAGGATCGATCAGCGCCAGCGCCCATCCCACGGCCTCGACGCGCCGACGTTGCGGATCGGCGCGCGCCTCGGCGCTGGCATACACCGGCAGGCTCAGCCACCAGGCGTGGCGCTGGGGGCCGGCCTGCCAGGTGGGCCCCAGCACCGGCCGGTCCGTGGCCGCGGCACGCTGCAGCGCGTCGTGCTGGGCCGCATCGGCGGCCAGGTCCTGGCCCACCAGCTGGCGTGAGGTGGCCCAGCGGATGGGGTGCGGGCGCCCGGTGTTGGCGGGGCGCGGCGCATAGGCCAGGCCCAGCACGCCGGTGCCGGGCTGGTCGAAACCGCTGAGCGCGACAAAGCGGTCGAACTCGACGTCGCTGACATCGTCGCTGCCCGCCACCAGGCCGCGCAGGGCCTGCAAGGCCGGCAAGGCCTGGTCCAGCTGATGGCGCAAGGCCTGGGGCAGGCGGTCGGCCTCGGCCTGGAACGCGGCCTCGGCCTGCTGGTTCAGCGCGTCGCTGCGCTGGTGCACCACTACCTGCGTGACCCAGCCGCCGGCAGCCAGCAAGGCGCCGGCGACGGCCAGGGCGAGTGGTGAGAGGAACTTCATGGGCGTGACGACAGGGCGCCCGGGCGGACCTCGGCGCCTGAACGATTGTTTCGACTGCCCGACACCGTTACTGAGCCAATAAACCACCCGAAACCGGGGTTTCTCGGTCGCCAGGGTCTTCCCGGGGGGCGTCGCCCAAGCGACATCGGCGCTCGCGGCGGCGCCGCCACAATCGCCGGCCATGGGACGCCTTTACCTCGTGCGCCATGGGCAGGCCTCATTCGGCGCCGACGACTACGACCAACTCAGCGCGCTGGGCGCGGTGCAGTGCCGGCTGCTGGGCGAGCACCTGGCCCGCCACGGTCTGGTCTTCGACCGGGTGCTGACCGGGCGGCTCAAGCGCCACCGCCAGAGCCTGCAGGCCCTGATGGAGGGCTACGCCCGGCCGCTGCCCGAGGCCGACGTGCTGGCCGGCCTGGACGAGTACGACAGCGACGCCGTGGTGCGCGCCATCCACCCGGGCGAGCTGCCGCGGGCCCGCACGCCCGAGCAGGCGCGCCAGCACTTCCGGCTGCTGCGCGAGGGACTGCTGGCCTGGATGGACGGCCGGTCGCAGCCGCAGGGCATGCCCAGCCATGCCGAGTTCCGGGCCGGCGTGGCCGATGCGCTGGCGCGCGCCCGCGAACACCACCAGGGGCACGTGCTGGTGGTGTCCAGCGGCGGGCCGATCTCCACCGCCGTGGGACTGGTGCTGGACGCGCCGCCGGCCAGCGTGGTGGACCTGAACATGCGCCTGCGCAACAGCGCGCTGTGCGAGATGGTGGCGTCGGCCAGTCGCCACAGCCTGTTGAGCTTCAACACCCTGCCTCATCTGGACACGCCGGCGCTGGCCAGCCACATCACCTACGCCTGAGCCACCCGGTGGGCCAGCGGCCGCGGCACCGGCGCGCGGCTGGCGATGTAGCCGCCGGTCTCCAGCGCCCAGCCTTCGGTGGCCTGGGCGGTGGGATGCAACTGCACCACGGTGCCGCCCGGGCCGCCGCCCAGGCCGCTGCGCGCCGCGCGCGCCACCAGCGCTTCGGCCTGGGCGGCGTCCAGGTGGCGGGCAAAGCGCTGCCAGCGGCGCAGCAGGGCGCCGTCGCGCCAGGCGTCTTCCAGGCGCTGGCGCAGACGCAGCGGGTCGCGCTCACGCACAGCGTCCCAGGCGCGCGGCAGCAGGCTGTGGAAGACCAGCTGGAAATCGCGCCGCACTTCGCCGGCCGGCAGCAACTCGGCCAGACGCTGGCTGGCGGCGGCGTAGCCCGGCTGCAGCAGCAGCCGCGTGACCAGCGCCTGCAAGCCCTGGATCGGGTTGAGCAGGCGCAGCCGGTTGGGCGGCAGCATCAGCAGTGGCAGGCTGGCGGCCACCTCGTGCGGCAGCGGCGTGACAAAGCTCATCAGCACCGCCATCCGGGCCCACTCGGCCGCCGTCAGGCCGTCGGCCATGCCGCCCGGGCGCTGCTCGGCCAGCACGGCCATCAGCCGGGCCTCGTCCCAGCGCAGGTCGGCCTTGGCCTGGTTGGCACGCAGGCTGATCACCGCCAGGTTGCCAGCCGCGTAGCCGGCACCGTTGTGCACGCGGTCGACCGAGGCGTCGGTGTCGGCGCCGCTGGCGTGGGTGAACGCGGTGCGGGTGACCGGGCAGACGGCCGTGTCGATCTGTGCCAGGTAGTGGGGCGTGACCTGCACACCCTCGAAACTGCGGCCGCGGCGCCAGGCCTGCACGCGCAGTTGCAGCCACTTGCGCACATGGCGGCTGGCGGGGCGGCTGGCGCGCGGCGCGCGCTGCCCGGTGCTGGCGAGGCCGGCCTCCCAGCCCTGGCGCAGCGGGCAGCCACCCCCCAGGTGTTCAGCCGGCGGCACCAGGCCGTGGCGGGCGAAGTCCCAGCCCAGCTCGAAGCCGGTGCGCTCCGGGCTGTCCGGCTCGGGCAGGGGCAGGGCGCCGCCGCGGGGCAGCTCGGGCTCGTCGTCGAAGGCGAGGGCAAGGGCAACCTGGGCCATGGGAAACTCCGTGTGTCGGGTGGGGCACCCGGCGCCACGCCCGGTGCATGGAACGCAGTCTGGGTTGCGACAGGCTCAGGACGTGAGCCAGTGGATCCTGGGCCCCCGCGGATTTCTCCGGTGTGGCGGTTATGCTCCAGGCTCACGCCATGAGCTTCACACCTGCTACGGAGGCCCTCTGGACCGCACCGAACGCTTCTACCGGATCGAGCTGCTGATCAAGTCGCGCGGCGGCGTCAGCTTCGACGACCTGCTGACCGAGCTGGAGGTCTCGCCCGCCACGCTCAAGCGCGACCTGCAGTACCTGCGCGAACGCATGGACGCGCCCATCGTCTACGACCGCTTCGACAACCGCTACCGCTTCGAGGCCGGCGGCAGCGCGGCCGCCCCAGCGCCGGCGCACCAGCTGCCCGGCGTGTGGTTCAGCGAGGCCGAGATCCACGCGCTGCTGACCATGCACCAGCTGATCGAGGGCCTGGACGCCGGTGGCGTGCTGGGCCGCCACCTGCAGCCCTTGCTGGACAAGCTGCACGGCATGCTGGGCGCAAGCGAGGGCGAGGCGCGCGAGCTGATGCGCCGGGTGCGCATCGCCAGCCCGGCGCGCCGGCCGGTGCCCAGCCGCTGGTTCGAGCGGGTGGGCAGCGCGCTGCTCAAGCGCCAGCGCATCGACATGCGCTACTTCACCCGCGGCAAGGGCAGCGAGTCGCAGCGGGTGGTGTCGCCGCAACGCCTGATCCACTACCGCAACACCTGGTACCTGGACGCCTGGTGCCACCGCAGCGAGGGCCTGCGCCGCTTCGCGCTGGACGCGGTGCGCGAACTGCATGTGCTCGAGGACCAGCGCGCCCGCGACGTGGCGATGAAGACGGTGGAGGCCGAGCTGGATGGCGGCTACGGCATCTTCAGCGGCAAGGCCACGCAGACCGCCACGCTGCGCTTTGACGCCGAGGCCGCGCAGTGGGTGGCGCACGAGGAGTGGCACCCCGAGCAGCAGCTCAAACCGCTGCCCGATGGCGGCCTGGAGATGCGCCTGCCCTATGCCGACGCCACCGAGCTGGCGATGGACATCCTGCGCCACGGCCCGCATGTGCGGGTACTGGCGCCGGCCGCGCTGGCACGCCAGGTGGCTGATCAACTGCGCGGCGCCGCGCAGCAGTACGCATGAGCCCGCCGAGCCGCCTCCAGGGCGAATTCCGGAGTGCGCAGCACGAAGGTGCTCCAGTGAGCGCGCTGGCGCAGATGCTGCTGCGGGTGGACGCGCTGCTGGTGCAGGGCGGGCGCCGGCTGCTGGGCCTGGCGGCCCCACCGGGCGCCGGCAAATCCACGCTGGCGGCGTCGGTGGCCGCCGCACGCCCGGGGCAGGTGCAGGTGCTGCCGATGGACGGCTTCCACCTGGCGCAAGCCGAGCTGCAGCGCCTGGGCCGCGCTGACCGCAAGGGCGCACCGGACACCTTCGATGTGGGCGGCTTCGTCGCCCTGCTGCAGCGCCTGCGCACCCAGCGACCGGGTGATGCCACCGTGTGGGCGCCGGCCTTCCGACGCGAGATCGAGGAGCCGGTGGCCGGCGCGATCGCGGTGGAGGCCGCCACGCCGCTGCTGCTGGTCGAGGGCAACTACCTGCTGCACGACGCCGATGGCTGGTCCGCGGTGGCGCCGCTGCTGGATGAGTGTGGCTACCTCCATGTCGACGACGCGCTGCGTGTGCCACGGCTGATCGCCCGCCACGTGGCCCATGGCCGCTCGCCCGAGGCGGCAGGTGAGTGGGTGGGGCGCAGCGACGAGGCCAATGCCGCACTGGTCCAGGCGTCGCGCCCGCGCGCCCACTGGGTGCTGGAGGGCGACTGATGGGCGACGACCTGCTGCGCGTGCGCGCCGAGTTCGCGCGCCTGCAGAGCCAACTGGCCCGCCGTGGTCTCACGCTGCGGCCACCACCCCCGGAGCCGACCAGCTGCTGCGGGCGGGGCTGCAACGGCTGTGTGTGGGAAGGCTTCTATGCCGCGGCGGGGTACTGGGTCGAGCAGGCCCAGGCCTGCCTGGGTGAGGCCGCTTCGCCCTAAGATCCTGTGACAAATCCGGGGAGTCTCAACATGCGTCGTTTCGCGCAATCCGCGCCCGCACTGATCCTTGTCGCCGCCCTGATGTCGGGCTGTGCCAGCCATTACCTGGCGGCCGCCGAGTCCGAACAGCAGGCCGCCGATGACCTGCGTCGCGCTGGCGCCGGCGCCACCACTGCCGCCAGCGACGCCCAGTCCCGCGCCAACCGCAGCCGCCAGGCGGCGCGGTGCCAGGATGCCCTGGCATGTACGCTCGACGTGATCGGCCAGGTCGTGTTGAGCGTGTTCCTCGGGGATGTGGACGGGCGTTGAGCGGCCATCGGCCCGGGCACGGCGCAAGGGTCCAATGCACGACGTGAAGGCATGAAGGTCACGGTCATCAGCGACACCCATGGCGACCACGCCGCTCTGGGCGCCTTGTCGGGCGACGTCCTGATCCACTGCGGTGATGTCTGCCTGGGAAGCCACCGTGCGCCGCAGGTGCTGGATGACCTGGACGCCTGGTTCGGGCGCCAGGCCTTCCGGCACATCCTGTTCACCGGCGGCAACCATGATGATCTGGTCGAGCAACGGCGCCTGCGAGGGCAACGCGTCTTCCGGCACGCCACCTGCCTCGAGGACGAGGGCGTGGAGATCGACGGCTTCAGGTTCTACGGCGCGCCCTGGGTGCCCGAACTGACCGAGTGGGCCCACTACCTGACCGATGACGAACTGGACCGCGCGTGGCGCAGGATCCCGGCGGACGTGGACGTGCTGATCACCCATACACCGCCGCGGGGCGTGCTCGACACCAACTCGCGCGGCAAGGCCTGTGGCTGCCCGTCGCTGGCCAGGCGGGTGGCGGAGGTTCGACCCCAGGTGCATTGCTTCGGCCATGTCCACGCCAGCGCGGGCACGCAATTGCTGGATGGGACGCTGTACATCAACGCGTCGGTGGTCAACAGCCGCTACCGGGTGGTGCGTTCCCCTGTCAGCATCGAGCTCCAGCGCCCTCGACCGCGCACCTGATCCCGGCCAGCCGAGGCGGCGCCTCAGGCTCAGCCGGCCGCCTCGACCACCATCTGCACCCGCTGCTGGCCCTGGAACTCGTCCAGGCTGAGGCGGTAGGCCAGGCGCACCGTGTCGCCCACCGGTTCGGCGTGGCCAAACCAGATCGCGTCGCGCAGCTGGCCGCCGTGGCGCACCCGCAGCTTCAGGTGCTTCTCGCCCACCAGGCGCTGGTTGACCACCTGCACCTGGTCGCAGAACAGCGGCGCCTCGAAGCCCTGGCCCCAGACCGCGGCGTCCAGGCGCTGCACCGTCTCGGCGTTGAAGTACTCCAGCGGCAGCGGGCCGTCGGTGGTGATGGTGCGGGTCAGCGCGTCGGGCGGCAGCCACTCGGCGGCGATGGCGCGCAGCGCGGCGTCGAAGCGGGCCACCGCGGCTTCATCCGCCAGCGTGCAGCCGGCGGCCATGGCGTGGCCGCCGAAGCGCAGCAGCAGGCCGGCCTCGCGTTTGCTGACCAGGTCCAGCGCGTCACGCAGGTGAAAGCCCGGGATCGAGCGCCCCGAGCCCTTGAGTGCGCCGTCCTGACCACGCGCGAAGACAAAGGTGGGGCGGTGCAGCCGGTCCTTCAGGCGACCGGCGACGATGCCCACCACGCCCTCGTGGAAGCCGGGGTCGAACAGCACCATCGCCGCGGGCGGCGTGCCCTGCGGCATGCGGTCCTCCAACAGCAGCTCGGCCTGTTCGCGCATACCGGACTCCACCTCGCGCCGCTCGCGGTTGATCGCGTCGAGCTGGCGCGCCAGCTCGTCGGCGCGGCCGGGGTCGTCGGTCAGCAGGCACTCGATGCCCAGGGTCATGTCGGACAGGCGTCCGGCGGCGTTGATGCGCGGGCCCAGCGCAAAACCGAAGTCGAAGGCGCTGGCACGCTCGGGGCGGCGGGCCGCGGCGCTGAACAACGCGGCCACGCCGGGCTGCATCTGGCCGCGGCGGATGCGTTTGAGGCCCTGGGCCACCAGGCGGCGGTTGTTGTCGTCCAGGCGCACCACGTCGGCCACCGTGCCCAGGGCCACCAGGTCGAGCAGGCTGTCCAGGCGCGGCTGGTTCGCGGCGTCAAAGGCGCCGCGCGCGCGCCGCTCGGCGCGCAGCGCCAGCAGCACGTAGAACATCACGCCCACACCCGCCAGCGCCTTGCTGGCAAACGCACAGCCCGGCTGGTTGGGGTTGACCACGGCCTCGGCGGGCGGCACCACCGGCTGGCCGTCGACCACCGCGGGCAGGTGGTGGTCGGTCACCAGCACCCTCAGGCCGCGCGCCTGCGCATGGGCCACGCCGGCCAGGCTGGCGATGCCGTTGTCCACGGTCAGCAGCCAGTCCGGCCGGTGCTGCTCGATCGCTAGGTCGACGATGGCCGGGGTCAGGCCGTAGCCGTGCACCGCGCGGTCGGGCACCACGTAGCGCAGTTGCGCGGGCTGGGCGCCCAGCAGCGCCAGGCCGCGCAGCGCCACGGCGCAGGCGGTGGCGCCGTCGCAGTCGTAGTCGGCCACCACGCACAGGCGCTGGCCCTGCTCGATTGCGTCGGCCAGCAGGCGGGCGGCGTCGGTGGTGCCCTTCATCGTGGCGGGTGGCAGCAGCTGGGTCAGGGTGTCGTCCAGCGCGGCGGCGTCGCGGATGCCACGGCCGGCGAACAGGCGCGCCAGCAGCGGATGCTGGCCCTGCTGCTCCAGGGCCCAGGCGGCGCGCGGGTCGACCTCGCGGGTGACGATGCGGGGGCCGTGCATCACAGCGCCCCCAGCAGCTCGGCCAGGTCCAGCGGACCGGCCGGCCACAGGCGCCACCAGGGGCGCGGCGGCGCGGCGCTGCCATCGAGCTGCAGCGCGCAGCGCTCGCCGCACAGCCACAGCTGCAGGGGCTCGCCGGCACGCACACGGCGCTCCGCCTCGGCCAGCGGGCCGGCGTCCAGCGTCCGCCAGGCGTCGGCCCAGGCGGTCCAGTCCTCGGCCAGCGCGGGGCCGCGCAGGCGATCGTCGACCTGCAGGTTCGCTGCGGCCGGGGGCGTTGGTGCGGCGCCGGTGCCGCTCAACCAGAAGGAGTTGACCGGCCGCTGGCGGCGCGCCTCGCGGGCCTCGTTCAGCGGGTGGCGGTGCAGCAACATCTGCACCTCGGCCTGCAGGCGGCGCAGCGGACGGTCCAGCGGATGCGTGTTCAGCCACAGGTCGACGTTGCGTCCCACCACGCGGTCCAGCGACGCGCTGGGCAGCTGGGCCAGGCTGGGGTGGGTCACGTACCAGCGGCTGGGGGCGCCCCAGTGCAGGCGCCAGCCGTCGTCCTCGAACAGGGGACGCACGGCGTCGAACAGCGTGCGCGAGTCGGCCTCGTCCAGGCCCAGCTCGGCCGGGTCGGTCAGCGAGACCTGCTCGGTGCCCACATGCCAGTGCGTGGGGCTGAGCAGCGCCCAGCCGCTGCCGGTGTCGGCAGGCAGGCCATCGGCCCGCGCGCCGTGGGCGGCCAGCGGCAGCAGGCCATCGGCCACCGCGGGCCAACCCAGGGCCTGGGCGATGGCGCGTTCGTGGGGCGTGTTCAGGCTCAGCTCGTCGCCATCATGGCGCGTGCGGCGGCAGCGCGACAGCAGGGACTGCAGGTGGGGGAGGGTGAGGGCACCGGCCGCCTGATGGGCGGCGGGAGACAGCGAGGAGGCGAAGGGAAGCACGAGGTGCATCGCCGGATTATCCGGTCACGGTAGCATGCGCGGATGTTCTCGCCCGGGTCTGCCCCGTTCGAGTGGCAGGTCGGCTGGCGCTACACCCGCGCCGGACGGGCCGGCCGCCGCAACGGCTTCATCTCCTTCATCTCCTTCGTCTCGGTCGTCGGCATCGCGCTGGGCGTGGCGGCGCTGATCATCGTGCTGTCGGTGATGAACGGCTTCCAGAAGGAGGTGCGCGACCGCATGCTGGCCGCGATCGCCCACATCGAGGTGCACTCGGCCGATGGCGCCGCGCTGCCCGACTGGCCCGCGCTGGCCGCGCAGGCCACGGCCGAGCCGGGCGTGCGGGCCGCGGCGCCCTTCGTGGCGGTGCAGTCGCTGCTGGCGCGTGGCGAGCTGATGCGCGGCGCCGTGGTGCGCGGCGTGCTGCCCGAGCAGGAAGCGCGGATCACCGAGCTGGCCGCCGGCCTGGCGCGCGATGGCACGCTGGCCCAACTGCAGCCGGGCGCCTGGCGCATCATGCTGGGCGGCGAGCTGGCGCGTGCGCTGGGCGTGCGGGTGGGGGACCCGGTCACGCTGATCGCGCCGGGCGGGCAGGTCACGCCGGCGGGCGTCACGCCGCGGCTGAAGCAGTTCACCGTGGCGGGCATCTTCAGCGTCGGCCACTACGAGTACGACAGCGCGCTGGCCCTGATCCACCTGGACGACGCCGCGCGCCTGTACCGCACCGACGGCGCCACCGGCCTGCAGCTGCGCCTGGACGACGTGCAGCAGGCGCGGCGCATCGGCGCGGCGCTGGCCGAACGCCTGGGCCCCGGCGTGCTGGTGCGCGACTGGACCCGCACCAACGCCGCCTGGTACGACGCGGTGCAGATCGAGAAGCGCATGATGGGCATCATCCTGACGCTGATCGTCGCGGTGGCTGCCTTCAACCTGGTGTCCACGCTGGTGATGACGGTGACCGACAAGCGCGCCGACATCGCCATCCTGCGCACGCTGGGCGCCAGCCCGCGCTCGGTGATGGGCATCTTCGTGGTGCAGGGCGCCACGGCCGGCGTGATCGGCACGCTCAGCGGCGTGCTGCTGGGCCTGCTGGTGGCCTTCAACGTGGGGTCGATCGTCGGCGCCATCGAGCGGCTGCTGGGCGTGGCCTTCCTGCCGGGCAGCATCTACGTGATCACGCGCATGCCCAGCCAGCCGCTGGCGTCCGACATCGTGCCGATCGCGCTGATCTCGCTGGCGCTGGCCTTCCTGGCCACGCTCTACCCCAGCTGGCGCGCCAGCCGCATCAACCCCGCCGAGGCGCTGCGCTATGAGTGAGTGGGTGCTGGAAGCCCGCGGCCTGGGCAAGCGTTTCACCGAAGGCCCGCTGGACGTGAGCGTGCTGCGCGCCGTGGACCTGAGCCTGCGCGCGGGCGAGACCGTGGCCATCGTTGGCGCCTCGGGCTCGGGCAAGAGCACGCTGCTGCACCTGCTGGGCGGGCTGGACGCGCCCAGCAGCGGCCAGGTGCGGCTGATGGGCCAGGACCTGGGCGCGATGGGCGCCGCGGCGCAGGGCGCGTGGCGCAACCGCCACCTGGGCTTCGTCTACCAGTTCCACCACCTGCTGCCGGAATTCACCGCGCTGGAGAACGTGGCGATGCCGCTGCGCATCCGCCGCGAGCCGGCCGAGCAGGCCCTGGCCCGCGCCCGCGAGGCGCTGGCCGAGGTGGGCCTTTCCGAGCGCGTGGCGCACCGGCCATCGGAGCTGTCGGGCGGCGAGCGCCAGCGCGTGGCGCTGGCCCGCGCGCTGGTCAGCCAGCCGGCCTGCGTGCTGGCCGACGAGCCCACCGGCAACCTCGACCGCGACACCGCCGAGCGCGTCTTCACGCTGATGCTCGACCGCGCCCGCGAGCGCGGCATCGCCTTCGTGCTGGTCACCCACGACCCGGCGCTGGCCGCGCGCTGCCAGCGTCAGCTGCGCCTGCAGGACGGCGTGCTGGCCTGAGGGCGCTGACGTCGATGTGGATCGACACCCACTGCCACCTCGACGCGCCGGAGTTCGACGCCGATCGCGAGGCGGTGGTGGCGCGGGCCCTGGCCGCGGGTGTGTCGATGCAGGTGCTGCCCGCGGTGGAGGTGGCGAACTTCGAGGCCGTGCGCCGCCTGGCGCACCAGCATGGCCTGGTCTACGCGCTGGGGATCCATCCGCTCTATGTGGACCGCGCCGCGGACGAGGACCTGGACCGCCTGCAACAGGCCCTGCTCACCCACCGCGACGACCCGCGGCTGGTGGCGGTGGGCGAGATCGGCCTGGACCACTTCGTGCCCGGGCTGGACCGCGACCGGCAGCAGCGCTTCTACACGGCGCAGCTGAAGCTGGCGCGCGAGGCCGGCCTGCCGGTGATCCTGCATGTGCGGCGCAGCGCCGATGGCCTGCTGGCGGGCCTGCGGCGCATCGCAGTGAGCGGCGGCATCGCGCATGCGTTCAACGGCAGCCACCAGCAGGCCGCGGTGTTCGCCAGCCTGGGCTTCGCGCTGGGCTTTGGCGGGGCGATGAGCTTCGAGCGCGCGCTCAACATCCGTGCCATCGCCGCGGCCGTCGACGCGCACGTGCCGGTGCTGGAGACCGACGCGCCGGACATTCCCCCGCAGTGGCTCTACCGCACGGCGGCCCAGCGCGCGGCCGGCCTGACCAGCCGGAACGAGCCGGCCGAGCTGCCGCGCATCGCTGCCGAGCTGGCCGCGTTGCGCGGCTGGACGCTGGCCGAGACTGCCGAGCGGTGTGCCGCCAATGCCCGCCGGGTGATACCCCGGCTGGCGCCAGGGTGACAGGTTCGGGATGGGCAGGCACCGACCTCGCGGGGACACTGCCGGCCATCCATCCGTCTTGAAGGGCACGATCATGCTGTTTCGCTCGCTCCTCGCCGCTGCTGCGGCCTGCCTGATGGCCACCACGGCCGCCACGGCCGCCGCTGCCGGCCCTGGCGACCTGCGTTATGAGCTGCGCACGCACGCGGTGGATGCCAGTGTCGCGGCAGCCGCCCGGGGCGGCCAGGTGATCAGTGCCGACGGGGCGCCCTGGGTGCGCCTGCTGTTCAAGCGGCTGGATCTGCAACCCGGCGTGACGCTGCGCATCACCTCGCTGCAGGACGGCGCGCAGCAGAACCTCACGGCCCGCAGCGCGCGTGACTGGCGGCAGACCTCGGCCTACTTCAATGGCGCCGCGGTGCGGGTGGAGCTGATCGGCACCCGGCCGGGCCAGCGCAACCGTGTCGAGATCGCGCAGATCATGGTCGGACAGGCGCAGCCTGAAAGCCAGTGTGGTCCCACCGACGACCGCGTGGCGTCGAATGCCGCCAACCGGGCGCGGCTGCTGAACGTGGGCTGCACCGCCAACATGATGGCCAATGGCTGCTTCATCACCGCGGGGCATTGCCTCAGCACCGCGTCGCTGGTGAACGTGGTCGAGTTCAACGTGCCGCCGTCCAACAGCAACGGCTCGCTGAACCATCCGCCGCCGTCCAGCCAGTACGTGCCCACCGCCAACCGCCAGTTCACCAATGGCGGCATCGGCAACGACTGGGGCGTGTTCACCGTCAGCCCCAACAGCGAGACCGGCCTGACCCCGCTGCAGGCCCAGGGTCCCGGCCTGCCGCTGGCCACCACCGTACCCAGCGTCGGTCAGTCCGTCGAGATCACCGGCTACGGCGTGGACACCGGGGCCGCCAACCAGACCCAGCAGGTGCACAGCGGCGCGATCACCTCGGTCAGCACCACGCTCAACCGGCTGCAGTACAAGGTGGACACCACCGGCGGCAACAGTGGCTCGGCGGTGCTGCAAGGGGGTGAGGTCGTCGCCATCCACACCCACGCCGGTTGCAACACCGACGGCACCGGTGCCAACCAGGGCACGCTGTTCACCCACCCGGGCTTCCAGGCTGGCTACGCCGCGGTCTGTGGCGGCACCACGCCGCCCACCTGTGGCGATGTCGTCAAGCTCAAGGCCAGCTGCACCGCCGGCAAGCTGGTGGCCACGCTGCTGCTGGCCGATGACACGCACGCGGGCCAGACCGTGACGATGACGGTCGATGGCGCGGCCTTTGACGTGCCGATCTCGGCCAACAAGGCCAAGCTGGTGCGCAAGGGCCAGGCCAGCGGCAACCATGTGGTGACCCTGACCGAGCCGGCCAGCTGCGGCATCAGCAAGACCGTCGCCTGCCCCTGAGGCCCGGCCACCGCCCCGGGCGCCTGGGGCGCTGAGGGCGGCGGGCTTCACGCACCAGACATCGGGGTCGCCGCGCCTGCGGCGAGAATCGGCGGGTGCTGGTCGGTCTGCCCCCTGTCGTGTCCCCCGCCACCCGCTTGCTGCTGCTGGGCAGCTTTCCGGGGCAGGCGTCGCTGCGTGCGGGCCAGTACTACGCGCATCCGCGCAACCAGTTCTGGCCGCTGCTCAGTGCGCTGCTGGGCGAAGACCTGACGGCGCTGGACTACCCGCTGCGGCTGGAGCGCCTGCGCCAGCGCGGCCTCGGCCTGTGGGATGTCTATGCGGCCTGCGAGCGCGAAGGCAGCCTGGACAGCGCCATTCGCCAGCCCCGACCCAACGACCTGGCCGCGCTGGTGGCCGGTCTGCCCGCCTTGCGCGGCATCGCCCACAATGGCAGCGAGTCCGCCCGCAGCATGCGCGTGACCGGGGCGCTGGGCGTGCCGGTGTGGCGGCTGCCGTCCACCAGCCCGGCCCATGCCAGCTGGTCCTTTGAACGCAAGCGCGACGCCTGGGCCGACGCCCTGACCGCCTGCCAGGTGATCCCATGAGCCGCAAGACAAGCTCCCAGCCGATGGTCGGCGCCACGATGTCCGAAAGCGACGGTGTGCGCTACCTGCACCTCGACTCGATCTGGATCCAGGGGGCCATGCGCATCGCCCGGCCCAACCAGCCCGAGCTGGAGTACATCCAGCGCATGCTGGCCTGGCTGCTCTGGCGGCCCAGCGAGGAGGCCACCGAGGGCCACGCCGTGCAACTGGGCCTGGGGGCCGCGGCGCTGACCAAGTTCAGCCACAAGGTGCTGCGCATGCGCACCACCGCGGTGGAGCTGAACCCCACGGTCATCCACGCCTGCCGGATGTGGTTCCGGCTGGGGGACGACGACCGCCTGCTGCAGGTGGTGCAGGACGATGCAGCCCGCTGGGTGCACGACCCGGCCCATCGCCACTGCGCCCAGGTGCTCAATGTCGACCTCTATGACCACGAGGCCGCGGCGCCGGTGCTGGATGACGAGGCCTTCTACAACGCCTGCCGCGATGTGCTGGACGAGGGCGGGCTGATGACCGTCAACCTGTTCGGTCGCGACAGCAGCTTTGCCCGCAGCGCCGGCCTGGTGGCCCGGGCCTTTGGTCTGGACCAGGTCTGGAGCCTGCGGCCCACCCGCGAGGGCAACACCGTGCTGGTCGCCGCCCGCGGCGTGCAGGTGCCCGACCGCGAGACGCTGACCCGCCGCGCCGAGCAGATCGAGGAACGCTTCGGCCTGCCGGCGCGCAAATGGCTGCGCATGGTGCGCCCGCTGGATCCCGCCCAACTGCTAAGCTGAAACCCATGAGCACCGCTCCCCGCGTCCCCCGCGCTGCGACCTTCCACGGCCGCCTGGACCTGCGCCACCTGCTGCGCTGGCTGCGCGACGACGGCCTGCTGCCCGACGACGAGGCCGAACGCCTGGCGCGGCGCTTCGGCTCCACCGACTCCAGCCTGCACCCGCTGACCCGCCTGGCCGGCGCCGGCCTGGCCGACCGGCGCGACGGGCGTGCGCTCGATGGCGAGGCGCTGGCCCATTGGCTGGCGCGGCGCGCCGGCCTGCCCTTCCTGAAGATCGATCCGCTGCGGGTGGACGCCGGCCGGGTGGCCGAGGTGATGTCCCAGGCCTATGCCGAGAGCCGGCGAGCGCTGCCGGTGGCCGTGGGCCCGGCCGAGGTGACCGTGGCCACCTGCGAGCCCTTCGACCGCAGCTGGGTGAGCGAGATCGAGGCCCACACCCGCCGCCGCCTGAAGCTGGTGGTGAGCACGCCCGAAGACCTGTCGCGCTACACCACCGAGTTCTACCGCGTGGCGCAGAACGTGCACGTGGCGCGCAAGAGCGGCGAGGGCGTCGGCGCCACGCACAGCTTCGAGCAACTGGTCGACCTGAAGGCCCGGGACAACCTGGACGCCAATGACCAGGGGGTGATCCAGCTGGTCGACTGGCTGTGGCAGTACGCCTTCGAGCAGCGTGCCAGCGACATCCACCTCGAGCCGCGGCGCGACCTGGGCGTGGTGCGCTTTCGCATTGACGGCGTGCTGCACCCGGTGCACCAGGTGCCGGCCGCGGTGATGGCGGCGATGACCGCGCGCATCAAGCTGCTGGGCCGCATGGACGTGATCGAGCGCCGCCGCCCGCAGGACGGCCGCATCAAGACGCGCCGCCCCGACGGCGCCGGCGGCGGCGAGGTGGAGATGCGCCTGTCCACGCTGCCCACCGCCTTCGGCGAGAAGGTGGTGATGCGCATCTTCGACCCCGGCACGGTGGACAAGCCGTTTGATGCACTGGGCTTCAGCGCCGATGAGGCGCGGCGCTGGAACGCGCTGATCGCGCGGCCGCACGGCATCGTGCTGGTCACCGGCCCCACCGGCTCGGGCAAGACCACCACGCTCTATTCCACGCTGAAGAAGCTGGCCACCGAGGAGGTCAACGTCTGCACGGTGGAAGACCCGATCGAGATGATCGAGCCCAGCTTCAACCAGACCCAGGTGCAGCCGGTGGTCGAGCTGGGCTTTGCCGAGGGCCTGCGCGCGCTGATGCGCCAGGACCCGGACATCATCATGGTGGGCGAGATCCGCGATCTGGAAACCGCCGAGATGGCGATCCAGGCGGCGCTGACCGGCCACCTGGTGTTCAGCACGCTGCACACCAACGACGCGCCCTCAGCCATCACCCGGCTGGTGGACCTGGGCGTGCCGCCCTACCTGATCTCGGCCACCGTGATCGGCGTGCTGGCGCAGCGCCTGACACGCTCGCTGTGCCTGCAGTGCCGGCAGCCCGATCCGGTGGTCAGCGCCGAGCTGGCCCAGGAATACGCTGCGCCCTGGCGCCCGCTGACCGAGCCCCAGGCCTGGAAGCCGGTGGGCTGCCCGGCCTGCCGCCAGACCGGCTACCGCGGCCGCACCGCGCTGTATGAGCTGATGGAGCTGTCCGAATCACTGCGCAGCACCATGCACCCGCAACTGGACGAGCCGGCGCTGCGCCGTGCCGCGGTGCAGGCGGGCCTGCGGCCGCTGCGCATGGTGGGACTGGACCAGGTCGGCCGCGGCCGCACCACGCTGGAAGAGGTGCTGCGCAGCACGCCGCGCTGGGAATGCTGAGGCCATAGGCGGGTTTTCCCCAGGGGGTGGGCTACGTGTTGCCCGCAGGCGGTCGCGCGGCGGGCCTTCCTAGAATGCCGCGAACCCAATTGAGAGGAGAGTGTCCCCATGCATATCAAGAGCCAGAAGGATTTCTGGTCGGGGCTGATGTTCGTGGCTGTCGGCGTCGGTTTCGCCTGGGGCGCCACCGAATACAGCTTCGGCAGCTCGGCCCGACCCGGCCCCGGCTACTTCCCCTTCGGTCTGGGGGTGCTGCTGGCCATCCTGGGCGGCATGGTGCTGTTCAAGGCCCTGACGATCGAAACCAGCGACGGCGAGCCGGTGGGTGCCTTCGCCTGGCGGCCGCTGTTCATCATCCTGGGGGCCGTGGCCCTGTTCGGCCTGATGCTGCCGCGGGCCGGCATGCTGATCTCGCTGCCGGTGCTGGTCGTGCTGTCCAGCCTGGCCTCGGACGAGTTCAGCTGGAAGGGCTCGATCATCAACGCCGTGGTGCTGACCGCCCTGTCCTGGGTGGTGTTCATCAAGGGCCTGTCGCTGACCATCCCGCTGCTGCCGGGCGCCTGAGGACATCGCTGCCATGGATCTGTTGAACAACCTGGGCATTGGCTTCGCCACGGCCTTCACCCTCACCAACCTGCTGTACGCCTTCGGCGGCGCCGTGCTGGGCACCCTGATCGGCGTGCTGCCGGGCCTGGGCCCGGTGGCCACGATCGCGATGCTGCTGCCCAGCATCTATGCGCTGGACGCCACGCCGGCGCTGATCATGCTGGCCGGCATCTACTACGGCGCGCAGTACGGTGGCTCGACCACCGCCATCCTGATCAACGTGCCGGGTGAATCCAGCTCGGTGGTCACCGCGATCGATGGCTACCAGATGGCCCGCAAGGGCCGCGCCGGCGCCGCGCTGGCGGCGGCTGGTCTGGGCTCGTTCTTTGCGGGCTGCGTGGGCACGATCATCATCGCCGCCTTCGCGCCGCCGCTGACCGAGCTGGCCTTCCAGTTCGGCCCGGCCGAGTACTTCAGCCTGATGACCCTGGGCCTGATCGGCGCGGTGGTGCTGGCCTCGGGCTCGCTGGTCAAGGCGATCGCGATGATCCTGCTGGGCCTGCTGCTGGGCCAGATCAACACCGACGTCATCTCGGGCACGCCGCGCTACAGCTTCGACATCCCCGAGCTGACCGACGGCATCGGCTTCGTCACCATCGCCATGGGCGTGTTCGGCTTTGGCGAGATCATCGCCAACCTGGGCCGGCCGTCCGAGCACCGCGAGGTCTTCACCAAGAACGTCTCCGGCCTGTGGCCGACCAAGCAGGACTTCGCCGACGCCTTCCCGGCGGTGCTGCGCGGCACCGCGCTGGGCTCGATCCTGGGCGTGCTGCCGGGCGGCGGTGCGCTGCTGGCCTCGTTCGCGGCCTACACCGTCGAGAAGAAGACCCGGGGCCGCAAGGACGAGGTGCCCTTCGGTCAGGGCAACATCCGCGGTGTGGCGGGTCCGGAATCGGCCAACAACGCCGGTGCGCAGACCAGCTTCATCCCGATGCTGACGCTGGGCATCCCGCCCAACGCGGTGATGGCGCTGATGGTGGGCGCGATGACCATCAAGGGCATCCAGCCTGGTCCGCAGGTGATGAGCAGCAACCCCGAGCTGTTCTGGGGCCTGATCGCCTCGATGTGGATCGGCAACCTGATGCTGGTGATCCTGAACCTGCCGCTGATCGGCATCTGGATCAAGCTGCTGACCGTGCCCTACAAGCACCTGTTCCCGGCCATCCTGGTGTTCTGCTCGATCGGCCTGTTCACGCTGAACAACAACACCTTCGACGTCTACATGGCGGTGCTGTTCGGCTTTGCCGGCTACCTGTTCTTCAAGCTGGGCTGCGAGCCGGCGCCGCTGCTGCTCGGCTTCATCCTGGGCCCGATGATGGAGGAGAACCTGCGCCGCGCGCTGCTGCTCTCGCGAGGCGACTGGGCCACCTTCCTGACCCGTCCCTTGTCGGCCGGCCTGCTGATCGCCGCGGCCCTGCTGATCGTGGTGGTGATGCTGCCCTCGATCAAGAGCAAGCGCGAGGAAGCGTTCCAAGAGGACTGAGCCCGGACCGAGGACGTCCCTGCGGACGTCCGAGTGCCTGGCGAAGCCGGGACGGCTTGCAAGCCGTCCCGGAGCCGGCGGACCAGGGCGGCAAGCTCGAGTGCCTGGCGAAGCCGGGACGGCTTGCAAGCCGTCCCGGTGCCGGTCGATCAGGGCGCTGAGCTCCCATGACACTCGCCCCGCCTCGCGCGGGGCTTTTCGTTTCCAGGCGACACTGTCCCGCTGCCGATGAGTGACTCCAGCGCTTCCGCCCTGGCCCCCTTGCAGGGCCGCGTCTTCCGCATGCTGTGGCTGGCCTGGCTGGCTGCCAACATCACCATGTGGACGAACGACGCGGCGGCGGCCTGGCTGATGACCACGCTGACCGACAGCACCACGATGGTGGCGCTGGTGGCGGCGGCCTCCACCTTGCCGGTGTTCCTGCTGGGCCTGCCCAGTGGCGCCTTGGCCGACCTGCTGGACAGGCGCCTGTATTTCGCCAGCACCCAACTGTGGGTGGCGGTGGTGGCCTGCGTGCTGGCGGCGGTGTCGCTGTCGGGGGCGATGACCGCGCCCCTGCTGCTGGCGCTGACCTTTGCCAATGGCATTGGCCTGGCGCTGCGCTGGCCGGTGTTCGCGGCCATCGTGCCCGACATCGTGCCCAAGGTGCACCTGTCGCAGGCGCTGGCGCTCAATGGTGTGGCGATGAACCTCTCGCGCATCGTCGGTCCGGTGCTGGCGGGGGTGGTGCTGGCCAGCGCGGGGCCGGGTTGGGTGTTCGTGCTCAACGCGCTGCTGTCGCTGGTGGCCTTCGTGATCATCCTGCGCTGGCGCTCGCAGCAGCGGCGCACCAGTGCGCTGCCGGGCGAGCGATTCGTCGGTGCGATGCGGGTGGGGCTGCAGCATGTGCGGCAGTCGCCACCGATGCGGCGGGTGCTGGCGCGCATCTTCCTGTTCTTCCTGCAGACCGCGGCGCTGACCGCGCTGCTGCCGCTGATCGCCCGCGGCCTGGCCGGCCCGCAGCAGGGCGCCCACCTGTTCACACTGCTGCTGGCCTGCCAGGGCGCGGGCGCGGTGACCGCGGTGATGTTCTTCCCGCGCTGGCGTGAGCGCTTCCCGCCCACGCTGTTCGTCACCGTGGGGCCGCTGGTGCATGCGGGCCTGACGCTGCTGATCGCGTTTGCGCCGCACCCGGCGGTGGCGGCGCTGGCCATGGTGCTGGCGGGCATGGCCTGGATCTCGGCGGCCAACACGCTGACGGTGTCGGCGCAGATGGTGCTGCCCGGCTGGGTGCGGGCGCGCGGCATGTCGATCTACCAGATGTGCCTGATGGGTGGCACGGCGGCCGGCGCGGCGCTGTGGGGCCAGGTGGCCGGGCACAGCAGCGTGCGCAGCGCGCTGGTGGCCTCGGTGGTGGCCGGCGTGGCCGTGCAGTTGCTGCTGCGCCGCTGGCCGCTGATCAGCGACAGCGCGCCCGACCCCAGCCCGGCCCAGCCCGCCGGCGGCCTGCCCGAACCGGCGTCGCCGGTCGACCCCGAGGCCGGGCCGGTCATGGTGACCGTGGAATACCAGATCGACCCCGCGCGCGAGGCCGCGTTCAAGGCCGTGATGCAGCAGACCCGCCAGGCCCGGCTGCGCCAGGGTGCGCTGTCCTGGGGCCTGTTCCAGGATGCCGCGGCGCCCGGTCGCTACATCGAGTACTTCGTCGACGAAAGCTGGGTGGAGCACCTGCGTCGCCACGAACGCTTCACTGCCGGTGACATCGGCCTGCGCGAGCAGCGCCTGGCTTTCCATCTGGGCGACGAGCCGCCCCGCGTGCGCCGCTACATCGACGCCCAGGTCGAGCCCTGACCCTATGATGCCGCGCATGCATGGCACGCTTCGACCCCTCGCGCTGGTGGCAGTCGCTGCCGCCCTGGTCGCCTGCGGGGGCGGCGACGACGGCCTGGCCGTCGGCTTCGCGGCCGAGGCCTCGCAGTGGCAGCTGGGCTCGGCCGACTACAGCGACGACACCGCGCCCTCCGAGTTGTCGCAGACGGTGGTGGCCCTGCCCGCGCCGCTGGCCGGCCAGGGCCTGCGCCTGGCCGGCCACAACCACAGCGATGACCTGTTCGTCTTCACCGCCCGCCGCATCGACGGCCTGCAGCCCGGGGCGCGCTACCGCGTGCGCTGGGCGCTGCGCATGGTGGCCACGGTGCCCGGTGGCTGCATCGGCGTGGGCGGCGCGCCCGGCGAGGGCGTCACCGTCAAGGCTGGTGCGGCCGGCCGTGCGCCGGCGCGTGTGCGGGAGGGCGCCGAGTGGCGCTTCAACCTGGACAAGGGCGATCAGACCCAGGGTGGCAGCGAGTCCATCGTGCTGGGCAATCTCAGCAGCAGCGGCCGCGACTGCGTGGCCGTGCCGCCCGAACTCAAGCCCCTGTCCGGCGTGCAGCCCACCCCGCTGGTGGCCGCGGCCGATGGATCGGCCTGGGCCTGGGTGGGTTTCGACTCGGGCTACGAGGCCGCGTCCGAGCTGATCCTGGTCGATGGCCGACTGACCCTGGAGCCGCTGTGAACCATTCCTTCAACTACCACTGCCACTACCCCAGCGCCCGCCTGCCGGTGTTCGCGCGCAACATGGTGGCCACCTCGCACCCGCTGGCCGCGCAGGCCGGTTTGCGCATGCTGGCCGAGGGCGGCAGTGCCGCGGATGCCGTGGTCGCCGCAGCCGCGGTCATGACCCTGGTCGAACCCTGCAGCAACGGCCTGGGCTCGGACGCCTTCGGCATCGTCTGGGACGGCCAGCGTCTGCAGGGCCTGAACGCCTCGGGGCGCGCACCGGCCGCCTGGACGCCGGCCTATTTCCGGCAGCGCCACGGCGAGGCGGTGGCTCCCCCGGCGCGCGGCTGGGACGCAGTGACCGTGCCCGGCATGGTGGCCGGCTGGATGGCGCTGCACCAGCGCCTGGGCCGGCTGCCCTTGGAGCGCCTGTTGGCGCCGGCGATCGAGATCGCCGAGCGCGGCTATGCGGTGCCGGTGGTGGTGCAGCAGAAATGGGCGGCGGCGGCGCAGGTCGAGTCGCTGGTGCGCCAGCCGGGCTTTGCCGAGCTGTTCCTGCCCCGTGGGCGCGCGCCGGACGTGGGCGAGCGCTTTGCGATGCCGGGCGCCGCGCGAACGCTGCGCGCGATCGCCCGCAGTGGTGGCGAGGCCTTCTACCGCGGCGAGGTGGCTGCCGCGCTGGCCGCCGCCTCGGCGGCGCAGGGCGGCTCGATGCGCACCGCCGACCTGGCCGGCATGGCGGCGCAGTGGGTCGAGCCGATCGCTGTCGACGCGCTGGGCCACCGCCTGCACGAGATCCCGCCGAACGGGCAGGGCATCACCGCGCTGATCGCGCTGGGCATCCTGCGCCGCTTCGACCTGGGCGCGCTGGACCCCGATGGCCCCGAGGCCGCGCACCTGCAGATCGAGGCGATCAAGCTGGCTTTTGCCGATGTCTACCGCTTCGTCGCCGAGCCCTCGGCCATGACGGTGGGCGTGCAGGACCTGCTGGACGAGGACTACCTGGCCGCACGCGCGCGCCTGATCGACCCACGCCGCGCGCAGGTCTTCCAGGCCGGCACGCCCGGGGACGTGCACCGCCGCGGCGGCACGATCTACCTGTGCGCCGCCGACGAGCAGGGGATGATGGTCAGCTGGATCCAGAGCAACTACATGGGCTTCGGCTCCGGCGTGTGTCTGCCGGACTGGGGCATCAGCCTGCAGAACCGCGGCCATGGCTTCAGCCTGGTCGATGGCCATCCCAACCAGGTGGCACCGGGCCACCGGCCCTTCCACACCATCATCCCCGGCTTCCTCACCGATGCCGATGGTGCGCCGCGCATGGCCTTCGGTGTGATGGGCGCCAACATGCAGCCGCAGGGCCATGTGCAGACCCTGGTGCGCATGCTGGCGCACCGCCAGCAGCCGCAGGCCGCCTGCGATGCGCCGCGCTGGCGCTTCAACCAGGGCCTGTCGATCAACACCGAGGCGCACTGGCCAGCCGCCACCGTGGCCGGCCTGGCCGAGCGCGGCCACCAGGTCGAGCCGATCAGCGACAGCTACCAGGACTTCGGCGCCGGCCAGTTCATCTGGCGCCTGGGCGATCCGGCGGTCGAGGGTTATGTGGCCGCCAGCGACCCGCGGCGCGACGGCGCGGCGGTGGGCTGCTGAATGACCGGCGGCGCGCGCGTCTCGGCCTTTGCCTCGGCCCGCGGCGATCAGCTGTGGCCGGGCATCGTGCTGGCCGCGGCCGGCGCCGTGGCCTTCTCGGGCAAGGCCATCCTGGCCAAGCTGATGTACCGCCACGGCGTGGACGCGGTGACGGTGGTGGCCTGGCGCATGGCGCTGGCGCTGCCGATGTTCCTGTCCCTGGCGGTGTGGGCCAGCCGCGGCCAGGCCGCGCTGACGCGGCGCGACTGGCTGGCGGTCTGGGGCCTGGGCTTCTCGGGCTACTACGCGGCCAGCATGCTGGACTTCGCCGGCCTGCAGTACATCAGCGCCAGCCTGGAGCGGCTGATCCTGTACCTGGGCCCGACCATCGTGATGGTGATCTCGGTGCTGTGGTTCAAGCGGCATGTCAGCACCCGGCAGTGGCTGGCGGCGGCGATCAGCTACTCGGGCGCGCTGGTGGTCTTCGGCCATGAGCTGACGCTGCAGGGCGGCGCGGTGGCGCTGGGCGCGGCGCTGGTGTTCGGCAGCGCGGTCAGCTATTCGGTCTACCTGGTGGCCAGCGGCGAGGTGGTGGGCCGGCTGGGGTCGATGCGCCTGACCGGCCTGGCCAGCAGCGCGGCCTGCGTGCTGTGCCTGTTGCATTTCGCGCTCTTCAGGCCCTGGGATGCGGCCGTGGTGCCGGCGCCCGTGGTGGCGCTGTCGGCCCTCAACGCGCTGGCCTGCACCTTTGCACCCGTGCTGATGGTGATGATGGCGATCGAGCGCATCGGCTCGGCCATGACCGCCCAGGTGGGCATGATCGGGCCGCTGTCGACGATCGCGATGGGGGTGTGGCTGCTGGGCGAGCCTTTCACGCCCTGGCTGCTGGCCGGCACGGTGCTGGTGATGAGCGGCGTGTGGCTGCTCGCCCGTTGGCGATAGGAGGACGAGCGATGGACATGGGGATCGCGGGCCGCTGGGCCCTGGTGTGTGCGGCCAGCAAGGGCTTGGGCAAGGGCTGCGCACAGGCGCTGGCGGCCGAGGGCGTGCACCTGGTGATCACGGCGCGAGGCGCCGAGGCCCTGGAGGCCACTGCGGCCGAGCTGCGCTCGGCATCCCCGGGCATCACGGTGCGCACCGTGGCCGGCGACATCACCACGCCGGAGGGCCGCGCCGCCGCGCTGGCCGCCTGCCCGCAGGTCGACATCCTGGTCAACAACGCCGGCGGACCGCCGCCGGGTGACTTCCGTGACTGGGACCGCGCGGCCTGGATCGCGGCGCTGGACGCCAACATGCTGACCCCGATCGAGCTGATCAAGGCGGTGGTCGACGGCATGGCCGAGCGCGGCTTCGGGCGCATCGTCAACATCACCTCGGGCGCGGTGAAGGCGCCGATCGACATCCTGGGCCTGTCCAACGGCGCGCGCAGCGGCCTGACCGGTTTCATCGCCGGCCTGTCGCGCCAGCCGCGCCTGGCCAGCCGCAACGTCACCATCAACAACCTGCTGCCCGGCGCGTTTGACACCGACCGCCTGCGCAAGACGATGGAAGGTGCCGCGGCGAAGAGCGGCCAGCCGCTGGAGGCGGTGATGGATCAGCGCCGCCAGGTCGCGCCCGCGCGGCGTTTCGGCTCGCCCGCCGAGTTCGGTGCGCTGTGCGCCTACGTCTGCAGTGCGCAGGCCGGCTTTCTCACCGGCCAGAACCTGCTGATCGACGGCGGCGCTTACCCCGGCAGTTTCTGATCACACCAAAGGCGGCAGGCCATGCCGCGCGCGGGCGCGGCTGCAGGCCTCGTCGCCACGGCCCAGCGGCGCCAGCAGGCCGAATTCGCGGCAGGGCGACGGCCGCCACTCGTAGATGCCGCAGTGGGCCTGCACGCCCACCGTGCCCACCAGGGCCGCGCAGCGCGGCTGGGCGTGGTCGGTGCCGCGCATGCGGCAGGTGCCGTCGGTGACCTCGACCGTCAGGCCGTCGGGCACGCGGCCGAAGCGGCTGTCCAGCTCCTCCACCGAGAAGTCCACCCGGAAGGCGGCGCAGCAGGCGCCGCAGCGGACGCAGGGGTTGTCGGCCTCGGCCACGTCAGAAGGGGACGTAGTCGTCGTCGGCCGGCGTCTCGGCGCGCACCACGGTGACGGTGCAGTCCGACTCGGCCACCACCTGCGAGGACACGCTGCCCAGGTAGCGGCGCAGCGCCGACTGGCCGCGCGCACCCATCACGATGTGGTCGACGTGGTTGCGCTTGGCGAAGTCGATGATGGCCGCCGCCGGGTCCGGCGCTTCCAGCACATGGAAGGTCAGCCGGCCGTCGTCCAGGTTCAGCGACTTGCTGATCGGCCGTGCCCAGTGCTTGAGGTTGACCAGCTGCTTGACGTGCACGCTGCGGCCTTCGGCGTCGACCAGCTCGTCCATGCCGATGCGCGCGGTCTTCATCACGCTGACGCAGGCCAGGCGCGCGCCGGGCTCGGTCAGCACGATGCGGCGCACGGTCTCGCGCAGCTGCTCGAGCAGCTGGCTCGAGGCCGAGTCGATGTCCACCGCGGCCATGATGATCGGGCTCTTCTTGACCAGCTCGGACGCGCTGACCGCGCGGTTGTCGGGCTCGCTGCCCAGCGCGAAGAACCAGCGCTTCATGCGCTTGAAGGCGCTGGACTGCTGCAGGCGCTCGGCGCGCCGCGTCAGCGCGATCTGCGTGGGGTTCTGCAGGTCGAGTGACAGCTGCGCGGCGCTCTGGTAGCGGTGCTCGGGCTTGACCTCCAGGCACTTCAGGATCAGCTCCTGCAGCCAGGGCGGACAGTCGCTGCGCAGCGCGCGCGGCGGCACCGGGTCTACGTACAGCCGCTTGCGCAGGCCGCTGACCGAGGTGGGGGCGCCGAAGGGGCGCTCGCCGGTGGTGAAGTGGTAGAGCATCACGCCCAGCGCGAAGATGTCGCTGCGCGGGTCGTTGCGGACGAACTGCACCTGCTCGGGCGACATGTAGGGCCCGGTGCCCATGGGCAGCGTGAACTCCTCGTCCAGCAGGTCGGGCAGGTGGTCGTGGCGCGACAGGCCGAAGTCGACCAGCACCGCGGTGCCGTCGGGGCGGAACAGGATGTTGCTGGGCTTGATGTCCAGGTGCACCACGTTCTGCCGGTGCAGCTCGTGCAGCGCCTGTGCCACGCGCGAGCCGATCTCGACCACCTCGTCCAGCGCCAGCGGCGCCTGGTCCAGGCGCGGGCGCAGGGTCTCGCCCGGGATGTGCTCCATGACGATGTGGGGCTGGCGCGTGAAGTCGCCCTTGGCGACGAACTTCGGCACGTGCGGCCCCGAGAGCATCGGCATGATCATGCGCTCGACCTCGAAGCCGACGATCGTGGCCGGGTCTTCGCCGCCCTTGATGCGCGGCACCTTCATGATCAGCGGAAGCGGCGGGTTGTCGGCCAGCGGCCGGCCCTGGTCGTCGACGCGCTGCACGCGCCACAGCGTGGCCATGCCGCCCTGGTGCAGACGCTCTTCGAGGCGGAAGCCGTCGATGACCTCGCCCACCTGCAGTACACGTTGCCCGGCATCCGGCGCCGGCCCCTTGCCGCCGGCGAAGCTGCTGCTACTGTCCATGGGCCAGGCGGTCGGCAAGGCGCTCCGGCAGGCCGGCGGCGCGGATCTTGGCGGCCGCCAGTTCGTGGTCGTAGGGCACGCGCTGGAAGCTCAGGGTCTGCTCGCGCAGGTCGAACATCGCGTAGCAGGCGGCCGGGTTGCCGTCACGCGGCTGACCGGCCGAGCCGGGCACGATCAGCCACTGGCGGTGCGGCGGCACCGGAATCGGCACGCCGGGCGTGGGCACGAAGTCGCCCGCCTTGCCGGTGCCCGACAGGTGGAACAGCTTGGGCTCGTGCATGTGGCCGCAGAAGGTGTAGTGGCAGGTGGTGGCATGCAGGCTGCGCACCGCCTCGATCCGGCCCTGGATGTACTCCCACTCGGCCGGCGCAAAGGCGTTGGCGTGCACGAAGAGCATGTCACCCTCGGTGTGCGACATCGGCCGCTCGGCCAGGAAGGCCAGTTGGGCGGGCGTGAGCTGCGCGCGGGTCCACTCCACCACCTGGCGGGCGTCCGGCCGCATGTTGGGCGAGATTTCCTGGACGCAGCCGGCATCGTGGTTGCCGTTGACGGCGATCGCGCCAGCGGCCACGTACTCGCGCACGGTGTCGACCACCCAGCCGGGATCGGCACCGTAGCCGACATAGTCGCCCAGGAATGCGTAGCGCTGCGCGCCGGCGGCCTTGGCATGGTCCAGCACCGCCTGCACCGCCTCGCGGTTGGCATGCAGGTCAGTGATCAGGGCGAGTTTCATCGTTGTGAACCCTTGTTGTCTCCTGCGGGGAGCTTGCGCCGGGCGCCTGACAGGACGCTGATCGCTCGCTTGCCCCAGATCAAGGGCAGGCCAATGCGTCAGCCGATCCGGCCGAGCAGAAGGTACGCCATGAGTGCCTTCTGCACGTGCATTCGATTTTGGCTACGGCTCACGTCCGCTGCGCGGACATGACCCTGCGCCGAAACAGGCTGCCGGCCCTGGCGGGCCGCCGGCCCGGCCTTCAGCCGATCCGGCCGAGCAGAAGGTACTCCATGAGTGCCTTCTGCACGTGCATTCGATTTTGGCTGCGGCTCACGTCCGCTGCGCGGACATGACCCTGCGCCGAAACAGGCTGCCGGCCCTGGCGGGCCGCCGGCCCGGCCTT